>NZ_JAFEJA010000002.1:1226186-1530748 GCF_016919245.1 Streptomyces zhihengii | reverse complement strand
CGCGGCGGCGTCGGTCCCGCTTCCCGCCTTTTGGGCGGAGGCGGAGGGGGCGAGGGTCAGGGTGCAGAGGGCCGCGGCCGCGCCGGTGGCGGCGAGCAGTCCGAGGATGCGTCGGTGCACGGTGTCGCTCCTGTGGGGTGTGGGGGGATGTGCGGCGGCGCAGGGGCGTGCGTGTGGGGGGACGCCGGGGTGCGCCTGGAGGGGGCCGGATCGCCGGCCGGGCGGGCCGGTCCCGTGACGGGACCGGCCCCGAGTGGTGTGTCAGCCGCCGACGTTGACGTCGATGCAGGCGTAGAAGGCGTTGTCGGTGTCGGCGACGTTCCAGACGGCGAGCACCTTCTGCTGCCCGCTCAGGCCGCCGAAGTCGACCTGGTGGTTCACGACCGCGCCGGGCTGTGCGCCGCCGTCGTCGAACTGGGCGATGCGCTGCCCGCCGGCGAAGTACTCCCAGGTGCTGGTGGCGTGGCGGGCGGTCAGCTTCCACGAGAACGTGGCGTTCTTCGGGACGGGGGTGACGGTCCAGCCCTTGCCGTCGTCGTCCAGGTCGGAGAAGCGGCTGTTGCCGCCGCTGCAACTGGTCAGCCCCTTGGGGCCCTCGACGCTCTGCGGTTCGTAGCTGATGTCTCCGCAGGACACCGTGCCCGCGGCACACTGCGCCTGGCGGCTGGGCGGATCAGAGATGTAGCCGTGGGCGCTCGCCGTCCCCGCGGGGAGGGTGAGCGCGACGACGGGGGCGAGCACGGCGCCGAGAAGGGCAGCCGTCTTCCTGCTGGCGTGCATGGGGAACTCCTTCACATCTGGCCGTCCGGTCGCGTGCGGTCGAGTGGGGGGACCGCACGCGCCGGGCCGGCCTCTCGTTGGGTGGGGCCAAGAGGCGGAAGGTGACGCGCGCTCGCCATCCGGGCAGGGGGTGTCTCCCCCGCGAAGGGATCAACTCCCCAAACGGAGCGGCGAGTTCTGTTGGCCTAGACCATACAAGTGGTGATGAGCGTGTCAAGGGCTCGGCGGAGCGGGGCACATGCCCGGGCGAGCGCCCCGCGGGCCCTCGGAGTTCCCCCTTGCGACGGCGTGTCGCCGGGTGCGGAGGGGCCGTTCAGGAGGGGATGGACAGCGACCAGCCGACGACGTCGGCGAGGCGTCCGCGCCACAGTTCGTAGTGCATCGTCTGGGCTGTGGCGCCGGTGAGGAACGTGGCATTCCGCAGGTGGACCCACCTCGGGAGCGGGTCGGCCTCGCGCTCGTCCCGCCGGCCTTCGACGACCTCGTCGATCAGGCGCGGGATACGGGCCAGGCCCTCGGCGCCGGCGCCGGGAAGGCCGCGCAGGGAGGACTCCCACTCCCGCGCGTAGGCGTCGCGGCTGACCACCTGCCCGTAGATCACCCCGCCGGGAATGTTGAGCGACACCCCGAAGTGGGACCGGTTCTCCTCGTCCTGGTCCACCAGCCGGACGAGCATCCGCAGCTCCATGTCCATCAGCGGCTCCACCACACCCGGGAACCGCGGCGTCCCCTCGCTGCCGGCCACTGCCTGCCCATCGGCCATCCTGACGTCCTCTCGGCGGGGGCGGCCGCTGCGGGCCGCCCGGGATCGGTTCACGCGTCCCCCGGCCGGCTGCCCCGGCCGGGGTTCCCTGACCGGCTGCCCCGGCCGGGCCCTGACATGCGGGGATCCGCGGCCGGCACCCCGCGCCGCTACCGGCCGGCCGCGATGTCGGCCTCGGGCCGGGCGGGGTCGAGGAAGTACACCGCCGTCCGCTCGGCGTGCGGCAGGAGCAGGCCCTGCAACTCGTGGGCCGCGGCCCTCAGGACGTCCCCGTCGGGGGTGGCGCGCAGGGTCTCCAGGACGAAGACGACACGGGTGGAGTCCTCGGTGACGCGGGTGCGGTGGGCGTCGCGGTGGTTCCAGTGGCGGGTCAGCACACCGGCGGCGTCGGCGTAGACGATCTCGCCGGGCTTCGGGTTCTCGACGGTGTCCGGTTCGCCGAGCGGGGTGAACCCCTCGCCGCCGTCCGCGTGGCGGATGTCGATGTCCCCGACGACGCGGTCGAGGTCGAAGGCGCCCGCGGGAAGGCCGTGGCCGACGGAGACGGTGTTGTAGGAGTCGACGGCCGCGTTGATGCGCGGCAGCACACCCTTCTTGGCCAGCCGGCGCCCCAGCGCGTCGACGCTCGGGCGCACGCGGCGGGGGTTGGTGCCGAAGGAGCGGTAGGCGGCGTGCCAGGAGGCGATGCGCGGATCGTCCTCGCCCGCGGGCTGCCGGCGCCCGTCGGCGAGCTGCCGCTCCAGCTCCCGCACGGCCGCGTCGGTGGCGGGCCAGGGCTCGTGCCCGCGCATGCCGGCGGCGGTGACCAGGGCGATCAGGGTGTCGGGGAAGGCGTCGGCCACGGCGGGGGCGATACGGAGGACGGTCATGAGGACTTCCCTTGCTTTCACGTCGGAACGACCCGACCGTACAATGAACCGACCGCCGCCTGTCAATTGAATGACCGGACGGTGCATTGGAATGATCCCCTTGTCAGGACGGTGACCGGATGCCCGAAGCCGAGGCGGCACTGCGCACGCTCGCCCACAACGTCCGGGCCGCGCGCACCCGCGCGGGCCTGTCCCTCGACGAACTGGGCCGGCGCGCCAAGGTCAGCAAGGGGGCGCTGGTCGGCCTGGAGAAGGCCCAGGGCAACCCCAACTTCGCCACCCTGGTCCGGCTCGCCGACACCCTCGGCGTCTCGGTGTCCGCCCTGCTGGAGGGCCCGGCCCACAGCAGGGTCCGGGTGGTGTCCGCCGATGCCGTGATGCCGTTGTGGGCGGGCGAACGGGGCGGCGAGGCCCGGCTGATGCTCACCACCACGGGGGCGGCTCCGGTCGAGGTCTGGCGCTGGAGACTGGAGCCCGGCGAGGAGTACACCAGCCACCCGCACCAGGCGGGCGTCGTGGAGACCGTCAGCGTCACCGGCGGCCGGATGACCCTGGTCGTCGACGGCACGGAACACCCCGTCGAGACGGGCCAGACCGCCACCTTCGACGGCGACGCCCCGCACACCTACCGCGGCGCGGGAACCGGGACCTGCCACCTCGTCATGACCGTCCACCTGCCCCCGGGCCCCGCCCCGACGGCCTGACGGCCCCGGCCCGCACACAACTCACATCGAACGTGTCTGCGAGCGCTTTCCCGGGGCACACGCACGGTTGCACCAAAGCGATCCGTCCCCGCGCACAGAGGAGTTGTTCCATGCTGGGTATCGCCGCCGCCGTTCTGTTCTTCATCTCCTTCCTCATCAACGCCGCCGATCTCGGCACCAACGACGTGTTCTCGTCGGGCAACATCATGCTGCTGGGGCTGATGTGCCTGGCGCTGCACGTGGCGGGGGTGGGCGGCGCACTGCGCACCGGCCGCCGCCGCTGACGCGTCGCGGGGAACGAGATCGCCGCCCACCCGGACACCGGGTGGGCGGCGATGTGTTCGGGGCCTTCCACGGCCTCCGGCGCTCCGGCCGGCCGTGGCCGACCGCGGTCGGCCGTGGACCGGAAGGGCGCGGTCAGCCGTAGACGACCGTCACCGAGCGGAAGCCGAGGGAGCCGAGCAGGCCCTCCAGCATGGCGGTGGTGTTCTTCTCCGCGCGGGCGGTCAGGCCGCTCTCGCGGGCGGCCTTGTCGATGTGGTCGGCGGCGAGCCGGTGGACGGCGCGCTCGTCGGCCGGGTTGTCGGAGAACAGGTCGCCGAGCCGGTCCAGCAGGCCGCGTTCCTTGGAGACCGCGTAGGAGCGGTCCGGGTCGAGGGCGGCGGATCCCAGGCGGGCGTGCGGCAGTCGGACGGTCGCCTCGGTGCGGTCGTCGTTCACGCGGACGCTGTCCTCGCGGAGGGATCCGAAGTCGACGTAGGCCGAGACACTGCCGGCGCCGACGAAGAGGGTGCGGGTTCCCCGGATGGCGTCCGGGAGGAACTTGGTGTCCTTCTCCAGGTCGACGACGACCTGGAAGTCGCCTGCCGCGCCCTCGTAGCGGTCGAGGTCGCGGACGGATTTCAGCAGGACGGGGCCGGTCCGGTCCTCGGTCCGCTCGCCGAACAGGTCGCCCAGGCCCCCGAACGGGTTGAACCCCACGAGCAGGGTGACCACCAGGGCCAGGCACACCAGCGCGGCAACGACGACCGCGACCGTGCGCCGGGCGCCACGCACGACGGCGGGCTCCGGGGCGGAGCCGTCACTCTTGCGCAGAAGCTTCGTCATAGCGAACGGATGCCCGCGCCACCGCGGATCAGGCCGGGCCAACTCCGCCCGGAGGGCGCCTCGTTCGCCCCGGCCCGTATCACCATATGGACTAGACCAATTTCGTGGCACCGTCGCGCCCACCTGCTGCTCTTCGTCCGCCACCTGCGGCGGACCCGGCGAACCGCGGCGCCCGGCCGGACCCCGGGGCGGCTATTGGTCTAGACGTTTCCGGCGGGCCGTCGTTACGTTGTCCCGCGCACGATCAAGGGAGCTCCCGAACAGCCGTACTCGTCATTCCACGTCATCGGAGGAACCTAATGGTCAAGAGTCTGTCCGCCTTCGCCGGCCGCGCGTTCGCACGGGTCCTGCCCCAGGAGACCGCGGCCGCCGCGTGCGCGTGCCCGGCCGGCAGCTCCAGCTGGTGTTCGGGCGAGAACCTGTACACCCGCTTCTGCTGCTCCTGGAACTGCGCCGCCGCGCCGACCTGCACGGTCACCGTGGTCTACGGGGCCTGCTGACGGACCGGCCGCACCACCGGGTCCCGGCGGCACCGCCCGCCGCCGGGACCCGGCACCGCCGGCCCGCCGGGGGCCGGCCCGGAATCCGGGACGGACAGGACGGGAGACATGGAATACCTGCTCTTCGGCGCACGGTGCGCCCTGGCCCTGACCCTGCTGGCCTCGGTCACCGGCAAACTGCGCGCGCCCGGCGGCATCACCGGGACCGTCGCGGACCTCGGCATCGTGCCCCGCCGCCTCGCGGGGCCGGTCGGCGCGGCCGTGATCGCCGCCGAGACTTCCGCGATCGCGCTGGTCTGGCTGCCCGGACCGGCCGGTGTCGCCGCCTTCCTCGGCGCCGCCGCCCTGATCGCGGCCTTCACGGCGGTGCTGGTCGTCCTGATCCGCCGGGACGACGACGTCTCGTGCGCCTGCTTCGGCGCCTCGCGCACACCGGTGGGCCCCGCGCACCTGGTGCGCAACGGCGTGCTGCTGGCCGTGTGCGGCCTCGGCGCCGCCGCGGCGGCCGCGGGCCCCGGCGCCGCGCTGCCGCCCGAGCTGCCGGCCGCGTTCGCGGCGGGGCTGGTCGCCGTCGTCACCGGCGTCCTGCTGATCTCCACCGACACCCTGGCCGGTCTCTTCACCCGCCCCTCCTGACCGGGGCCGGGCGGCACCGCGCGCGCCGTGCGCGCGGGCCCGCACCCCACCCTCCGAGAACCGGCACCGACCACGGTCCGGCCGGTGGCCGTCCGGCCACCGTCAAGCGCACGGAAGTGAGGCACCGTTGTCCGTCACCACCACCGTCGTCGTCTGCGTCAACGCCGTCATCGGCGTGCTCAACCTGCTGCTGCTCCTGGCGCTCGCCCGCCGCATCGCCGACGGCGGGCACGGTCACGGCGGACCCGCGGGGGACGCGGCCGTCACCGTGCCGGAGAACCGCCTGAGCGACGGATCCCCCGTGCCCGCCTTCCGGGTGACCACCCGCCAGGACGGCCCGATCGGCGACACCGACCTGACCGGGCCCGCCGCCGTCGGCTTCTTCTCCACGACCTGCCGGCCCTGCCGCGAGCAGGCCCCGGGCTTCGCCCGGATCGCGGCCACCGTCCCCGGCGGACGCGACCATGTCGTCGCCGTCGTCAAGGGAGCCGGGCCGGTCGCCGACGAGCTCGTGGAACTCCTCTCCCCCGTCGCACGGGTCGTGGTCGAGGCCGACGACGCGAACGACCCGACGCTGCGGCCCGGCGTCATCCTGGCATCGGAGGCCTTCGGGATCGTCCGCTGGCCCAGCTATGTCGAGATCGGGGCGGACGGGCGGATCGCCAACCGGGAGTCGGCGACCGAGCTGTTCACCGGCTCCGGCGCACTGCCCGCGCCGCAGACGGTCTGAGCGCGGCCGTGGACACCGCGCAGGGCGACGGCACGCGCCGCCAGGCCCGTGAAGCCGTGCGTTCCGCCGCCGCCGCCTTCGCCCTCGCCTGGCGGGCGGGACCGGCGGTGGTCGCGGCGTACGTCGCCGTCAGCGTCGTCGCGGGGCTGCTCCCCACGGCGGCCGCCCTGCTGGTGAGCAGCCTCCTGGACCGGCTCACCACGCCCGGCGGCGGTGCGCTGGCGCCCGTCGCGCTGCTGCTCGTGGCGGCGACGCTCGGCATCTCGCTCACCACCCCCGCCGGGGAGTTCCTGCGCGGCGAGAGCACCCGGGCGCTGCGCGTGCGGGTGCAGGAGGAGATGCTGGACGCGGTCAACCGGCTGCCCGGCATGCGGCACTTCGAGGACCCCGCGTTCCAGGACCGGCTGCGTCTCGCGCAGCAGGCGGCCGGCAACGCGCCCGATCTGCTGGTCGGTTCGGTCGTCAGCGGCCTCCAGGCCGCGGTGCTGCTCGCCGGGTTCCTGATCACCGTCTTCGTGATCAACCCCGTGCTCGGCGTCGTCACCCTGCTGCTGGCGGTGCCCGCGCTGCGCACCCAGCTCGCGGCCGGCCGCCGTCGTGCCGAGGTGCTGCGCGACACGATGGGCAACAGCCGCCGCGAGATGTTCTACGGCAGCCTCCTGTCGGACACCGACACCCTGAAGGAGGTCCGGCTCTTCGGCCTCCAGCGGTACTTCACCGACCGGGCGGCGGCCGAACTGCGCACCGTCGTGCGCGCCGAACGCGGCACCGATCTGCGGGCTCTGCGCGAGCGGGTGCCCGACCTGCTGCTCGGCGCGGCCGTCTTCGCCGCCGGCCTGCTGTGGGCGGTGCGCGCCGCGGACCGGGGCGAGCTGACCGTCGGCGACCTGTCGGTCTTCGTCACCGCCACCGCCGGGATCCAGCGCGGGGTGGCCCAGCTCGCCTCCACCGCGTCCACGGCGTACCAGGCGGCCCTGACCTTCACCTTCTTCCGCACCCTCCGCGACGTGCCGCCGGACCTGGCGCTCGCCGAGGCGCCGCGCCCCGTGCCGGGCCTCGCGGGGCGCGTCGAGCTGCGCGACGTGTGGTTCCGCTACACGCCGGACTCGCCGTGGATCCTGCGCGGCGTCGATCTCAGCCTGGAGACGGGCGGGGTGACGGCGCTCGTCGGCGTCAACGGCACCGGCAAGAGCACCCTGGTGAAGCTGCTGTGCCGGCTCTACGAACCCACGCGCGGCCGGATCCTGTGGGACGGCACGGACCTGCGCGACTTCGACCCGGCCGAACTGCGCGAGCGCGTCGCCGCGGTGTTCCAGGACTACGGGCGGTACGACCTGACGGCGGGCGAGAACATCGGCATCGGCCGCGTGGCGGAGATCGGGCGCGAGGACCTCGTGACCGGCGCCGCCGTGGCGGCCGGGGTGCATCCTCGGCTCTCCCGTCTCGGGCAGGGGTACGGGACGCTGCTCAGCCGGATCTTCGCCTCCGCGGGGTCCGCCGGGGCGGCCGTCGGCGAGCTGCTCTCCGGCGGCGAGTGGCAGCGGGTGGCCGTGGCCCGCGCGTTCATGCGCCGCGACGCCGACCTGATGATCCTCGACGAGCCGAGTTCCGGTCTGGACGCCGCCGCCGAGCAGGAGATCCACGACAGTCTGCGCACGCTGCGCGCCGATGCGACGGTGCTGGTCATCTCGCACCGGCTCAGCACCGTCCGGGACGCCGACCGCATCGTGGTCCTCGGCGGGGGCCGCGTCACGGAGAGCGGGACGCACGAGGAACTGCTCGCCCTCGACGGGACCTACGCGGGGCTGTTCCGCCTCCAGTCGGCGGGGTACGCGCCGGCGGGCCCGGTTCCGGATCCTCCGACGGGGTCCGTTCCGGATCCGGGCGGCGTCACCCGGCCGGGCGGCGACACGGGCACCGGACCGGACCACCGGGACGGGGACGGTGCGGGCGCGCCCGCACACGGCGGGCAGCCGCCCGCGGCCGCCGGCACCGGGGCCCCTCGGTGACCCGCCGCCCCGGCCGCCTCCCGGGCCTCCGCGCGGACGCACCGGCGCCGCGCGCGCCGCGTCGCCGGGCGCACGCGCACCCGGTGGCCCGGCTTGCCCCCGGCCCCAGCTCCCGCCCCCGCACCGAAGGACGTGCCCGCCGATGACCGCAGTCGCCCTCACCGTGTCCGCCGTCGTGGCCCTGGCCGCCGTGCTGCTCGCCGTGGCCCGGCGCGTGCTCCTCGTCGTGACGGTGCACGGCGCCAGCATGTACCCGGCGCTCGCGCCCGGGGACCGCGTCCTGGTGCTGCGGGCCGGGCCCCCCGCACGGCGCCCGCGCCGCGGCCGTGTGGTGGTGCTCCGCGCCGACCGCGTCCCCGGGGCCGGCCCGGGGGGTCTGCTCGTCAAGCGCGTCGCCGCGCGGGCGGGTGAACCCGTGCCGCCGGGGGCCGGCGAGGGCGTCGTCCCGGACGGGCGCCTCGTCGTGCTCGGCGACAACCCGGAGGTCAGCACCGACTCGCGCGTCTGGGGTCCGGTGCCGGCCGCGAGCGTCGTCGGCGTCACGATCGGCCGGCTGCCGCGTGCCGCCGGCCCGTCGCGGCCGCCGGCGCCGAGCGCCCCCCACGGGGTGTGACACCCCGGCCCGTCGCGGCAGGCGGCGCGTGGCGCCCCGCACCGGGTGCGGCACCCCGGCCCGGGGGCCGGGCGGTCAGAGCCAGTCGTGCTCCCGCGCGTAGCGCGCCGCCTCGTGGCGGGTGCGGGTCTGGGTCTTCTGCATGGCGTTCGAGAGGTAGTTGCGCACCGTCCCCTCCGCGAGGTGTAGCCGGGCGGCGATGTCGGCGACCGAGTAGCCCTCGCCGGTCACCCGCAGCACGTCCGTCTCCCGGTCGGTGAGCGGGCAGTCGTCGATGACGGCGCGGGCGGAGACGTCCGGGTCGATCCACCGCTTGCCTTCGTGCAGCGCGGCGATGACCGAGGTGATGTGCGCCGGCTCCGCCGCCTTGCTGACGAAGCCCTGCACCCCCAGCTTGAGGGCCTTGCGCAGCACCCCGGGGCGCGCGTGGCGCGTGAGCATGAGGATCACCTGCCCGGGCCGGGCGCGGCGGATCTCCGCGACGGCGCCGAGACCGTCCACCCCGGGCATCTCCAGGTCGATGACGAGCACGTCGGGCCGGTGCCGCAGGGTGGCCTCGACGGCCTCCGCGCCGTCCGCCGCCTCGGCGAGCACGGTGATCTCCCCTTCCAGGGGGAGCAGCGCCGCCAGCGCCTTGCGCAGCAGGACCTCGTCGTCGGCCAGTACCACCGTGGTCATCTCTCGCCCTCCCTCGTCGCCGGGCTGCCGCCGGGGCGCGGGAAGTCCGCGGCGGTCAGGAACCATCCGTCGTTCTGCTCCACCGTCAGTTCGCCTCCGTCGTCCGCCACGCGCAGCCTCAGGGCGGACAGCCCCCTGAGCTCGGGGAGCGGCCCTTCGCGCGCCCCGTCGTTGACGATGGTGATGCCGGATCCGGAGAGGGTGATGCGCACCGTCGCGGCCTGTGCGTGGCGCAGGATGTTGGTCGTCGTCTCGCGGAGGACCTGGCCGAGGTGCTCGCTGGTGCGGGCGTCGACGGACGGCCCGCGGGTGACGCTCACCTCGATGCCGGCGGCCTCGAAGAGGTTCTTGGCGTTCTCCAGTTCGGCGGAGAGGTTGAGCCGGCGCTGCGCGTGGGCGAGTTCCTTGGTCCGGTCGATGGTGTCGCCGACGAGGGCCTGGATCTCGCCCAGTTCCCGCTCCGCCCGGGCGGGGTCGGTGTGGACCAGCTTCCTGGCCAGGGCGACCTTCAGCTTGACGACATGGAGGGTGTGCCCCTGGATGTCGTGGAGGTCGCCGGCGAAGCGGACGCGTTCCCGGATGACGGCCAGCTCGGCCTCCCGTTCGCGTGACTGCTCCAGCTCCGCCACGAGGCCGTAGAACCGCTGGTTGGGGAACATCAGACCGGTCACCACGGCGGTCACACCGGCGGGGATGATCACGTACGAGATCAGCACGGCGGGGATGTCGTCCTGGGTGATCCACAGCCGGGCCAGACCGACCCCGGTGACGAAGCCGACCAGGGCGACGGCCGCCGCGCCGCGGTGGCGCGGCAGCCGGGAGACGACGTGGGGGCCGACGACGGCCAGTCCGTAGAAGGCGGTGTCGCAGCCCTCGGCCACGCCGTACACCCACACGGCGGCGGTGACGGCCAGGCAGGGGACGGCGACGGCGAAGAGGCGGCCCGAGGCCCACCGCACGAACGCCAGCAGGGCCGCCAGCACGCCCGCGCCGAGCACCGCGGCCTGCGTCCAGCTCTCGGCGTCGAACGCCACCGTGGCCGCCCCGGCGAAGGCGAGGGGCGGGAGCAGCATCACCAGATTGAGCCTGCGCAGCCGGCCGCGGGTCTCCTCGGAGTGCTCGGGCGGGGGGTGCGCCGTGTCCCCGGTCCGCCTCACCGCCGGCGTCCGGCCGTGCGGCGGGGGGTGGCGGCACCGCGCGGACCGTGCGGTGGAACGGCCGCGGGGGCCGTCCGCGCGATGCGCGGTGGTGCGGTGTCCATGGGGGTCTCCGGGCTCGGACGGCGGATGCTGCCTCCCAGTATTGGCCGGGGCCCAGGGCGCGACCAGTGACACCGTGTCATGGCCGGGGCCTGCCGGATGTCACGGTGCGGTGGTGACGTGGCCGCACTGACGGCCCGGCCCGGCGGCCGGTGGAATGGGACGCATGTCCTCCACACCGGTCATCGACGTCGAACACCTGCATCTCGCCTACGGCGACTTCCACGCCGTGAAGGACGTGTCCTTCCGGGTGGCACGCGGCGAGCTCTACGCCCTGCTGGGCACGAACGGGGCGGGGAAGACCTCGACCCTGGAGATCGTCGAGGGGCACCGCCGGGCCACCTCGGGGACCGTGCGCGTCTTCGGCCGCGATCCGCGGGACCGCGCCGCCGTCCGGCCCAGGATGGGCGTGATGCTCCAGGAGAGCGGCTTCTCGCCCGATCTGACGGTGGCGGAGTCCGTCCGGCTGTTCGGCGAGCTCAGCCGGCGGCGGGACAGCGTGCCGCGGGTGCTCGCCGTCGCCGGGCTCACCCACAAGGCCGGCACCAGGGCAGCCCAGCTCTCCGGCGGCGAGAAGCGGCGCCTGGACTTCGCCACCGCCGTGTACGGCACGCCGGAGCTGGTGTTCCTGGACGAGCCGACCACGGGTCTGGACATCCAGTCGCGGGACGCCCTGTGGGACGCGGTGGACCGGCTGCGCGAGGACGGTTCCACCGTCGTGCTCACCACCCACTACCTGGAGGAGGCCCAGCAGCGCGCGGACCGCATCGGGCTGATGCACCGGGGCACCCTCCACCAGGAGGGCACCGTCCACGAACTGACCAGGACCCTGCCGGCGACGATCCGCTTCACCCTCGCGGACGGCGCGCCGGAGCTTCCGCTGCCGGCCGTGCGCCGGGACGACGGCAGGGTCCTCGTCGAGACCTTCGACCTCCAGGCGGACCTGTACACCCTGCTGGGCTGGGCGCACGCCCACGCCACGGAACTGCGGGGGATCGAGGCGGGGCCGACCCGGCTCGACGACGTGTTCCGTGCCCTCGACAACCCGTAGCCGCCCGCCCGCCCCCGGAAAACGACTCCCCGACCTCCCCGTCTCCCCGAAAGGGGCTCTCCACCATGCTCGCCATCGCGCTCAGCGAACTGATCCAGATCTTCCGGAACCGGTCGGTACTGCTGGCCGGCTTCCTCATCCCCGTGGTGCCGTGCGCGTTCTTCGTCTACCGGCACGAGGTCTTCGAGGACCTCGCCGGCCTCGGCTACATCGCGGCGGTGGTGGTGTGCACCGTGGGCGCGTTCGGGCTCTACACCACGACGGTGACCACGCTGGCCTCGCGCCGCCAGACCCTCTTCCTGAAGCGGCTGCGCTCCACGCCGGCGGGTGACGCCACCATCCTGCTGGGGCTGATGCTGCCGGTGACCGTCCTCGCGCTGCTCCAGGTGACCGTGATCCTCGTGGTGCTGTCGGCGGTCACCGGCGGCCCGGCCCAGGTCCCGCTGCTGGTGGCGGCGATCGTCGCGACCGTGGCGATGATGCTCGGTCTCGGGCTGGCCACGGCCGGGCTGACCAACTCCCCCGAGCACGCCCAGGTGACGACGCTGCCCGTGAGCATCGGCACCATCGCGGTGGCGACCTGGGTGGGGATCACCGGTACCGAGGAGCTCACCCTGCTCAAGCGGCTGCTGCCCGGCGGCGCGGCCACGGAGCTGGTGGTCGACGCCTGGGAGGGCGGCGCCGCCGTCACAGACTCCCTGGTCCTGCTGGCCCCCACGCTCGCCTGGGTCGTCGTCGCCGCCGCGCTGGCCTCGCGCCTGTTCCGGTGGGAGCCGCGCCGCTGACGTCCCGCGGCCCGTGCCCGGCCGGGCCGTGCGGACGCCGGGCGGGCCGGCCGAGGACGACCCCGAGCAGCACGAGGGCCAGGCCGCCCGCCTGCTGGAGCGCCAGCGTCTCCCCCGCCACCAGCGTGCCGAGCAGCACGCCCGTGACGGGGTTGAGCAGGCCGACGAGCCCGACGGTGCCGGCCGGCAGACGCCGCAGCCCGGCGAACCAGGCGGCGAAGGCGAGCGCCGTGGCCACCAGGGCGACATAGCCGAACGCCAGCAGCGCGGACGCCGGCAGGGCGGGCGGCGGCCCCTCCACCGCGGCGGCGACGGGCAGCAGGATCAGGCCGCCCGCGGTGAGCTGCCACGCGGTCGACGAGAGGACGTCGGCGCCCGTGCTCCACCGCTTGGCGAGGATGTAGCCGCACGAGGAGACCACCATGGCCGCCGCCGAGGCGAGGACGCCGGGCACGCTCACGCCCCCGTCCCCGGTGAGCACCATGAGGCACACCCCGCCGAGCCCGATCGCGGCACCGGCGAGATGCGCGGCGCCCGGGCGTTCGGACACCAGGGCCCAGGCCATGAGCATCATCGTCAGCGGCGCCGCGGCCATCACCGTGGCCGCGACGCTGGTCGGGAGCAGCTGGGACGCGGCGTAGACGAGGACGAAGAAGACGCTCACATTGAGCAGCCCGAGCACCGCGGAGCGCCACCACCAGGCGCCGTGGGGCCGGCGCCGGCACAGGCACAGCAGGAGGAGGCCGGCCGGCAGGGCCCGCAGGACCGCGCCGTAGAGGGGGTGCTCCGGGGGCAGGTACGCGTGGGTGACGTAGTAGTTGGTGCCCCAGGCCACCGGCGCGACGGCGGTCAGGGCCATCCACCGCAGATTACCTTCCATGGAAGACAATATAGCTTCCACGGAAGATAGACTCGCCCCATGGACTCCAGGGACTCCTCGCACTCCGACCCGCACCCCGGCCCGCACCCCGACTCGCACCCCGACGACCGCGTCGCCCGCATCCAGGCCGAATGGCGCCGGGAACGCCCCGACGTCGACGTCTCCCCCCAGGCGGTCATCGGCCGGCTGCACCGGCTCGCCGGCCGGCTCACCGCGGAGCTGCGGATCGTCTACGACCGCTACGGCCTCGGCGAGGGCGAGTTCGACGTGCTGTGCGCGCTGCGCCGCGCCGGGGAGCCCTTCGAGCGGGCGCCGGGCGAACTCGCCGCGCACACCATGGTCACCACCGGGGCGATGACCAAGCGGATCGACCGCCTGGAGCGCGCCGGGCTCGTCACCCGCCGCCGCTCCGGCGACGACCAGCGGGCCCGGATCGTCGCCCTCACCCGCCCCGGGCTCGACCTCGTCGACCGGGCGTTCGCCGACCACATGCGCAACGAGCGCCGTCTGCTGGACCTGCTGACCGCGGACGAGTCCGCCGGTCTGGAGACCCTGCTCACGAGCTGGCTGGCCCGCATGGACGCGCCCTCGGCCGGGGACCGACCCGCCGGGCCGCCGCGCTGACGGGAGAGGCCGCTCAGTCGTCCAGTGTCGCGTTGCCGAGGCGGCTGACCATCTCGGGGTCGCGGTGGTCGAAGAACGCCGAGGCGCCCGTGTCGAGGGACGCGACGGCGGCCATCTGCTCACCGGTGAGGGCGAAGTCGAAGACGGCGAGGTTCTCGGCCATGCGCTCGGCGCGGACCGACTTGGGGATGACGACGACGCCCCGCTGGACGAGCCAGCGCAGCACGACCTGGGCGACGGACCTGCCGTGGGCGGCGGCGATCCCGGTGAGCAGCGGGTCGGTGAAGAGGTTGTTGCGGCCCTCGGCGAAGGGGCCCCACGACTCGATCTGGACCCCGCGTCCGCGCATCAGGTCCTGTTCGGCCGTGCGCTGGAAGAAGGGATGGGTCTCGATCTGGTTCACCGCCGGGGTGACCTCGTTGTGGTCGATGAGGTCGACGAGCCGGTCGGAGTGGAAGTTGGAGACGCCGACGGCCCGCGCCAGGCCCTCGCGGTGCAGGGCCTCCATGGCCCGCCAGGAGCCGTGGACGTCGCCGTAGGGCTGGTGGATCAGATAGAGGTCCACGTAGTCGGTGCCGAGCTTGCGCAGGGAGGTGTCGAAGGCGCGCCGCGCCCGGTCCTCGCCCGCGTCGGACACCCACAGCTTGGTCGTGACGAACAGGTCCTCGCGCGGGATGCCGCTGCCGGCGACGGCACGGCCGACGGCTTCCTCGTTGCCGTAGGCGGCCGCCGTGTCGAGCGAGCGGTACCCGGCGGCGAGGGCCTCGGTGACGGCCCGTTCCGTGTCGCCGGGCGGGATCTGGTAGACGCCGAAGCCGATGACGGGCATCTCGACGCCGTTGTTCAGGGTGACGGTGTGCATGAAGGGATCCTCGCGTTCCGGGTTGCCTCTCCTGCGGGTGGACGCTCCGGGCCCGCTCGAACCCGCACGGAAAAGCGATTGCCCCGGCGCGGGTGCTCGCGTTGGCTGCGGGCATGACCGAACTGCTCACCGCACGCCTCGTACTGCGCCACTGGCGCGACTGTGACCTCGCGCCCTGGGCCGCCATGAACGCAGATCCCGCGGTGCGCGAGCACCTGGGGGCCCTGCTCACACGGGAGCAGAGCGACGCGTCCGTGGCCCGGTTCCGTGCGGACTTCGAGCGCCGCGGCTACGGATGGTGGGCGGTCGAGGTCCAGGACACCGGGGAGTTCGTCGGGTTCGCCGGACTGGACGACACCGAGGACGCCATGCCGCTGACCGGGGTGGAGATCGGCTGGCGCCTCGCCCGGCCCGCCTGGGGCCGGGGCTACGCCACCGAGGCCGCCCGGGCGGTGCTCGCCCACGGCTTCGGCGCGCTGGGCCTGGCCGGGATCTTCGCCGTCACGACCGCCGGCAACCTCCGTTCGCAGGCGGTGATGCACCGGATCGGCATGGTGCGCGAGCCGGCCGGCGACTTCGACGACCCGTCCGCGCCCGAGGGGCCGCTGCGCCGTCAGGTGGTGTACCGGATCGACCGGGGCCCCGGGGCCGACCGCCCGGCCTGACGGGGCCCCGGGGTCCGGCTCAGAGCACCCGGGCCAGCGCGGCCAGGGCCGCGCGGCGGTCGGGGCCGGCCGGGATGAGCACGGCACTGGTGACACCGGCGGCGAAGAGGCCGTCGATACGGGTCCGGACGTGCGCGGGGGTGCCCGCCAGGGCCAGTCGCTCCACCCACTCCGCCGGCATCGCCTCCGCGAACGCCCGGGCGTCCGCGGAGGCGGCGCGGAGTGCCGCGAGCTCCTCGTGGAAGCCGAGGGGCACGATGTGCGGCCGCCAGTCGGCGTCGCCCAGCGCCTGGAGGGCGGGACGCACGGCGGCGACGGCCGCCCCGGGGTCGTCGGCCACCGCGGCGACGTTGTAGGCGGTGATCCGGTGCGGGCCGCGCGGCGCGATGCTGCGCAGGGCCTCGCGGACGTACGGGGGTGTGACGGGCTCGGCGAGCAGCGTTCCGTCAGCCGTCTCGCCGGAGAGGGCGAGCGACTTGGGGCTGCGGACCCCGGCGAACACGTCGGGGACCAGGTCGGGCACCGCCGTGGGCGCGAGCCGCACGCCGTCGAGCCGGACGTAGCGGCCGTCGACGTCGGCCGTCCCGCCCGACAGCAGGGTGCGCAGGGCGGGGATGTACTCGCGCAGCAGCGTGAGCGGGCTGCGCGGCCAGGCGCCCGCGGCGCGCATCCAGTCGGGCATGCCGTGCCCGACGGCGATGTCCAGCCGGCCGGGGTGGAGCTGGGCGAGCGTGGCCGCCTCCATGGCGGCGAAGGCGACGTTGCGGGCGCCCGCGGGCAGCAGCCCCACGCCGACCCGGATGCGCGAGGTGACGGCGAGCGCCGTCGCGGCCTGGGCGAGCCCGCCGCGGTGTCCGAGGTCCTCGGCGACCCACAGCTCGTCGAAGCCGAGGGCGTCCGCGTCGCGGGCGAAGCCGATCACCTCGGCCGCGGGGAGGTCGCAGGGCAGCAGGACGCCGATCGCGCCGGCCGTGGCGGTCATCGCCCCTCCCCCTGGTGCGACGGGTGCTTCACGGACTCGTCCGCCGGCCGGGGCGGCACCGGCACCGGGCCGGCGGTCACCGGGGCACGGGTGCCGGCTGCGGGGGCGAGGAGGACGGCGGAGGCGACGAAGACCAGGACCACCGCCATCGCGGAGCGCAGTCCGTAGTGGTCCCCGAGGAAGCCGAGGGCCGGCGGCCCCACCAGGAAGGCGACGTAGCCGATGGTGGCGACCAGGCTCACCCGGGCGGTCTTCCCGGGGCCCGAGTCGCCCGCCGCCGACAGGGCGACGGGGAAGCCGAGCGACGCGCCCAGTCCCCAGAACAGCACGGCCGCGGCGGCCACGACGGCGTTGTCGGAGAAGACGACGAGGACCAGCCCGGCGGCGCCGGACACGGCGCTGGCGCGCAGCACCGCCACCCGTCCGTAGCGCTCGATGAAGAACGAGCCGCTGAACCGGCCGAGGGTCATGGCGGCGGCGAACCCGACGAAGACCAGCGAGCCGAGCGCCGGGTCGAGACCGTGGCCGTCGACCATGAGCAGGGGCAGCCAGTCGTTGGCGGCGCCCTCGGCGAGCGCCATGGCCAGGACGATGCCGCCGATCAGCAGCAGGGCGCGGTCCTTCCACACCGGGGCGCCGTGCTCGCCCTCCGGGTGGGACTCGTCCCGGCCCGCGGAGCTGATGCCGGTGCCGGCCGGCACCGCGCGCAGGGCGTGGACGAGGATCGCCGTCGCGATCAGGCCGATGCCGGCCAGGTGCCAGTGGGCGGGGAACGCGGTGGCGGTGGCGGCCATGCCGAGCAGGCCGCCGACGACCGTGCCCAGGCTGAAGCAGCCGTGCAGGGCCGGCAGGACGGCGGTGCCGGTGAGGTGTTCGACGTCGGCCCCGTCCACGTTGACGGCGACCTCGCCGCCTCCCATGCCCGCGCCGAAGACGCCGAGCCCGGCCGCGACCAGCGGTGCCGAGGAGGCGGCGCTGCCCGCGGCGATGACGAAGACGGCGGCGATGACCAGCAGGGTGCCGACGGCGATGACCGGCCGGGTGCCGAAGCGCGACACCAGGCGGCCGGAGCACAGGATGCCCGCCATCGAGCCGACGGACAGGCCGAAGAGGATCAGGCCCATCTGCCCGATGGACACGCCGAGCCCGTCGCGGATGTCCGGGGTCCGCGTGATCCACGACGACATGGCGATGCCGGGCAGGAAGAAGAAGAGGTACAGGGCCTGACGGCGTCGGCGCAGTGCGGGGTCTGTCACGGGGGCTCCGCTGGTTTTCGGAAGTATGGTCCGGCAGACACCAGGTCCGAGCACCCACCGAGTATGCACAAATGTACATACCCGGTGGGCGCCGGTGAAGAGAGGCAGGCTCGGCGATGAGCGGCAGCACGCGCGGCCCGAACGACCCGCGACGACGCGAGCGCATCCTGGACGCGGCGCTCGACGTCGTCGCCGAGCACGGCGCGATCAAGGTGACGTACCGCAGGATCGCCGAAGCCGCGGGCGTGCCGCTGGGCTCGCTCACCTACTACTTCGACGACATGGAGCACCTGCTCACCGCCGCGTTCGGCAGGCTGGCCGATTCCGTCTCCTCCCGCTACGGGGCCCTCCTGGAGGCGGCCGGCACACCGCAGGAGGCGGAGGCCGCCGTCGTCGAGATCATCTGCGGCAAGGTCTGGGGCACCGACCGCGATCTGCTGCTCAGCTACGAGCTGTACGCCTTCGCCACCCGCCACCCGGAGCTGCGCGAGGTGATGCGCTCCTGGATGCGGGCCAGCCGGATGTCGCTGGCCCGCCACTTCGACCCGCTGACGGCCCGGGCGCTCGACGCGCTGGTGGAGGGCCTGTCGATCCACAACTCCGTCGACGCGGAGCCGGCCGACCGCGCGGACGTGGCCGCGATCGTGCACGCCGTCGCCTCCCGGCCGGGCCGCTGAGCCCACGCACGGCGGGGCGCGGGGCCGGAGGGATCGCGCGCGGCGGGGTGCCTGACGCGGACCGGTCATCCCCTGGCCCCCTGCCCGCGCCGACCGCCCTGCGGGTCGGTGCGGCTAGCGGCGGATGATCCCCAGCCCGGTGGCGGCGGCGACGGCCGAGGTGCGGGAGTCGACGCCGAGCTTGGCGTAGACGCGGGCCAGATGGGACTTGACCGTCCCCTCCGTGAGATGGAGACGGCCCGCCACGGCGTGGTTGGACAGGCCCTCGGCGACCAGCGCGAGCACCTCGGTCTCACGGCGGGTCAGGGCCGTGCCCGGTGTGCGCAGCCGGTTCATCAGCCGGTCGGCGACGGACGGCGCCAGCATGGTGCGGCCCTCCGCGGCCGTGCGCACGGCCGCGGCCAGGTCCTCGGGCGGGGCGTCCTTCAGGAGGTAGCCGGTGGCGCCGGCCTCGATGGCGGGCAGGGTGTCCGCGTCGGTGTCGTAGGTGGTGACCACGACCACGCGGGGTGCGCCGGGACGGGCGGTGATGAGGGCGGTGGCCTCGGCGCCGTTCATGCCCCGGCCGAACTGGAGGTCCATCAGGACGACGTCGACGTCCCCCTGCCCGGCCCGGGCGACGGCGGCCTCCGCGGTGGCGGCCTCGGCCACCACGTCGATCCCGGGTTCCGTCTCCAGGACGGCGCGCAGTCCCGCGCGGACGACGGGATGGTCGTCGGCCAGCAGCAGGCGGATGGGGTGACCGGTCACGGGCGTGCCTCGGGTGCGGGGTGGGCGGACGGGGTGTCGAGGGGCAGCCTGGCGGTCAGGACGGTGCCGTCGCCGGGGGCGGAGGCGACGGTCAGGGTCCCGCCGAGGGACCGCACCCGGGCGCGCATGGTGCCCAGTCCGTAGCCGCCGGTCTCCGGGTCGGGTGCCGGCAGGCGCGCCGGGTCGAAGCCGCGCCCGTCGTCGGCCACGCCGAGGGAGACCTGGCCGCCGCCGTAGGTGAGGGTGACGTCCGCGCGGGCGGCTCCGGCGTGGCGGACGGTGTTCGCCAGCGCCGACTGCGCGACGCGCAGCAGCGCGACGTCGTGCGCGGTGGGCAGCGGGACGGGGTCGCCGACGACACGGAAGGCCGCGGCGGGCCCCTGCCGCCCGTCGGTGGCCGCGCACAGACGGTCCAGGGCGTCGGACAGGGTGGCTCCGTCGAGGGCCGGCGGGGCGAGCGCCGCGACGAACCGGCGGGCCTCGGCGAGGTTGTCGACGGCGGCCCGGCGGGCCTGGCCGACGTACCGGGAGGCGTTCGAGGGCGTGTCCGGCAGGGCGCGCTCGGCGGCCCGCAGCAGGAGCTGGATGCTGGACAGGCCCTGGGCGAGGGTGTCGTGGATCTCCCGCGCCAGGCGTTCGCGTTCGGCGAGGACACCGGCGGTGTGCTGGGCGGCGGCCAGGTCGGCGCGGGCCGCGGTTAGCTCCTCGATCAGCCGGCGGCGTGCGTCGCTCTCCCGGTACAGGGCCTGGTAGCCCCGCACCACGGCGACGGCCACCGCCGCGCCGAGCAGGGGGCCGATCGCCATCGCCGCGCCGAAGGAGTCCTGGTGCGCGGCGAACCCGCCGACCGCGGCGACCGCGGTGGCGGCGACGGCCGCCGTGCCGGTCCTCGGGGGCAGCAGATGGAGCTGGAGGAAGTACAGCGGGAAGGCGAGCCACACCGCGTCGGCGGACAGCGCCAGCAGCACCAGCCAGACACCGCCGACGGCGGCCAGCCACAGCGCGGCGGCGCGCCGGGAGCGGGCGACGGCCGGCAGCAGGGGGCCGGCCGCGTAGACCAGGGCGCACACCGCGGCGGCGGCCGGCACGGCCCCCGGGTGCGGGCCGGTGCCGGCCGCCGCCCGTACGGCGGTGAGGGCGAGCAGCCCGAGGAGTAGCAGGTGCAGGCACCACGCGAGGGCGCGCGTGGTCGGGGTGGGGGCGGGGGCGGTGGTCTTCACAGTCCTCCCAGCCTACGGAGGCGGCGGGGCTCGCCGCCTCTGTCGAAAGGTGCAGTCCGCCACCCGCCCATCGGCACGTCAGGTGCTGTCCTGGGCCGGATGCGGGGGCGCGGGGCCGGCCGCGACGGTGGACGCGTACACCGCCGACGGATGGAAGGACAGGCCGACACCGTGTTCGTCGCCTGGAGGGATCTCAGGTTCGCCAAGGGGCGCTTCGCGCTCATGGGCGTCGTCATCGTGCTCATCACCCTGCTGGTCGGACTGCTGTCCGGGCTGACGGCCGGGCTGGGGCGGCAGAACGTCTCCGCCGTGACCGGCCTGCCCGCGGACCGGATCGCCTTCGGCGTGCCCGGCGGAGGCGAGCCGTCGTTCACGGAGTCCGCCGTCACCGAGGAGCAGTGGCGGCGCTGGGCGGACACGCCCGGGGTGACGCGTGCCGAACCGCTGGGCATCGCGCTCACCAGGGCGAGCGCCGGGGAGCGCGGCACCGCGGTCTCCGCCTTCGGTGTGCGGCCCGGTTCCTCCCTCCCCCCGGACGGCGACAGGATCGGCGAGCACACCGCGGTCCTGTCGGCCGCGGCGGCCGAGGAACTCGGCGTCGCGGAGGGCGGCCGTCTCGTCCTCGCCGGACAGCCCCTGACCGTCGCGGCGGTGGGCGGCGACGCCTGGTTCAGCCACACCCCCGTCGTCTGGACGAGCCTGGCCGACTGGCGGCGGGCCGCGCCGCCGGCCGCCGCGTCCGGCGGCCCGTTCGCCAGTGTCATCGCCCTCACCACCTCGTCCGGCAGCCCCGTGGGGGCGGTCGACGAGGCGGTGGGCACCAGCACCGTCCGGACCGCGGACGCGCTGTCGGCGATCGGTTCCTACGCGGCCGAGAACGGCAGCCTGCAACTGATGCGCGGCTTCCTCCTCGTCATCTCCGCCCTGGTCGTCGGCGCCTTCTTCACCGTGTGGACGATCCAGCGCGGCGGTGACGTCGCCGTCCTCAAGGCGCTCGGCGCCTCCACGGGCGGCCTGCTGAGGGACGCACTCGGCCAGGCGCTCGTCCTGCTGACCGGCGGCACCCTCGCCGGCACGGCGCTCGCCGCCGGAGCCGGAGCCCTGCTCGCCGGGTCCGCCGTGCCGTTCCACCTCTCCCCCGCCACCGTCCTCGTCCCGGCCGCCGCGACGGTCGCGCTCGGTGCGCTGGGGGCCGCGCTCTCCGTGCGCCGCATCACCTCCGTCGACCCGCTGACCGCCCTCGGGAGCACCCGGTGAATCTGCGCCTGACCGATGTCACCCTCACCTACCCGGACGGCGACGCCCGGCTGACCGCGCTCGACCGGGTCTGTCTGGACGTGCCCGGGGGCAGCCTCGCGGCCGTCACCGGGCCGTCCGGCTCCGGCAAGTCGAGCCTGCTGGCGGTCGCCGGCACCCTGATCACCCCGGACTCCGGCACCGTGACGGTCGCCGGGACGGACGTCACGGCCCTGACCCGGGCGGAGCGCGCCGTGCTGCGCCGCCGCCACATCGGCATCGTCTTCCAGCAGCCCGGGCTGCTGCCCTCCCTCACCGCCGCCGAGCAGCTCCAGGTGATGGCGCGGATCGACGGCCGCCCGGCCCGCTCCGCCCGGGGCCGGGCCATGGAACTCCTCGCATCCGTCGGCCTGGCGGGCTCGGCCGGCCGGCGGCCGCATCAGCTCTCGGGCGGCCAGCGCCAGCGGGTCGGCATCGCCCGCGCGCTGATGAACGACCCCGCCGTGCTCCTCGTCGACGAGCCCACCAGCGCCCTCGACCGGGAACGGGGCGCGGCCGTCGTCGACCTGCTCACCCGCCTCACCCGGGAGCGCGGCACCGCGACGGTGCTGGTCACCCACGACCGCGCCCATCTCCCCGCGGCCGACCGGGTGGTCGAGGTCCACGACGGTCGGCTGCGCCCCGCGGCGGACCACGAGGCCCCGCTGCCCCGGCCCGCCCGGCCGGCGCCCGCGTCACCGGACCGCTGACCCGGGCCGGGCCCTGACCGGCCGCCACCCGCGCTGGGCCGGGCGGGTGAGCCCCTGCGGCCGGTGCGGCCGCACGGGGCAGGCATCAGCGCATCCGCACCCGTGCCGACGGCAGAAGGACCGTGCACAGGCGGACGAGAGCGGAAGGCTGACCATGCTTGGACTGCGGCCGACAGCGGCCGGACCAGCCGGGCGCTTCGGCGCTCCGCGCACGGCCCGCGACGCCGTCACGGCGGTCGAGGCGGAGCTGGAGCGGTTCCTCGACGCGGAGTTGCGCCGGGCCCGCGGGACGGACGAGGTGTTCGCCCGTCAGGTGGCCGAGCGGGTGGACGCGTTCGTGCGGCGGGGCGGGAAACGGCTGCGTGCCGCCTTCGCCTGGTGCGGCTGGCGCGCCGCCGGGGGCTCCGGCGACGCCCGCGCGGTCCTGCGCACGGGCGCCGCCCTGGAACTCCTCCAGGCGTGCGCGCTGATGCACGACGACGTGATGGACGGGTCGCCGCTGCGCCGGGGGGCGCCCTCGGTCCATGTCGAGCTCGCCGGTCTGCACCGGGCGGCCGGCATGGCCGGCCCGCCCGACGCCTTCGCCCACGCCGCCGCCGTGCTCGCCGGCGATCTCGCGCTGGCCTGGGCCGACGACCTGCTGACCGAGACGGCGCTCGTCTCGCCGCAGGGGCCGCGGCTGCACGAGGAGTGGCGCGCGATGCGCGCGGAGATGGTCGCCGGCCAGTACCGGGACATCCACGCGCAGGCGGCCGGTTCCTCCGGGATCGACGAGGCCCTGACCATCGCCACCCTCAAGAGCGCCCTGTACACGGTCGGGAGGCCGCTCGCGCTCGGCGCCTGCCTGGCGGACGCCGGGCCTCCGGTCCTGGACGCGCTGCGGGACGCCGGGCGCTGCGCGGGGCTCGCGTTCCAGCTCCGCGACGACCTGCTGGGCGCCTTCGGCGAACCTGCGGTGACCGGGAAACCGGCCGGTGACGACCTGCGGGCCCGCAAGCTCAGCTATCTCCTCGCGGTGGGCGTCGAGCGGGCCGGGGCGTCCGGCGACGAGGAGGCGGCCGCCGCCCTCGCCCCGGCGGGTCCCGACCGCCCGGAGCACACCGTGCGGCGGATGCGCGCTGCCCTGGAGCGCACCGGCGCGCGTGCCGCGGTGGAGGACAGGATCGGGGAACTGGCCGCCGAGAGCAGGCGGCACTTCGCGGCCTCCGGCGCGCCGGACGCGGTCCGCGGGGAGTTCGCCGCCCTGGTCGCACGGGCCGCGGGCACGCCGGCCGGTGACGGCGCGTGAGGACCGTCACCGGACCGACCGACGACACGGCGCGCCCCGCGCCCTCCCCGACCGTGGCAGGCACCCATGACCCGTCGTGAACTGGACGCCGCAGGCATCACCGATCCCGCGCTCCGCGCGGCCTACCGCAGGTGCCGGACGCTCAACGCCCGGCACGGGCGCACGTACTTCCTGGCGACCCGTCTGCTGCCGGTGGACCGGCGCTCCTCGGTGCACGCCCTGTACGGCTTCGCCCGGCGGGCCGACGACATCGTGGACGACCTCGGCCCGTCCCGCCCGCCCGGCGAACGGGACGCCCGCCTGAAGGAACTGGAGAACGACCTCGCGCACGGGCTGCGCACGGGCCGCGGGACCGATCCGGTGGTGCGGGCGGTGGCGCACACGGCGGAACGCCTCGGGATCGAGCACATCCTGTTCGCCGACTTCCTGGCCTCGATGCGCAGCGATCTGCGGGTCACCGACTATCCGACCTACGCCGACCTGCGCGCCTACATGCACGGCTCCGCCGCGGTGATCGGCCTCCAGATGCTGCCGGTGCTCGGCACCGTCGTCCCGCGCGAGGAGGCAGCCCCGCACGCGGCGGCGCTCGGCGTGGCGTTCCAGCTCACCAACTTCCTGCGGGACGCGGGCGAGGACCTGGACCGCGGACGGGTGTACCTGCCGGCCGATCTGCTGGCCGCCCACGGCGTGGACCGGCCGCTGCTGGAGTGGAGCCGCCGGACGGGGCGGCGGGACGGCAGGATCCGCGCGGCCCTGGTGGCGGCCGAGGCCATGACGCGCGAGGTGTACCGGGAGGCGGAACCGGGGATCGCGATGCTCGACCCGCGGGTACGCCCGTGCATCCGGGCGGCGTTCGTGCTGTACGGCGGGATCCTCGACGCCGTCGCGGACGCGGACTACCCGGTGCTGCACCGCCGTGTGGCGGTGTCCCGGGGTCGCCGGGCGGCGACCGCCGCGGCCGGCGCGGCGCGGGTGGCCGGCGCCCGGTGGCGCGCCCGGGCCGTGCCCGCCGGCTCCGCGGACCGGGACGCGGCGGTGCCGGGGAACGGCCCCGCGCGGTGACGCGGGTGTGGACGGGCGCCCCGCCCGGTGGACGCCTCCGGCGCGGCGGCGCGGCCCGGGGCGCCGGCCGGCGGCGCCGGTGCGCGGGACGGGGCGGCCGCCGTCGGCACGTCGACCTCGCCTGCGCGGAGCACCACCGGGCGCTGCGCGGCGGGGGCCGCTTCCCCGGGTGAACCGCTGACCCCCGCCCGCGTGCCCCGGGGCCGGGGCATCACCCCCATGCGCCGCCGTTAGCGGACGGCGAGGGCGGAGAGGGTGCGCAGCACCTGGTGCCGTGGCCGGAGAGCCGGCCTGCGAGCGCCTCCTGGGCGGGCGCCGCGTTCGGCCGGCAGGACGGCAGCGGAGAGCCCGGCGATGCCGCCGCCGACCACGGCGACGCCCGGCGCCTCCCGGACGGTGAGGCGGTCCCGGCGGGGGACGGGCATGACGACACGGGCTCCGCGGTCGCGGCCGCGGCGGGGTGGGTACGCGGCGGGGCTCATCGGGTCGGCGGGGTGGGCGTGTTCGGGGTGCCCGGGGTCCCGGGCGTGTTCGGGGTGCTCGGGATCTCCGGCGTCGTCGGCCCCGTCGGGGCGGTGTGGGCGGTGTGGGCGACGAAGGTGTGCGCGATGCCGGTCTGCCAGCCGGCGACCGGCACCGCGCGCGGGTCGCCGAACCCGGCGCGCGCCAGGCGCCGGGTGAACGCGGGGGCGGTGTCGAAGTCGAGGACGCTGCGCCACAGATGGCGGTAGAGGGCCCGGTCCCCGCTGAGGGAGCCCGCCGGCAGGATCACCCCCTGGCACACGGCGGTCCACAGGGCCCGGTGGCGCGCCGAGCCGCTGAGGCTGTACTCGTGCACGGCCAGCCTGCCGCCGGGGCGCAGCAGGGCCCGGATCCCGGCGAGGACGCCGTCCGGATCGGTCAGGTTGCGGAACAGATAGGCGGCGAAGACCGCGTCGAACGGCCCTGCCGTGTCCGGGGTCAGCTCCTCCGCGGGCAGATGGCGGAAGTCCACACGGTCGGGCCACGGCTTGCAGCGTGCCCGCCGGAGCATGCCCGCCGAGGCGTCCACGCCGGTGATCCGGGCGCGGGGCGCCACCCGCAGCAGGGCCAGTGTGGAGGCGCCGGTGCCGCATCCCAGGTCGAGGATGTGCAGTCCCGCCCCGCCGTGGGGCAGCCGCAGCCGGCGCGCCGAGCGCAGCAGGTCCGTGCGGTAGCCGGGGTTGAGGGCGGTGAGCCGGTCGTAGCTCCGCGAGGCGTGGTCGAAGGCGCCGGCCAGCTCGTGGTCGTGCAGGAGGGTCATCGGCGGTTCTTCTCCGGTTCGTTGACGGGGGCTGCGGCAGGGTGCTCGCGGCGGGGCAGGAAGGGGAGCTCGGCGGCGGTCCGGAGCATCGGCAGCACGGGGCCCCGCAGTCCGATGCCGAACTCCTCCCGGGGCGAGGTGGCGCCGTCCAGGAAGCGCAGGATGCGTTCGGCGGGCGTGGTGCGGAACAGGCGGGTGAAGTAGGCGGGGCCGTCGATCCGTCCGGTGTCCAGCGCCCGGAGCAGCACGGCGTCCATGGCGAGGGCGCGCCGCCCGTGAGGGGCGGGGACGGTGGTGCTCCCGTCGCGCAGGCCCTCGGCGATGGCCCGGCTCTGGCGGCGCACGGCGGCGAAGGTGTAGCCGGTGGAGGGGCGGGTGGCGCCGCCCGCGGTCCCGATCCGGAAGACGCCCGGCTCGATCCGGCGCGGGAAGCGCGCGTCGGTCATCGGGATGACGCCGTGTTCGGTGGCCTCGACGGTGAAGGCGTGGAGCCCGAGGACCTTGCGGCTGTAGTGGCTCAGCGCCGCCGCGTACGCGGCCGGGGTTAGCGGGGCCCGGGAGAACTCGGTGTACTCGACGAGGGCGTGGTCGGACGCCAGCGGCAGGACGTAGCCGAAGGCGAGGCCGTGGCGCGGCTGCGGCACCCGGAAGTCCATCAGGTCGGCAACGCCCGGATCGAAGCGCCCGGCCGCCGTGCGCACGAACCAGCCGCAGAAGTGCTGGAGCAGCGTCGTACGGGCGGGCGGCAGCGCGGGCAGCGGACGCGAGTCGAACACGAGGCGGGCGCGCAGGGTCAGTTCCCGTCCGTCCGGGACCGAGCAGCGCACTTCGGCGCCGTCGCCGACCGCGCGCACGGTACCGGCCACGGCCCGCACCACCCGCGCCCGGGGTGACGCGTCGAGCCGTGCGTGCACCAGGCGTTCGAACGCGGCGGAGCCCAGCATGCGGTAGCGCAGGGGGTGCGGTTCGACGGTGGTGGCGCCGCCGTCGGGGGCGTGGATCCGCAGACGCGACCAGGACGCCCGGACGGCCGGCTCGACGTCGTCCGCCTCCGTGTCCCAGAAGCACCACCTCCGTTCGGGCGGCCGCAGCGGGCCGTCGGGCGGTTCCACCACGGTGACCGTGGCGCCGCCGGCGCGGGTCAGCCGGTCGGCGAGGCTGAGTCCCGCCGCGCCCGCACCGAGGATGACGACGTCCGAGGTGCCAGCGGTGTACCGGTCCGCGCCGCTCACCCGGTCCGCCGTCCGGCGGCCCCGCCGGTGGCGGCTCCACGGGGCGCGCCGGCGGGGCCGGCTGCCGGGACTTGTGTGCCGGGATCGTCCACGCATCACTCCGGGGGTCCGCTGCCGTTCTGCCGTGTGCCGGTCGCTTCGTCGCGCCTGTGGTGCCAGTGCCGGTGCCGCTGGTGGTGCCTGTGGTGCTGGTCGTGCTGGTGGTGCCGGTGCGGCTCGTCGTGCCTCGCCGGCCGTCCGTCGTCCCGGTTCGCCGCCGCCGGCATCCACGACGTCCCGGTCCACCGTCGCTTCGGGCCGTGTGCCGCCGGCGGATGCGGACGGACGGGAACGGGGCGCGCAGTCCGGGGCGGGCGCGGGGCGGGGGCGTCGGCGGTCCGCCCAGCGTGGCATACGGGGCGGTGCGCGGCGGGTAGGCACGTCCGGGCACGAGCACGGGCCCGCTGCCGGCGACGGTCGGCGGGACGTCGCGGCCCCCGCCGCCGGGCCCGGGAACGGGGCGGCGACGCGGGCGGGGTGCTGACGACGCCTCAGCCGGTCACCCCGAGTGGGGACTCAGCTGCGGGCCCTTGTGCAGGCAGAGCACCAGCAGGCAGCTCCGGATCGTGACGTCGTCGACGGCGGGACCGCGGTTGCCGGGCGTGGTGCTGGTGAAGGTCAGCGTCGCCGAGGTGTGGAGCACCGTGGTGAAGTACGCGGTGCGCTGCTCCCAGCCCATGTCGCGGGGGCCGCGGCCGGTGGTGTCGAAGGTGAGGTCGTCGATGAGGGCGCCGTTGACCCTGACGTCCCCCGTCTTGACCACGGGCGACGGACCGCCGGTGTTGCCGGCCAGCTTGTAGGTGACGACGTAGGTGGTGAGCGGGAGCGTGGGGACGGTCCGGGAGATGCTGCCGGGAGCGCCTCCGCTGAGGTCGACGGACTGGTCGCCCTCGGCGGCGTCCCACAGCCGGTCGGAGACCAGGTCGACGCTGCCGCCCCCGACCGTCCAGGGGCCGAAGGTCTGGCCGGCGGCCATGTAGGTGAACGGCTGCGGGGCCGGGACGACCGGCTCCTCGAAGCCGTCGGGCCACGCCCCCGTGGTGAGGGTGGCGGGGGACGGCGCGGCGGAGGCGGTCGCGGCGGTGGTGCCCAGCAGAAGTGCCGCCGCGGACAGGGCGGTTATGCACATGCGTAAGTGACGCATCAGGGCCTTCCGGTCAGGAGTGACGCCTCACGGCGGGGCCCCGTGCGAGAACCCAATCGGAGTGTGCAGCGGCCGCCGGAGGCCGCCAAGGGCACGGTCCTCCCACCGGGTCCGGTGCGCCTTCCGCCGCGACTGCTCCGTGTGGGTGTCGGGGAGCACGGGCACCGGGCCCGCACGCCCCGGCGCACGCATGCCCTGACCTGGATCGATGTCGAACCTCCTGCTGCCGGGCGCCACGCCGGAGGCATGGGCGCCCGCGCCGGGGCGTGCGGCCGGACACCCGCGCTCCGACGCATCTCCGGCCGCCCGTCCGGCCGCTCGGCCGACGGCGGGCGGACGGCTCGCGGAGCCACGCGGATCGCACCGAACCGGGAACTTCTCCCGGGTGCCGGCGCATGGGGGCGCCGGGGGCGGTTACCAGTCGTCCATGACCAGAGACCGGACCCACCGTGACACCGCGTCCCCTCCGAGGGCTGAGGGCGAGGCGCCGGACACCCCGACCGACCTCGGCAAGAAGTCCTGGGGCGCGGTGCTCAAACGCACCGTGAAGGAGTTCCAGCAGGACGAGCTGACCGACCGGGCCGCGTCCCTGACGTACTACGCCGTACTGGCGCTGTTCCCCGCGCTGCTGGTGCTGATCTCGATGCTGGGGATCGCCGGGGACTCGGCCACGCAGTCGGTGCTCGACAACATCAAGAAGCTGGCCCCGGGCCCCGCCCGGGACGTGCTGACCGACGCGGTGACGCAGTTACAGGGCAGCGCGGGGGTCGGCTCGGTGCTGGCCGTGGTCGGCCTGCTGGGCGCCCTGTGGTCCGCCTCCGGCTATGTGGGGGCGTTCATCCGTACCTCCAACGCGGTGTACGACCTGCCGGAGGGCCGCCCCGTCTGGAAGGTGCTCCCGGTACGCGTGGGCCTGACGCTGCTGCTGATGGTGCTCGCCTGCGTCACCGCGCTGATGGTCGTCTTCACCGGCGGTCTGGCCCGCGAGCTGGGGACGGCGCTGGGCATCGGCGACACGGCGCTGACGGTGTGGGCGATCGCCAAGTGGCCGGTGCTGGTGCTGCTGGTCGCGCTGATGCTGGCGATCCTGTACTGGGCCGCGCCCAACGCCAAGGGCCGCGGCTTCCGGTTCGTGACGCTGGGCAGCCTGCTCGCCCTGCTGATCTGGCTGATCGCGTCGGCCGGCTTCGCCGTCTACGTCGCCAACTTCGGCTCGTACAACAAGACCTACGGCACCCTGGCCGGTGTCATCGTCTTCCTCGTGTGGCTGTGGATCACCAATCTCGCCATCCTGCTCGGCCTGGAGTTCGACGCGGAGATGGACCGGGAGCGCGCCATCGTGGCGGGCCACCCGCCGCGGGAGGAGCCGTACGTCGAGCCCCGGGACACCCGCAAGTGGAGCGAGGAGGACCGGCGGGCGATGGGTGACACCGGCCCCGAGGACCCCGAGGACCGGCGGGGGGACTGACTGACCGGGAGGCTCGTGCCCGGGGCGGCGCCGCGCGGGGACTGCGCGGCGCCGCCCCGGGTACGCGGGGGCCCAGGACGGATCGAATGCGGGTCCGGGCCCAGTCGGTTCGAGGGAAGGACACGCGATGAAGGCGTCCAAAATCGCCTACAAGCCGGTCGGCATGGTCCTGGGAGCGGTCAGCGGCGCTCTCGCGGGCGCGTTGTTCAAGCAGGTCTGGAAGAAGCTCGGCCACGACGACGACGCACCGGACGCCACGGACCCCGACCGCACCTGGCGCGAGGTCCTGCTCGCCGCCACGCTCCAGGGCGCCGTGTTCGCCGCCGTCAAGGCGGGTGTGGACCGCGCGGGCGCGACCGCCGTGCACCGTGCGACGGGGGTGTGGCCCGGCTGACGGGGGCACGGCGCCGTTCGGCGCCCCGTCCGCGCGGGGAGCGCGCGAACGGGGCGCCGAACGGTTTCCGGGGGATCCGGCGGGGCGTCGGGGGCCTAGGGGACGCGCCAGCTGTCGTCGCCGAGATGGGATCCCGCCATGGGGCCCATGCGGAGCATGCCCCCGTCCACGGGCCAGGAGGCGCCGGTGACGTACGACGCCTCGGGGCCGGCCAAGAAGCCGACGACGGCCGCCACCTCGCGCGCGTCGCCGGGGCGGCGCAGCGGCACGCCGGGGCGCTCCGCGGCGTGGACGTCGGTGTCGGTCTGCCCGGTCATGGGGGTGGCGATCTCCCCCGGGGCAACCGCGTTGACGGTGATGCCGTGCTCGGCGAGTTCGAGTGCCATCACCTGCGTCAGCAGGCCGAGGCCGCCCTTCGCCGCGCAGTAGGGGGCGGCGCCCACCCGGGGCGCGTGTTCGTGCACCGAGGTGATGTTGACGATCCGGCCGCCGTCGCCCTGCTCGATCATGTGGCGGGCGGCCCGCTGCGCGCAGAGCAGCGGGCCGACCAGATCGACGTCCAGCACGCGCTGCACGGTGGCGAGTTCGAGGTCGAGGAACGGGGTGGCGGTTCCGGTGCCCGCGTTGTTCACGAGCACGTCGACGCGTCCCAGCTCCCGGGCGAAGATGTCGACGACGTCCGCCGCGTCCGGCAGCACGGTGAGGTCGCAGTGCTCGACGACGGCCTGCCCGCCGTGCCGCCCCACTTCGTGCGCGGTCTCCTCCGCGCCCCGTTCGTCGGAGTGGAAGGTGAGGCCGACGTCCATTCCCAGGGCGGCGAGCCGGACGGCGCTGGCCCGGCCGATGCCCGAATCGGCGCCGGTGACAACGGCCACCCGTCGTCCCGTGTACGCGTCGGACATGGCGCCTCCTTCGGCGGTCCGGCGCCCGGGGGCGGGCGCCGTGCGGGGGGAGGTGGGCCGGCCGCGCGGCCGGCCCACCTCCCGGTCGACGGATCTGCTGGTCTGCGGGTCAGCGGCCGAGCGCCTCGCGCAGTTCCTGCTTGTTCATCGAGGAGCGGCCCTCGATGTTCTTCTTCTTCGCCTCTTCGTAGAGCTGGTCCCTGGTGGGGCCCTGGGCGCCCTGGTGGGAGCGTTCGCCGCCGCGCTGGGAAGCCGACTTCCTGTCCTGCGTCGAGGTCCTGCTCGCCGTCTTCGACTCGCCGGCGCGGGCACGCTCCTTGTTGACCGTGCGTGCGGCGATCTCCTCGGCGCGGCCGGTGGACTCGCCCCGCCGCTCCGCGCTGTCCTTGATGTGCTCGTACTGCCGTTCCCTCTTGGCGTTCGATCCTGCCGGCATGGCCGCCTCCGATCCGATCACGGTGTCGCCTGCGGTGACTGCTCGCGCTCCCCCGGGTTCCCGGCCCGGCCGCTGGTATGCGGCCCGTCCGGCCGGTGCGCGCGGGCGCTCAGCCGCCGCTGCGGGTGCCGGGCGGGTCCTGGGGGTCGACCCCGGTGGTCGCCGAGGCGTCCTTCGTCCCGCTGGGCCGCTGCGAGCGGCCCCTGCGTCCGGCAGAGTGCATGCCTTCCTCGCCGGACCGCGGCCCGCGCCGTTCGCCGCGGGCGCCGGTGCTCGGCACGGTGTCACCCGGGACGTCCTCGGTCTCCTCCTCGGAGACCTTCCGGCCGGGTCCCTTCCCCGGGGCGTGCCGCTCGGGGTGGAAGGAGCGGTGGGCGCTCGGGTTGTCCTGCCGGCGCGTCTCGTCCACGTCCGGCGACCAGCCGTGCTGGGCGCCCCCGTGCCTGCTCGGCCCCTCACCGTGTGAGGAACCGGACGACTTCGGCTGCTGGGACATGTCCTCACCTGCCTTCTTCCGGACGAGGCTGCTTCCCGCCTCTCGTATGCGGTGTCCGGATTCGGGCGAAGTAGTCATGTCGTTCCGCGGGACGGTGCCGGGCGGCGCTACAGCAGGTCGTAGATCTGGAAGCCGGTGCCGATCCTGACCGGCTTCTCCCAGACCCCGGGCGCGGTGCCCGTGCCCGAGTACCGGTAGAGGTCGCCGTCCGGCTCGCGGGCGATCAGGTCGGCCCTGCCGTCCGCGTCGAGGTCGCCGACGGACAGCAGCCGGTCGTAGGCGTTCCAGCCGCCGCCGATGCGCGTGCGGGGTGCGAAGGGGGCCTTGCGGTCGCCGGTGCCGGGGTGGAGCCACAGGACGCCCGCGGTGTCCCGGGCGACGATGTCGGGCCTGCCGTCGCCGGTCAGGTCCCCCTGGCCGGCGAGCTGGGTGTAGGCGCCCCAGCCGCCGCCGACGCGGGTGCGTGCGGTGAGGGAGCCGTCCGGGCGGGCCAGGTGCAGCCACAGGACGCCCTTCTTGTCGCGGGCGACGAGGTCGGCCTCCGGGGCGCCCCCGAGGTTCCCGGGGGACAGCACGGAGGTGTAGACGTCCCAGCCGGTGCCGACCTGCTCGCTGTGGTAGGCGAGCCGGTCGTCGATCCAGGAGTGGTCGAGGGTCCCGTCCTCGTACAGGTTCCAGGTGCCGTCGCTCCAGCCGTCGCCGTCGTCGTCCACGTCGATCGAGTCGGCGAAGGTGCCGTAGCCGACGGCCACGTGCTCGCGGGGCTCGAAGCCGCCCTCGCGGTCCGTGAAGTACAGGTACGGCTCGGCGGTCTCCCGGTCGACGCCCTTCATCGAGAAGCTGGGCGTGTCGACGCGGGGGCCCGGCGCGGGACGGGCCGCGGCGAAGGCGCCGCCGGCCGTCGCGGCCATGACGGCCGTGACGGCGGTGGCCACGAGCGCGCCCCGGAGCGCGTACCGGCGCCGACCGATGATCATGGAACTCCCCCTGCCGTGTCCCCGACGGCCCCGCCCTGCGGCCTCGATGACTCAGCACCCTCTCAAGATCGGCTCCCTCCCACAAGGTCTCCGCGGAGCGCGGACCCCCGGTGCGGGTGCGACGAGCGGATCAGGCCGCGCTCCAGTGGTGGGCGCGGCCGCCGCGCCACTCCACCCACCGGGGGTCGTCCAGCACCGCCTCCGGGTCGAGGATCCCGGCGGCCTCCAGGAAGACGACGAGATCGTGGTCCGAGTACGCGGTCCCCAGGATCTCGTCACGGCCCTGGGTGTGGACGGTGACCCGCCGGCCGCCGGACGCCGAGGGCCTGTGCACGATGATCGGCGCAGTTCTCATACGTTCCAGGCTGCGCCGGGTGCGCCGGGGCGGCCACCGCTCCCGCGGACGGCCGCCCCGGGGAGCGCCGGGCGGCGCTCCGGGCACCGTCAGACGGTGAACGCCTCGACGAGGGTCCAGATCGCGAGTCCGGCCATGCACACGGCGCCGATGCGCTGGACGGTCTTCAGGGGGACCCGCTGCGCGATGAAGCGGCCCACCAGCAGGGCGAGGGCGGAGACCGACATCAGGGCGAGTGCGGAACCGATCGCGGTGGGGAGCCAGCCGTTGGTGGCGGCGAGGTTGGCGGTGGTGATCTGGGTGAGGTCGCCCCACTCGCTGATGAAGACGGCCATGAACGCGGTGGTGTACACGGGCCAGAAGCCGGTGACGGTCTTCGCCCCGCCCTCCTCGTCCTCGTCGTCCCCGCCCCTCAGCAGGACGAACGCGCCGAACGCGAACAGCGCCGCCGAGACCAGCTTGACGGCCATCTCCGGGAGCAGTCCGAGCAGGCTGCCCGCGCCGACCGCGATGGCGACGTGCACCACGAAGGCGGTGGAGGTGCCGAACCAGACGTACAGCGGCCGCATCCGCGTGCCCATGGCCAGGGAGGCGAACATGGTCTTGTCGGGGAGCTCCGCGAGGAAGATCAGACCGAAGGCGGTGAGCATCGCCACGGGGTCGAAGGTCATTCCCTTGCTTTCTGCTGGGGCCGGGCCGTCGGCTCGTGCGGCACCCAGGGGGCGACGGGAGGAACCACTCGGCCCGGCACGACGGTGGTGACCCCACCCATGTGGGGCCGCATCATGCCTGGCCGAAGGTCTCGTCCGCCCCGCAGAGTATGCGGCGGCCCGGTGGCCGGGGCACCCAAGGGCGCCCAGTGTGTCGACCAGCGGTTCTCGGGACTACTCCCCTTCGCTGCCGACCAGGGTAACAGCCGCGCCCGAGGCGGCCCGCACCGGTTGCGCTCCCCTCGCGTGCGGGGACCATGGGTCGGAGCACTGCGCGGCAGAAAGGACAGCCGTGAACGGGTCTCCTGTCGTCCTGCACAACGCCCGGCTGATCGACGGCACGGGCGCCCCGCCCGTCGCGGACGGCGCGCTGGTCGTCGACGGTCCGCGGATCGGCTGGTGCGGGCCCGCCCGGCACCTGCCGGACGACCCCGCGCTGCGGGGCGCCGTACGCGTGGACCTCGGTGGGCGGACGGTGTGCCCCGGGTTCTTCGACGTCCATGTGCACTTCGCGCTGCCCGGTCCGGCCGGCAACCCGCTGACGGGCGCCGGCGAACCCGTCACCTACCGGGCCCTGAAGGTCCTCGACCGGCTGCGCACCACGCTCCACAACGGGGTGACCACCGCACGCGATCTGATGGGCATCGACGCGGGCTTCCGCCGCGCCGTGGCCGAGCGACGCATCGAGGGGCCGAGGCTGCTGGTCGCCGTGGCGATGCTCAGCCAGACCGCCGGGCACGCGGACTTCCGTCTGCCCGGGGGCGTCGACGGGCTGCGGACCGCGGTCGCCTTCCCCGGCAGTCCCGGCGGCATCGTCGACACCGTCGACGAGATCCGCACCCGGGTCCGCGCGCTGGTGGCCGCCGGGGCCGACTGCGTCAAGCTCGCCACCAGCGGCGGCGTCACCTCCCCGCACGACCGGCCCGAGTGGCTCGGTCTGCGTCCCGAGATGGTGCGGGCGGCCGTGGAGGAGGCCGCCGCCTACGGCGGGCTGCCGGTCGCGGTGCACGCGATCGGGGAGGCGGGCATCGCCGCCGCGGTCCGTTCCGGGGTCGCGAGCATCGAGCACGGCTACGCCCTGACCGACGAACTGCGGGCGGAGATGGCCGAGCGGGGGCAGTTCCTCGTCCCCACCCTGCTGGAGACGATGGCGGAGCCCGACCCCGGCCGGGTGCCGCCCGCCGTGTACGCCAAGGCGGTGCGGTGGCACCGCACCGCCCAGGAGGCGTTCGCACGTTCCGTCGGCGCCGGGGTGCGCGTGGCCCTGGGCACCGACGCGGGGCTGACGGCCCCGCACGGGGCCAATCTGCGGGAGCTGGGCCTGATGGTGCGGTTCGGCGGGATGACCCCGCTCCAGGCCATCCGTGCCGCGACCGCCGACGCGGCCGAACTCTGCGGTGTCGCGGACGCCCTGGGCTCGCTCACCGCCGGACGGACCGCCGACCTCGTGGTCTGCGGCACCGACCCGCTCGCCGACATCGACTCCCTCGGCAGCCCCGACGCGATCCACGCCGTCGTCAAGGAGGGGTGCGTCGCGGTCGACCGGGCGGGCGTGCTCCGGGACGCGGGCCTGCCCCTCCTGGTGCCGTGACCCGGACCCGGCACGCTCCCCGCGGGCGGCGGGAACCGCCGGGCGCGCGGCGGCGTCCTCGTCGCCGTCCGCTGTGGGTGCGAACGGGGAGGCCGTCATCACCGCCATCATGTCCGAGCCGGCCGGTCCGGCCGTGCGGCCGAGCCGGTGGGGCGGGGTCGTCAGGGTGCTGCTGGGGGTGGTCGGCGGCGTCCTGCTGACCACGGCGTTCATGACGGTGATGTGGTGGCCCCGGTCCGAGGTGCTGCACCGGGCCGAGGCTCCGGCGTCGGTGGTGTACGAGGACGGGTCGCCCCACTTCCTGGGTCTGGTGCACCGGCACACGCTGTCCGGACGGCACGACTACCGGCTGGTGATCGGCAGGGATCCCGGGCTGTCCTACGGACACTGGGTCGACGTGGGCGCCTTCGAGGCGGTCGAGGGTGTGCAGTCCACCGCGTGGACGGCGGAGGGGGTGCGCGTCCGGTTCCGGACCGGGCACGAGGTGTTCGTCCCGGCGGAGTACTTCCTGTTCGGGCGGTGACGGCCGGACGCGGCCGCACCGCGACCGCGCGTCCGGCGCGGGGAAACCGCGGGGGAAACCCGGTGGCCCGGCGGGGGCCGCGGCCGCGAGACTCCCGGGGTGACTCTTCACGAGAACGAGGTCCCGGTCGACGGCGCGCTGGTGCGGGAACTGCTGCGGGAGCAGCGGCCCGAGTGGGCGGCGCTGCCGCTGGCGCCCGCGGGCGCCGGCACGGAGAACACCATGTACCGGCTGGGCGACGAACTGCTCGTGCGGCTGCCCAGGACCACGGAGGCGGCCGGCTCGCTGGCGAAGGAGCGGCACTGGCTCCCCCGCCTGGCGCCCCTGCTCGGCCGGGCCGTGCCCGAGCCCGTGCACTCCGGGGACCCCGGGCCCGGTTATCCGCTGCCGTGGTCGGTGCACCGCTGGATCGAGGGCGCGGAGGCGGGCCCCGCGACGGTACGGGACTGGGCCGCTTTCGGGACCGATCTCGCCGCCTTCGTACGGGAGTTGCACGGCATCGGGCTGATGGGCGCCACCCGTGCGGGTGATCTCGCCTGGTACCGCGGCGGGACCCTCGGGGCGTGCGCCGGGTGGGTGGGCCGCGACTTCGGGACGTGCCGCGCCGCCGGGGACACCCACCTCGACCTCGACAGGCTGGAAGCGCTGTGGAACGCGGCGCTGGAGCTGCCCGACTCCCCGGCGCCGCACGTGTGGCTGCACGGGGACCTGAAGCCGACCAACCTCCTCGTGCGGGAGGGCAGGCTGCACGCCGTCATCGACTTCGGGGCGCTGTCGGTGGGGCTTCCGGACGCCGAGCACGCGACGGTCTGGGACCTGCCGGCCGCCGCCCGCCACGCCTACCGGGCCGCTCTGGACCTGGACGACGCGACCTGGCACCGCGCGCGGGCCTGGGCCGTCGCGGTCGGTGTCACCGGTGTCGCGTACTACCGGCACACGTTCCCCGCGTTCGTCGACGAGTGCACCGCACGGCTGCGGGCGATCCTGGCGGACGCTGACGCGGAGGTGTGAGCCGGGGACGGGAGGTGCCGGGGTGTGAGCCGGGGCGGGAGGAGCCGGGGCGGGCCCGGCGGCTGAGCGCGGCAGCGGCCGTGGGCGGTCTGCGGCCTGCGGCCTGCACCGGGGCCGATGGTCCGTCAGCAGCCGCTCGCATAGGGTGATCCGGCCACGGAGGAAGGCGCGCCCCGCGCGCCCGTTCGACGGAGGGGCCATCGAGCTTCGGGAGCAGGACCGCGACGCCTCCCGCACCGCCGCGGCTCCGGACGCGCCGGCGTGGCCGTCGGCGCGGGGCGCGGTCATCGTGCCGGCGCTCGCCGCGCTGGCCCTCGGGCTGTGGGGCCTCACCCGGCAGGGGACCCTGTGGCGGGACGAGTCCGTCACGTACCAGGTCGCACACCGGAGTCTGCCGGAGATCGTGGATCTGCTGGGCGGCGCCGATGCCGTGCACGGGCTCCACTACCTCGCCATGCACGCCCTGTTCGGGGTGTGGGACGGCGGTCTGCTCACGCTGCGGCTCCCCTCGGCCGTGGCCGTCGCCGCAGCCGCCGGGCTCGTCGCCGCGACCGGTCTGCGCCTGACGGGACGCCCCGCGGTGGGGCTCGTCGCCGGGCTGGTGTTCGCGGTGACCCCCGAGGTGCAGATGTACGCGCAGGAGGGCCGCTCCTACGCCCTGGTCTGCGCGCTGGTGGCGCTCGCCACCTGGCAGTTCACCGGGCTGGGCCCGGACGCGACGCCGGGCCGCTGGTTCCGCTACGGGGCGGTGGTCCTGACGGCCGCGCTGCTGCACGAGTTCGCGGTGCTCGCGCTGCTCGCCCACGGCGTGGCGCTTCGGTTCTCCCCCGCCGCGGCCTCCCGCGCGCGCAGGTGCTTCGCCGTCACGGCGGCGGCCGTGGCCATGGCGCTGGCGCCGCTGGCCGTCCTCAGCGCGGCCCAGTCGGGCCAGGTGTCCTGGATCAGCGGCCCGGGTGCGCGCGAGTGGTGCGAGATCGCGGGCTTCGCCGCCCTGGCCGTGGTCTGCCGGTGGTTCCTGGCACGGCGGGGAGGGAGCGCGGCGGCCGTCGGCACGCCCGCCCTGGCGCTGGCGCTGCTGCCGACCGCGGTCCTGCAGTCGGCGGCGGTGCACCAGCCGGTCTACGTGGACCGCTACGTGCTCTACTCCCACATCGGTCTCGCCCTGCTCGTCGGCGCGGCGCTGGTACGGGCGGCGGACGGTGCGGGACGGGTGGTGCGCGGCCGGGCCGCGCGGGCGGCGGCGGTGGGTGCCGCGGGCCTGCTGTGCGCGCCGGCGCTGCTGCCGGTCAGTGCGCAGATGAGGACGCCGGACAGCCGCAAGGACGACGTCACGGCCATCGCCGCGGAGGCGGCACGGCTGTCGGCGGGGGCCGACGCCGTCCTGTTCACCCCGGCCCGGCGCCGTGAGTGGACGCTGTCGTATCCCGGCCGCCTCGCCGGGACGGCCGACATCGCGCTCGCGGAGTCCCCCGCGGCGTCGGGGACGCTCCAGGGGACCGAGGTGGCGCCCGGGGAGATCGGGCGGCGGCTGTCGCGCGCCCGCGTGGTGGTGGTGCTCGCCGACCCGGAGGGGCAGCCGCTGGACACGACGCCCGCGGAGCGGGTCAAGCGCCGGGTGCTCGCACGCGACTTCACCGTCTGCGCCCGCACGGACCTCAAGGGCGGTCGCGTGACGCTGTACGCCCGCACGGTCTGCCCGCCGCCCGCCGCCGACTGAGCACACCGCCGTTCGTCCGCCGGACCCGCACGCCGCTCCGACATCTGCACCTGCGCCCGCACCCGCTGATGTCTGCGCCGTCGGCCTCCGCACCGCAGACAGCCGTGCCGTCGAGAGCCCTGCCGTCGGCGGTCGTGTCGTGGGCGAACGTGTCGTTGACAGCCGAAGCTAATGCTATTAGCTTTACGGCTAACGACATTAACCACGGCACACCGACCCACGGGGTGGATCATGACCGAGTTCCTGGAGACCGACGGCGGCCGCCTCGCGTACGAGGTGACCGGCGAGGGGCCACTGATCGTGCTCGCCCACGGCATGGGCGACAACAGAGCGGCCTTCCGGGAGCTGGGCGCCCTGCTCGCCGGGGCCGGCCACCGGGTCGCCGCGGTGGACCAGCGGGGGCACGGCGAGTCGAGCACCGGCTGGGCGTCCTACACCCGCACCGACGCGGCGGGCGACCTGCTCGCCGTGATCCGCCACCTGGGCGGCCCCGCGGTCGTCGTGGGCCACTCCTTCGCCGGGGGCGCCGCCACCATCGCGGCCGCCGAGGCGCCCGAACTGGTCACCGCCGTGGTGGAGATCAGCCCCTTCACCCGCGCGCAGAAGATCGACGCACGCGCCCTGCTCTCCGACGCCCGCTACCGCAAGGGCATGTCGCTGCTCCTCGGCACGGGACTGCTGCGCAGCGTCGGCCTGTGGAAGCGCTACCTGGACCACGCCTACCCGGGCACTCGGCCCGAGGGGTACGCCGCGCACCGGGAAGCGCTGGAGGCAGATCTGCGCAGGCCGGGCCGGATGGCCGTGGTGAGCAGGATGGGCATGTCCGCCCCCGTCGACGCGGGCGCCCGGCTGGGCGACATCCGCTGCCCCGCACTGGTCGTCGAAGGCACCCTGGACCCCGACTGGGCGGACCCGGTGGCCGAGGGCGAGGGCATCGTGGCGATGATGCCCGAGGGGCTCGGGCGGCTGGTGACGATCGAGGGCGCGGGCCACTATCCGCACGTCCAGGCCCCCGCCGAAGTCGCCTCGGCCGTCCTGGCCTTCCTGAAGGACACCTCCCGTGCCTAGGGCGTCGCTGTCCGCGGACGCGGTCGTCGCCTTCGCTCTGGAGACCGTCGACGAGGCGGGCCCCGCCGCCCTCACCCTCTCGGCCGTCGCGGGCCGGGCGGGCGTCGCCACACCGTCCCTCTACAAGCATGTGCGCAATCTCGCCGAGCTCCGCGACCTCGTCTCGGCGCGGATCATGAACGACCTGGCCGACGAGGTCGGCCTCGCCGTGCTCGGCCGCTCGGGCGAGGAGGCGCTGCGCGCCTTCATGACGGCCTGGCGGGCCTTCACGCTCCGCGCCCCGCACCGTTACGCCGCGATGCTCCAGACCCCGGAGCCGCGTACGGCCGAGGCCGGGGAGCGGCTGCTCGACATCATCCGCGCCGCGCTGCGCTCGTACGGGATGACGGACTCGGCAGCCGTCCACATGGCCCGCTGCCTGCGCGCCGCGGTCCACGGCTTCGCCGTCCTCGAGACGGACGGGGCGTTCGGGCTGCCCGAGAGCCTCGACGAGAGCCACGCGCTGCTGGTGACCATGGTGGTGGCGGGGGCGGGGGCTCCCGGGCCGCAGGGATAGAGCCGGACCGCAGGCGCCCGGCGCAACGGGGTGACGCGGGCGTCGGGCGATGAGTTCCGGCGGCGCGGGCGGTCATCTCTCACACGGACACCGGGAAGGGCCCGGCATCCGGGAGCGGGCCGAGGAGAAACCGTGAACGCCGTGAACGACGACGTCTGGCCGATGGTGCACACCGAGCGCGCGGCGCTGATCGAGGACCTGGCGGGGCTCGACGACGAGCAGTGGCGGCGGCCGTCGCTCTGCGACGGGTGGACCGTGCACGACGTGGTGGCCCACCTCGTCGACACGGCGCGCACGACACGGCTCGGGTTCGTGGCCGGGCTGGCCAGGGCCCGGTTCGACTTCGACCGGCAGAACGCGCGGGGCGTGGAGCGGGAGCGGGCCGCGTCGCCCGCGGAGACGCTGGAGCGGCTGCGGCAGGTGGCGTCGCGGACGTCCACTCCCCCGGCGCCCCTCGACAGCCGGCTCGTCGAGGAGGTCGTCCACGGGGAGGACATCCGCCGTCCGCTGGGCCTGATCCGCGCCTATCCGCCGCAGGCGGTGGTCCGGGGGCTGCGGTTGCAGCTCCGTACCCCCGCGTCGTTCGGCGGCGCCAAGGAGCTGACCTCGCGGGTGCGGCTGGCCGCGACGGACGCCGAGGTCTCCGTCGGCGAAGGACCGGAGGTGCGCGGCCCCGCGCTCTCGCTGCTGCTGGCCGTCTCCGGGCGGCGGACGGCCCTGGGGGAACTCGACGGGCCCGGTCTGAGCGCGCTCGCGTCGCCGACCGGGCCGGCCGCCTGACCGGGGCAGCGCCCGCGGGACCGCCGCCGGGGGTGCGTCGGCGGCCGGGGGTGCGTCGGCGGCCGGGGGTGCGTCGGCGGCCTTGCGCGCGGCTGCGGCCTTGGGCGCGGCTGCGGACCGGGTCAGCGGCCGTGGGCGGGCGGCGGTCCCGGTCAGGCGGCCGTGGGCACGGCGGCGAACGGCGTCAGCGGCCGTGGGCGGGTGGCGGACCCGGTCAGGCGGCCGTGGGCACGGCGGCGAACGGCGTCAGCGGCCGTAGGTGTGGTGCCGGACCGGGTCAGCGGCCGTAGGTGTAGCGGCAGAGGCGGGTCACCTGCGACGAGGTGACGCCCTCCGACTCGGCGCACAGGTGCCGCATCGCGGGGACGTACCCGCGGGGAGGGGCGTGCCGGGGTGCGGAGCGCTGTCCGGGGCGCGGCGCGGGCTTCACGGCAGGGCGGGGGCGGTGGGGGCGCAGGCGCGGCGCCGGGTGCGGCCCGTGCGCCCCGCCGCGGGCCCGCTCGGCGGGCGGCGCCTGCGCCGGCCCGGCCGCCGGCGTCTCGGGACCGGTCGCGGCGAGTGCGTCGCGCCCCGCGGACTGGGCGGCCGGCAGCGGACCGGCGCCCGCACCGGGGACCACCGCGCCGGCCGGAGCGGGCCCGGCGGGCGCCGGGGAGAGGACCGGCCGGTCCCGGCCACTGCCGGTGGGGACGCTGACACAGCCGGAGACGGCGAGGACCAGGACGAGCACGAGGGGAGGGAGGAGGCGGCGCAGGAGCATGCCGCCACCGTGCCGGACGCACGCCGCCGGGCGCAGGGAGACGCGCGGCTCTCATCATGACGAGTGATCACTTCACGGACGGGCGACGCGGGAGCCGGCCGCTTCGGAGCGCCCCCGGACGAACGGGGCCGCAACACCGTCCGGAGCAGGGCCCGTTGGGTGACGAGGGCGGACCGGGGCACGCGCCGGCCGGGGCCCGCGGCGCGCCGGAGCGCCGTTCCGGCCCGGCCGCGGGACGTCAGACGTCGGCGGGCCACGCCGCCCCGGGGCACGGAACGCCGCGGGCTTCTGGCAGTCTGATCACCATGAGCGCGGACAACAGCACACCAGTGGTACGGCAGTGGACAACATGGATGCCGGTGCTGGCGTTGCTCGCACTCGCCTTCGGCTGGGGGCGCGATCTGCCCGCGCTCGGGGTGACGGTCGTCGCCCTGTGCCTGTTCGGGGCCGTGCTCGCGGCCGTCCACCACGCGGAGGTCGTCGCGCACCGCGTCGGTGAGCCGCTCGGTTCCCTGGTGCTGGCCGTCGCCGTCACGGTCATCGAGGTCGGCCTGATCGTCATGCTGATGACGGGCGGCGGCGACAAGGCGTCGACCTACGCGCGCGACACGGTCTTCGCGGCCGTGATGATCACCTGCAACGGCATCGTCGGCCTCTGCCTGCTGGTGGGCGCCGTACGCAATCGGACCGTGGTCTTCAACGCGGAGGGTTCGGGCGGCGCGCTCGCCACGGTCATCACGCTCGCCACCATGACGCTGGTGCTGCCGACGTTCACCACGGGCGCGGAGGGCCCCGAATTCACCGCCGGACAGCTCGCGTTCGCGGCGGTCGCCTCGCTCGGGCTGTACGTCCTGTTCGTCACCGTGCAGACCGTGCGGCACCGCGACTACTTCCTCCCCGTCGACCGCCGCCACGAGCGCGGGGCCACCACGGGGCAGGGGACCCGGCCGAAGTCTCCGGCGCGGGCTCAGGGTTCGGCGGGCGGCACCGGGGGCGCGGCGGCCGGCGACAGGACCGGTGCGGCCGTCCGGGAGGCCCCGGACGCGGGCGAGGGCGCGGTCGGGACCGACGACGGCGAGGAGCACGCTCCGCCGCCGCCGAACCGCGCGGCCCTGATCAGCCTGGGCCTGCTGCTGCTCTCGCTGATCACCGTGGTCGGCAACGCCAAGGTCATCTCCCCGACGATCGAGCGCGGAGTGGACAACGCGGGGCTGCCCTACGGCGTGGTGGGTGTCGTCATCGCGCTGATGGTGCTGCTGCCCGAGACGCTGTCCGCCGTCCGCTCGGCCCGCCGCGACCGGATGCAGACCAGCCTCAATCTGGCCTACGGCTCGGCGATCGCCAGCATCGGACTGACCGTCCCCACCATCGCGTTCGCCTCCATCTGGCTGTCCGGGGACCTGGAGCTCGGACTCCAGCCGGTGCATCTGGTGCTGCTCGCGCTGACCGCCGTGGTGAGCGCGCTGACGGTCGTGCCGGGGCGCGCGAACCTCTTGCAGGGCGGGGTGCACCTGGCGCTGTTCTCCGCGTTCATCTTCCTGTCGCTCAGTCCCTGAGGCAGGGCGCGCCGACCGCACCCGGGGCGGCTCCCGGGGCTGGTGCCGGGGCCGTGCGGCCCAGGACGGGACAGGCGCGGCGCACGGCCTCCTCGGCGGTCAGCGCCGCTCCGTTCCGGTAGGCCGTCGTGAACGCCGTGCCGCCCAGGGCGGTGCGGGCCGCGGCGGCGGCACGGTCGACGTCCCCGCGTTCGGCCGCGGGCAGCGGGGCGCCGACGCCCCGGCGCGCCGCGTCGGCCGCGCCGAGCAGCAGGGCCGCGCACCGCGCCCCGGCGCACCGCCGCCGAGGGCGGCCGCCCCGGCGAGGCCCTCCAGCGAGAGCGCCAGCGCGCGCGGCTCGCCGAGGGAGCGCGCCACGGCGAGACCCCGCAGATGGTGGGCGGCGGCCGTGCCGGCGTCCCCGCGCAGTTCGGCGAGGAAGCCGAGTTCGGCGAGGAGCAGATGGTCGCCGGCCTCGGACGAGACATCGGCGTAGCCGTCGCGGATGCGGGCGAGGTGGGCTTCGGCGGCGTCGAGGTCCCCGGAGCGGCGGGCGCCGAGCGCCAGGCCCATCTCGGAGTGGATCTCGCCGTACTTGTAGCCCTGTTCGGCGGCGATGCGGCGGGCCTGTTCGTGCAGTTCCCTGCCGCGTTCCCAGTCCCGGGAGAGCAGGGCGAGGCGGCCCAGCCCGGAGAGCCTGGCCGAGACCTCGGCCAGCAGGCCGAGTTCCCTGGCCATGCCGAGGCCCTCGCGCTGGCGGCGCGCGGCGTCCTCGTAGTCGCCCCGGATCTCCGCGAGCGCGGCGAGCGGGGTGACGGTCTGCAGTTCGCCCCAGCGGTCGCCGAGTTCCCGGAAGAGGGCGGCGCCGCGGACGCCGTCCCGGCTGAGGCCGGCCAGGTCGCCGCGGACCAGCGCGAGCGTCGCGCGCAGGCCGAGGGCGGCGGCGGTGCCCCAGCGGTCGCCCGCCGCCGTGAACAGTCCGAGGGCCCGGTCGTTGAGCCGATCCGCCGCGCCGGGCTCCCCGGCGCTGAAGCGCCCGTAGGCGCACAGCCACAGGGCGCGCCCGCGCCGCACGGGGTCGCTGACGGCGTCGGCGTCGGCGGTTCCGGGGGGACGGTCGGGGTCGGTGTCCGAGGGCGCGTTCGTGTCCGCGAGGGCGGCCCGGGCGGTGCCGGTGTGGTCGCCGGTGAGGAGCGCGAACGCCGTGTGGAGGAGGACGAGTTCGGGGTCGGGGGCGGGGGTGGTGGCGCCGGGACCGGGGGCCGTGGCGGAGGCGGCGAGTACGGCGGTCAGGGCTCGGTGCGCCTCGATCAGACGGCCGCGCAGCAGCCACCACCAGGACAGTGCCGTCGCCAGCCGGACGGCCTCCCCCTCGTCACCCGCGGCCGCCCGGCGTACCGCCTCGTCGAGCGCGGCACGCAGATTGGCGGCCTCGGCGTCCAGCCGGGCGAGCAGATGGCGCTGGTCGGGGCCGCGCAGCAGGGGCTCGGCGTGCTCGGCGAGTGCCAGGTAGTGCCGCAGGTGCCGCCCGGCGACGGCGGTGACGTCCGCCATCTCGTGGAGCCGCTCGGTGGCGTACGCGGCGACGGACTCCAGCAGCCGGTAGCGGCGCCCGGTGGGACCGTCCACCACGACCACCAGGGAGCGGTCGACCAGCCGTGTGACGAGGTCGAGCACCTCGTCCCGGGTGACGCCGTCGCCCGCGCAGGTCGCCTCGGCCGCCTCCAGGTCGCAGCCGTCGCTGTGCACGGCGAGGCGGCGCAGCACGATGCGTTCGGGGGCGCTGAGCAGTTCCCAGCTCCAGTCGATGACCGCGCGCAGCGTCTGCTGCCGGGCCGGGGCGCCGCGCCCGCCCGTGGTCAGCACCCGGAAGCGGTCGCCGAGGCGTGCGGCCAGGCCGCGTACGCCGAGGGCGCGCACGCGGGTGGCGGCGAGTTCGAGGGCGAGCGGGATGCCGTCCAGCCGGCGGCAGATCTCGGCGACGGCCTCCCGGTCGGCGTCACCGTCGCCCGTCCCGGTGCGGCCGAAGCCGGGGTCGCGGGCGGCGGCGCGCTCGGTGAACAGCCGCACGGCGGCATCCGGGCCGAGCGGCTCGACCACGTGGACGGCCTCTCCCGCCAGGTCCAGCGGCTCCTGGCTGGTGGCCAGCACCCGCAGGCCGGGCGCGGTGCGCAGGATGAGCGCGGCCAGTTCGGCGGCGGCGTCGACGACGTGCTCGCAGTTGTCGAGCACGAGCAGGACCCGCCGGTCGCGCAGGGCGGCGGCGAGCCGGTGCGCCGGTGAGGGGGCCCCGGCGCAGCCCGCCGCACTGCCCGGCAGGGCGGCGGGCGCGCCGTCCCTGATCCCGAGCGTCGCGGAGACGACCTGCGCCAGGTCTCCGGCACCGCCCGCGCGCACCCCGGCGAACTCCACGAGCCAGACGCCGTCGGGCAGTTCGCCGTCTCCACCGGCGGCCACCCGCGCCGCCGCCGCGGCGACGGCCAGCCGCGTCTTGCCGACCCCCCCGGCCCCGGTGAGCGTCACCAGCCGCGCCCCGTCCAGCAGCCGCGAGACCTCGGCAAGCGCCTCGTCCCGCCCGACGAGCCCGGTCAACGGCACGGGAAGGTTCGACGCGACGGGGGTGGCCGCCCGCGGCGGCACGGACACGGGGGTGGCCTGGGGCCACCCTTCGCCGGGCGGAGCCGCCCCGGGTGCCGCCGCACCGGGCGCGCCCGGGAAGGCATCCGCCGCCTGTCCGTCGCCGCCGGGCGGCCGGACACCCGCGGGCCGGCCCACCTCCGGCGCGGCCGCACTCGGGGCAGAGGGAACCGCCGCACCGGGCGTGCCCGGGTACACGCCGGAACCGGCCGGCGGCCACCCGCCGGAGGGCGGAGCCGCATCCGGAGGAACCGCACCCGGCGCGGAAGGACCCGCTCCGGGTGCGGCCTGCGGGGCGGCATCCGGCCGGACACCCACGGGCGGGCCCGCCTCCGGGGCGGCAGCGCGGGCCGTCGGCGGCCACCCCCCGGAGGGTGAGCCCACCTCCGGGACGACCGCACCCGTCGGCGCACCGGTCCCGCCCGGCGGCACGGCACCGGCAGGTGAGCCCTCCTCGGGGGTGACCGCACCGTGCGTGCCCGGGAAGGCATCCGCCGCCTGTCCGTCGCCGCCGGGCGGTCGGACAGGCGCGGGCCGGCCCACCTCCGGCGCGGCCGGACGCACCGCGGCGGAACCCGCCGGCGGCCACGCCCCGGAGGCCGATTCCGGCGAGGCGCCGGGCGGCGGGGTCGTGAGGGCGGGGTCCTGGCGGAGGACGGCCTGGTGGAGGGCCGTGAGGCTGGGGCCGGGGTCGACGCCGAGGTCGTCGGCGAGGCGGGTGCGGAGGTGTTCGTAGGAGGCGAGGGCCTCGCTCTGGCGGCCGGTGAGGTAGAGCGCGCGTATCTGGGCCGCGCGCAGGCGCTCCCGCAGCGGGTGGCGTTCCACCAAGGCGGCCAGTTCGCCCGCGAGCAGCAGGTGGTCGCCGACGGCGAGGCGGGCCTCGGCCTGTTCCTCGGTGACGGACAGGCGCTGCTCGTCGAGGCGACCGGCCGCGCCGCGGACGAAGGGTTCGTCCGCGAAGTCCGCGTAGGCCGGGCCCCGCCACAGGCCGAGGGCCTCGGTGAGCAGGGCGGCCCTGGCGTGTGGATCGGCCGCGGTGCGGGCCTCGTTCGCCAGGGCGCGGAAGCGGTCCGCGTCGACCTGGCGGGCGTCCGGGTCGAGCCGCAGCCGGTAACCGGCGGGCTCGTGGGTGACGTTGTCCCGGCCGAGGACCCTGCGCAACTGGGAGACCTTGGCCTGGAGCGCTCCGGCGGGCTTGCCCGGCGGGTCGTCGCCCCACAGGTGCCGGACGAGGCGGTCGGCGGAGACCGGGCCGCCGTCGTGTGCGAGCAGGGTCGCGAGCAGCGCCCGGACCTTGGTCTCGGGCACCGTGACCGCCGTGCCCCCGTCGTCCCACACCACGAGTGGGCCGAGTACCCCGAACCGCATGCGGGCCACCGTACAGGCTGCCGGGCGGGCGGTGAGCCGCCTCCGGGCAGACGACATCGTGCGTACACAACACCGGTCGGGCGGTGGTGCGACGGGCCGTCAGCGGACCGTCAGGAAACCCTCGGCGGACCCGAAGCGGGCGGGTGCACAGTCGGCTGTGCCGGGCCGCCGTACGGGCCGGCCGCGGCAGCGCGCCGACCGACGTGCCGCCCGCGCGGCGGGTCCCGCCCACCGGAAGGAGTTCGGCAGCGATGACCAGATATGCGGGGAGCAGGGCCGTGGTCGTGGGCCAGGAGCCCGGGATCGCGCTGGCCATCGCCAAGCGGCTGGTGGAAGGGGGTGCGCAGGTGCTGCTGACCGTCGGCGGCCAGGAGGAGCGGGCCCGGGCCCGGACGGAACTGGGCTCGGCCGCCCGGCTGGTGGTCCTCGCGCCCTCCGCCGCGCCCGGTGACCGGGGCGCGCTCGCCGGTGAGCTGGGCCGGTGGGGCGGCCCCGGGGAGGACGGCGGCGCGGATCTGCTGTTCGCCGGGGCCGTGGACACGGCGCGCCCTCTGCTGCCCTGGGTGCGCGACGGCGGAGCGGTGGTGCTGACCTCACCCGTTCCGCCGGACACAGCGGCGCCGGACACAGCGACGCCGGACACGGCGGTGGGCGCGCTCGCGAGCGAGCTCGCCGGGCGCGGGATCCGCGTCAACGCGGTGGCGCCCGGCTGTATCGAGGCGCCGCCGGCGGGCGCCGTGCCGCTGCCGCCGCTCGGCCGGCTCGGTTCCGCCGAGGAGGTCGCCCGCGCCGCCCTCTTCCTGGCCACGGACGCGACGTTCACGACGGGGGCCCGGCTCCCGGTGGACGGCGGTCTGGGCCGCCGCCCCTAGGCGCCTTCCCCGTGCGCCGCCCTCCCGCCCGGGGGCGGCGGCGGCCGCGCGGTCCGCACCGCCGGCGGGCGCATCCGCCGTACCGCCCGGCCCCGCGGCCGGGCCCGAACACATCCCCGGACACCCACACGTCCCCCGACACCCGGAGCACATCACATGAGCACCTCCCCCGACACGGCGACCGCCCCCGGCGGTTCGGAGTCCCGGCCGGCGCCGCCGGCCGCGGGCGCCGGAGAACCGCAGAAGCTGCCGCTGCTCGCGCTGCTGGCCCTGGCCACGGCGGTCTTCATCACCAGCCTCACCGAGACCCTGCCCGCCGGTCTGTTGCCGCAGATGAGTTCGGATCTGCGGGTGAGCGAGTCGGCGACCGGGCAGACGGTCACCATCTACGCCATCGGCACGGCCCTGACGGCGATCCCGCTGACGGCGGCGACGGCCGGCTGGCGGCGCAAGCGGCTGCTGCTCGTGGCCATGGCGGGCTTCGCCGTCGCCAACACCGTGACGGCGGTGTCGTCGGTCTACGGTCTGACGATGGTGGCCCGGTTCGTCGCCGGTGTCGCCGCCGGTCTGGCGTGGGCGCTGCTCGCCGGGTACGCCCGCCGGATGGCGCCGGTCCACCTCCAGGGCAAGGCGATCGCGATCGCGATGGCGGGTATCCCGGTGGCGCTGTCGCTCGGTGTGCCGGCGGGCACGTTCCTGGGCACCGCGGTCGGCTGGCGGGTGGCGTTCCTGGTGATGACGGCGCTGACCGTGGTGCTGCTGGGGTGGATCTGGGCCGCCGTGCCCGACTACCCGGGCCAGGAGCGCGGTGAGCGGCCGGCGATGCTGCGCGCCCTGAAGGTGCCGGGTGTGGCCCCGGTGCTGTTCGTGACCCTGGTCTTCGTGCTGGCGCACACGATCCTGTACGCGTACATCGCCACCTTCCTCGACGACGTCGGCCTGGGCGGCAGCACGGACCTGGTGCTGCTGGTGTTCGGTGCCGCGTCCCTCCTCAGCATCTGGATCGTGGGGGCGCAGATCCACCGGCGGCTGAGGCTGCTGACGGTGGTCAGCACACTGCTGGTCGCGGTGGCGTCGGCGCTGCTGGCGGTGCTCAGCGACAACACCGCGCTGGTGTACGTCGCGGCCGCGCTGTGGGGCCTGGGATGGGGCGGTGTGCCGACGCTGCTCCAGACGGCGGTCGCCGACGCGGGCGGCGAACAGGCCGATGCCGCGCAGGCGATGCTGGTGACGCTGTGGAACGTCGCCATGGCGGGCGGCGGGATCGCCGGCGGCATCCTGCTCGACGGCATCGGCAGCGACTCCTTCCCGTGGACGGTGCTGCTGCTCCTCGCGCCGGTGCTGGCGGTGGTGGTGTTCGCCCGTGCCCACGGCTTCCCGGTGAAGCGGCCGGGGGCCTGACGGCCCGGCCGCGCGGGCCGCGCGCCGAGCCCCCGTACCTCCCGGCCGGGCCGGGAGGTACGGGGGCTCGGCGGTGTGCCGGGTGGTTGTTCACGAGCTGTTGACACAAACCGGCGGCCCCTCGGAGGACGGCCGTCCGGCGGGTCCCCGCAAGGTGCCGGATCCCAGGTGGCAGCGGGTCGAAGGGGTGTTCGGCGCCGGCGCGCGCAGGCATCGCCCGCGCTCCGTGAACACTCCCTTCACTCCCCCCTCGAAGCGGCGTTTGCGCAGGTCGGAGGCGGAAGTCGCTAAGTCGGGGCGCTCCCCGTGAAATTGTGCAGGGAGCAGGTACTTTTGTGCCTCGTCCGAAGCGTCAGGCATCCGTCCCGCGGGGCGGGGCCGGGGGAGGTACGACGAGGGGGGCGTTCCATGGCGTCACACACCGGGCACAGTGCCGTGCCGGACGAGAGCGCACAGCAGCAGGCGTTTCTGACGGAGGTCTTCGGCCCCTTGCACCGGGTGGAGCAGCGCCGCTGGGCGCGGGCGTACCTGCACGGTCTTCTGCACTCGCCCGGGAAGAAGACACCCCGCAACATGGCGCGGACGGACCGCTTACCGCCCGCGGCGGCGCACGGTCTGCACCAGTTCGTCAACGCCAGCACCTGGGCGTGGGAGCCGGTGCGCCGGCGGCTCGCCCAGTGGGTCGCCGCCGATGCGGCGCCGCACGCCTGGACGGTGGCGGAGCTGGTCATTCCCAAGCGCGGGGAGCACTCGGTGGGGGTGCACCGGGTGACCGACCCGGTGACCGGGCGCACCGTCAACGCACAGCGCGCGGTGGGCCTCTTCCTGGTCACCGACGCCCACTGCCACCCGGTCGACTGGAGCCTGGTCCTCGACGGCGTCTGGGGGCGGGACCGCGACCGCCGGCTGCGGGCCCGGGTGCCGGCGCACGAGACGGCGCGGCAGGCGAGCGCCCATGTCGTCGACCACGCGGCCCAGGTGACGGCCCATCCGCTGCTGCCGCGGCTGCCCTGGGCCCTGGACCTGACCCGTGGCCACGACGCCGGCGGGGTGCTGGCCGGGCTCGCCCGGCACACCTCGGACCTGGTGTGCGAGGTGGACCCCGGCCAGGTGGTGATCAGCGGCCACCGGGCCCCGACGGTGACCACGGTCGCGGGCCTCTTCGAGCAGCGCCGGTCCCGCCGTCCCTCCGTGATGACACGTGACACGGCGGACGGGCGGCACCGCGCGGTGACCGTCCACACCTACGCCGGCACCGTCCGGCTGCCCCGGCGGCGGGGCACGGACGGTGTGTCCGGCGCCCACGGCTACCGGCTGCTGGAGGTCGTCGACCCGACGGGTCGTCAGCCGGGCAGGTACTGGATCACCTCCCCGGGCGACCGGTGCGTGGAGAAGGTGCTGCTGGCGATGCGCGGTCGTGCCACGCTCCGGGCGGCCGTCGGCGAGTTGCGGGAACGATTCGGCGTGCTGGACTTCGAGGGACGTTCGTTCCCCGGCTGGCACCACCACATGACCATGGCCTCGGCCGCGTACGTCTACCACCACCTCCACGGCGGCCCGGGCGCCACCGCGGCCCGGGCCGCGGGCTGAGGGCGAACAGGGAAGAGGAAGGGTCCTGAGCAGTGAGAAACGTTCTCGTGGTGGAACGGGAGACATCGGCCGCCGACGCGATGGTGCGCGATCTGCGCCGCCAGGGGTACGCGGCCCGCAGTGTGGGCACCGGCGCGCACGCGCTGCACGCGTACCGTGAGGCCGATCTGGTGCTGCTCTCCCTGGAGTTGCCCGATGTCGACGGGATCGAGGTGTGCCGCACCCTGCGGGCGGCGAGCGACATTCCGCTGATCGCCTTCACCCGTCGCGACGACGAACTGGAGCGGGTGCTCGCCCTCAAGGCGGGTGCGGACGACTGTGTGGCGCAGACCTGGGGATTCCGTGAGATAGGCGCGCGCGTCGAAGCGGTACTGCGCCGCTCGCGCCGCGGCCCCGCGCATTCCGAGGCCATTTCCCTGCGGCCGCTGCACATCGATCCGCGCACCCGGGAGGTGCGGCTGCGCGACCGGCTGATCGACGTGACGTCGAAGGAATTCGAGCTGCTCTACCTTCTCGCCTCGAATCACGAGACGGTGGTTTCCCGGAAGGAATTGATGTCGAAGGTCTGGGGAAGCGACTGGGGGCCGACGAGCCGCACGATCGACACTCATGTGAGCACCCTGCGGGCGAAACTCGGGTGCAGCCGCTGGATCGTCACCGTCCGCGGGGTCGGCTACCGGATGGCCGTCGCCCGCCGCTCCCCCGAGCCGGCGGAGGCGGCGTTCGCCGCGGAGATGTGAGCCGGGCGCCCCGGGCGACCGGAGCGCCCGGCCGCGGGACACCGTGGCGACGGGCCGTCGTGCCGTCAGCGCGTCGGGCCGCCTGGCCGTCAGGCCGTCGCGCCGTCAGGCGGTCAGGCGGTCAGGCCGTCGCGCCTCGCGGTCGCCCGGCCGTCAGGCCGCCCGGCGGATCCCCGGCGTCCAGCCTGCGCAGCAGCGGATGCACCTGGCCGCCGCGGGTGCCCGTGACCCGGCGGGCCCACCAGGCGGAGGCCAGGTTGGAGGTCAGCAGCACCCGGGCCGGCTCCTCGCGGGCGAGTTCGTGGAGTGCGGCGAGGGTGGCCATCCCCGTACCGGTGAACAGCAGCGCGCTGTCCACGGGCGGGCGCCGTCCGCCCAGGTGGGCGCGGAGGCGTTCGCGCAGGCTCGGCAGTCCCACGGCGTACGGGTCGTAGTGCTCCGCACCCTCGGGGGTGCGGCCCGCCGGGACGAGGACGACGCCGTCGACGGTGAGGCCGGCCCGCTCCCAGTAGGCGCGGGAGACGTCGGTGAGCCAGGGCTCGTAGGGCGAGACGAGTGTCAGCCGGCTGACGCCGAGGGCCTCGCAGGCCGCGAGGACGGCCTGGGTGGAGGACCGCACCGGATGGCGCACCCGCACCGACAGCTCCTCGCAGAACGCGCGGTCGCCGGCCGGGTCCAGCAGGTAGTGCGAGGCGCTGCACGCCACCACCGTGGCGTCCAGGCGCAGGCCGCCGAAGTCGCCCAGGGTGTCGGGGAGCACCTCGTTGTAGGTCTCCAGCATCCGCCGGAGGCCGAGGCCGGGCGTGGTCGGGAAACGGGCGGTGTAGACGTTCAGTCCGGTGCCGAGCAGATGGTTGAACTCCGGTTCCGCCGTGGGGTTCTCCGGCGGGACGACGACTCCTAGCCGTGGCAGCGAGAAAAGGTCCATGACGGCACGCTAGGACCGCGTGCGCGACGGCGTCACGAGTACGGCCGGGAAAAGACATGCCGCACACACGCCCTTTGCGCGCCCTTTCGTTCCTGACATTCCTTGACACTCCCCCACACACATCTGACCCGGATTCCCTTGTTTCCGGGGGCGATTCGCCGGATCGTGGTGATCACCGCCCGCCGAACCCTTTCCGACGCGGTTCACCGACCACTTTCCCGAATGAGGAGTGATGGCCATGGCAGCCAAGGAAATACCGGACGAGGCACCGGTCGCGCCGCGCGTCTCCGACGCGACGCTGCGGGATTCGGCGCACATGGCGGGTGTCGAGTTCGGCCCCGGGGACGCCGCCGTGATCGCGGATCTGCTGGTGCGCACGGGCGTCGAACTGGTCGAGGTGGGCATGGTCTCCGGACCGGGCTCCAAGGACGCCCCGCTCGTCGGCGCCGTCCACGAGGCCGTGACCCCCGAGCGCAGCATGACCCTGGTCGTGGTGCGTGACCGGCGGCAGGTCGTGCAGGCGCTCGACGAGGCGCTGCGGCTCGGGGTGCGCCACATCATGTACTCCATCCCCACCTCCGAGCAGCACGCCCGGCTGAAGCTGGGCTCGCCCAGCCCGAAGTTCCTCCAGTCCCTGGCCCGCGCCGCGATCACCGAGGCCAAGGAGCGCGGCTTCCACGTCACCTTCAGCGGCGAGGACGGCGCCCGCACCCCCAGGGAGCGCCTGGTGCCCTATGTGGAGGCGGGGTTCGCGGCCGGGGCGGACCGCTTCCGGCTCGCGGAGACCGTCGCCTACCTCTCGCCGTGGCAGATGGAGGAGGTCGTCGGCGACCTCACGGCGATCGACGGCTCGGAGATCGAGATCCACTCCCACAACATGCTGGGCATGGCCGTGGCCAACTCGCTGGCCGCGGTGCGCGCCGGCGCGCGGTGGATCTCCGCCACGGTCGGCGGCATCGGCGAGCGGGGCGGGAACGCCCCGCTCGCGGAACTGCTGACCTCGCTGCGGGTGATCCACGGCGACACCCGGTTCGACCTGAGCCACCTCACCGAGCTCTCCCGGGTGGCGCTGCGGGGCGCCGGTCTCGGGGAGTCCTTCCAGTCCGGGCCGACGACGGAGCACGCCTTCGCTTACGAACTGCCCGGTCAGCTCGTCAACCCGGAGGCGTACGAGACGCTGCCCGCCGAACTGGTCGGCAACACCCGGGAGCTGAGGGTGCGCAGCAGGCTGACGCCGGCGCTCGTGAAGTGGGCGCTCGACGGTTCGGGCGTCTTCGTCGACCCGGACGCGTTCACCCCGTGGCTGGCCGCGCGCCAGGCGCGCGACGGCGCATCGCTGCTGGACCGCGACGCGATCCGCAAGGCGGCCATCGACTTCCAGGCCGCCTGACGCCCCTCCGCCCACGCCCCATACGAACCCACCGCCCGACCCCGTCACGAACCACCGCACGAACCCACCGCGTGAACCCACCACGCGCCCCCACCGCGCGACCTCATCGCCCGACCCCATCACGCGCCCCCCACCGCGCGACCCCATCGAACAGGAGTGCCTTCCATGACCACCGCCACCCTGACCGGAACCTGCCCCGAGTGCGAGACCGGTCTGACCGTCCCGCCGGTCGTGGAGGGCGAGACCCTCTCGTGCCCCGAGTGCATCCTCACCCTGCGCGTGGAGGCCGTCCGGGAAGGCGTGCTCAGCCTGCGGATGGTCGAGGTGCAGCTTCGCGACTGGGGCCAGTGACATGACCGTCGCCATCGCCGTCGTCGCGGACCGGATCGCCTGGGAGGAACGGCGCCTCATCGAGGCCGCCCCCGCGCACGGTCTGCGCATCGAGTGGGTCAACGACGAGTCGCTGAGCCTGGGCGACCCCTCCGCGCCCTCCCTGGCCGGCTACGACGCGGTGCTGCTGCGCAGCCGCAGCTACACCCGCGGCGGGCTGATCGCCACGCTCGCCGAGGCCGCCGGGATACGCGTCCTCAACTCGGCGCACGCCATCCACACCTGCGAGAACAAGGCGGTGCTGCGCGCGGCGCTGCGCCGGGCGGGCGTACCCGTGCCGGACTTCCGGCTGGCGCTGTCCCGTCCGGACTTCGAGCGGGCGCTGGCGGAGCTCGAACTGCCGCTGGTGCTCAAGCCCGTCTTCGGCGGCATGGGCAAACGGGTCACGCTGCTGCGCGACCCCGACCTCGCCGCGTCCGTGTACGACTACGTGGAGGACCTCGGGCACGCCTTCGAGCAGGCCTGCCTCGTGGAGCCCTACATCGGCGGCGGCACCTCGGTGCGCTGCCTGGTCGTCGGGCGGGAGCTGGTGGCCGCGGCCGAGTTCGCGAGCGGCGGCACCGACTGGCGCAACAACGCGGCGCTCGGCAACAGCAGCCGGGCCGTCGCCCACGACCCCGAAGTCCTCAAGATCGTCGACGGGGTGGTGGACGAACTCGGCCCCGGGATCTACGGGGTCGACCTCTTCGCCACCCCCGACGGCCTCGTCGTCAACGAGGTCAACCACGCACCCGCGTTCCGCGCGGTGGCCTCCGCGACAGGGGCCGACGTCCCGTCGGCCGTCGGCCGCTACCTCCAGGAGCTGCTCGTATGACGCGCCCCATCCGCGCGGGGGTGGTCGGCGCCTCCGGCCTCGCCGGCGGCGAACTCCTCCGCCTGATCACCCAGCACCCCGGTCTGGAACTCGCCTTCCTCGGCGGCTCCTCCCACATCGGCCGCCGGCCGGCCGAGCTGCACCCCGGGCTCCGCCTAGGACTGAACGGCCTCACCGTGCGCCCGGTGACCGAGGAGATCGCCGGCGAACTGGACGTGGTCTTCCTCGCCACCCCGGCGCCGGTGTCCGCCGAACTCGCCGCGCTGCTCGCCGACCGGGTGCCCGCCGTGATCGACCTCAGCGGCGCGTTCCGCATCCGCACCCCCGAGCTGCACCAGCGCTGGTACCCGAAGGTGCAGCGCCGGCCCGACCTCGCGGAGCGCTTCGTCTACGGCGTGCCGGAGCTCGTCGGCGACCGGCTCGCGGACGCGTCCCTGATCTCGCTGCCCGGCTGCTACGCCACCGCGATCACCCTCGGCCTGGCACCGCTCGCCCTCGGCCTCGGCCTCGATCTGCGGACGGTGGTGATCGACGGCAAGAGCGGTTCCAGCGGCGGCGGTCTCCAACTCCGCACCACCGACCTGCACCCGTACCGCAACGGGGCCATCGCCCCGTACGCGCCGACCGGGCACCGGCACGCGGGCGAGGTGCGGGACTTCCTGGAGCGCGAGGGCGCCGGACCGGTCGGCTCGCTCACCATGTCCGCGTACGGCGTCTCCCATGTCCGCGGGCTGCTCACCAGCAGCTACGTCTTCACCGACCAGGAGGTCGACCAGCGCGAACTCCAGCGGGCGTACCTGCGGTTCTACAAGGGGCATCCGTTCGTCCGGGTGCGCAGGCACGACGAGACGCTGATCCCGGTGCCCGACCCGCAGGCCGTGCTCGGTTCCAACTACTGCGACGTGACCGTGCTGCACGACGAGGAGGACGGCCGGATCGTGGTCCTCGCCGCCCTGGACAACCTCGTCAAGGGCGCGGCGGGGCAGGCCGTCCAGGCCGCGAACCTGCGCTTCGGACTGCCCGTGGAGACGGGCCTGACGATGCACCCGGTGATGCCGGCGTGAGCGGCGCGCCCGGTGACGGCGGCGTGAGCGGCGTGAGCACACCGACCGTGGTGAAGCTCGGCGGAAGCTGCCTGGACGATCTCGACGGCGCCTGGTGGGACGACCTGGCCGCGTACGGCCGCGAGCGCCCGCTGGTGCTGGTGCACGGCTGGTCCAAGCCGCTGAAGCGGCTGCGTCCGCGCTACAGCGAGCCGTCCGCGGTCCTGCGCGACCGCTACGGCAACCAGAGCAGGTGGACCACACCCGAGGTGATCGAGGACATCAGGACGGTGAGCGCGGCGCTGGCCGAGGACGTCCTCGGACGGCTCGACCGGCGCGGGATCACCGCGGAGCGGCTGCTCGGCAGCGACGGACTCGTCGCCGCGGGCGAGGCCGAACGCTGGTGGTGGCGCGAGAAGCGGCTCGTGGAGCTGGAGAACCTGGTCGGGCCGATCACCGGGGTCGACCCGGCGGCCCTGAAGAACCTCCGCCCGGGCCACGCGTATCTCGTCACCCCGCTCGCCCGGAACGCCGCCGGCCGGGAGGTCAACACCGACGCGGACCGGGCCGCGGCGGCCGTCGCCGGGGCCACCGGCGCGGCCGACCTGGTGCTCGTCACCGATGTCGCCCATCTGCTGGTCGACGGCGAACCGGTGCGCGAGATCGGCGCCGCACAGGCCGCGGCCTTCCGCGACAAGGGGGCGACGGGCGGGATGCGCAAGAAGCTGCGGGCCGCCGGTGAGGCCCTCGACGGCGGCGTCCGGCGGGTGGTGCTCGGCAGCGCGTCCGTCACCGACCTGCTGGCGGGCCGCACCGGCACCGTCATCACCCGAACCCCGCAGACCTGAGGAGCTGGACCGTGGCGCAACCCCGTGTGCTGGTCGTCGACAACGGCACGCTCTCCCTCCCCCAGCTCCGCGCCCGCTTCGAGCAACTGGGCTCGGACACGGACGCCGTCGACGCCGCGTCCGTCCCGGCACGGCTCGGCGGCCGCTACCAGGCCGTCGTGCTCAGCGGCACCAAGGTCCGGGCGTACGACACCGACTACTACCGGCCGCTGATCGACCTCGTCCACAGCAGCGACGTACCGGTCTTCGGGATCTGCGGCGGCATGCAGATCCTGGCCGTGTCGGCCGGCGGGCGGCTCGCCGACGGCCCCCAGCGGGTCGGCGGCTTCGAGGTCCAGGTCGACAAGGAGGAACCGCTCTTCACCCATGTGAAACCGACCGTGACCGTCTTCCACCGGCACACCCTCTACCTCCAGGAGGCCCCCGAGGGCTTCCGCTCCATCGGCCGCTCCGAACACGCCCCCGTCGAGTTCCTGCGGTCCGACGACGGCCGGATCCTCGGGTCCCAGGCGCATCTGGAGTTCCGCTCCGACGGCCTGGAGATCCTGCGCGGCTTCGCCCAGCTCTACCGGTGACGCGCCCGCGCCCACCCCGCCGGCCCGTCACCGGCGTTCTTCGTACACACCCCCTCGTGTCGCACATGTCCCATGTGCGGGGAAGGACTTGGCAATGAGTGATCAGGACAGCCCGCAGGAGCCGGCGTTCACCGTCTCCCTGAACGGCAGCGGAGGTTCGATCAGGGGCTGGGTGGTCGTCGACTCGCTGTACGACGGCCTGGCGATGGGCGGCACCCGGCGGACGGCCGGTGTCACCGAGGAGGAAGTGGCGGGCCTCGCCCGCGACATGACGGACAAGTTCACGCTCGCCCGGCTGCCCATCGGCGGCGCCAAGGCCGGCATCGTCGCCGACGACGCGGACCGCGAGGAGACCTTCCGCACCTTCGGCAGGACCGTCAAGCCGCTGCTGCACGGCGGCATCCACCTGGGCATCGACATGGGCGTCACCCCCGCCGACCGTGCCGTGTTCTTCGACGCGGCGGGCTACGACCCCCGCTACCGGCTCGGTGCCCCGGACATGCCCGTCGACTGGCGCACCTACTACGAGCCGCTGATCGACGCCACCGGACACGGTGTCGGCGTCGCGGCGGTGACGGCGCTGGAGGCGAGTGGCCGCACCGGTCCCGCCCGGGTGGTCGTCCAGGGCTTCGGCGCGGTGGGCCGGGCGGTGGCCCGGTTCCTGGAGGACCGGGGCCATGTGGTGGTCGGTGTCGCCGACATCGAGGGCACCGTCAGCGCGGAGCGCATCCCGGTGGCCGACCTGGTCGCGATCACCGACGAGTACGGCCGGATCGACCGGTCGCGGCTGCCGCAGGACGTGACCTTGTCGTCCGAGCCGGACGCCTGGCTGGACGTCGACGCCGACCTGCTGATCCTCGCCGCGCAGAAGCACGCGGTGAACGCCGAGAACGCGCACCGGCTGCGGGCCCGGCTGGTCGTGGAGGGCGCCAACCTCGCCTCCGGCGCGGAGGCGAAGGAGAAGGTGCGGGCGGCGGGGGCCGTGCTGGTGCCCGGGGTGATCGCCAACATCGGCGGCGCGGCGTCGGCGGCGCTGGCCGTCACCCGGGTGGTGCCCTTCGACCTGGCGGCCGGGGCCCGCAAGGCGTGGGTCTTCGACTGGGTCGGCGACCGGGTGCGGCAGAACACCCGCGATCTGCTGGAGATCGCGGCGTCGAGCGCGGGCGACCCCCTGCCGGAGTTGCTCGCGGCACGCCGCAAGGAGCGCCGGTGACGGCGGCACCGGCAAGGCCCGGTACCGGGGGCCGGACCGTCCCGGACGAGGGTGCGGTCCGTGGTGACACGGCGGACCGGACCCCCGTGGCCCGGGCGGGGAACGGGCCGTCCCCGGCCGGGGACGCGCCGCGCGGTGACGAGGCGGCGCTCCCCGCGGACGGAGCGGCCTCGGACGCCGGGACCGGACGGGGCGCCGCAGGCGAACGGGGCGCCGCGCCCCTGCCCGGCGCCCCGGGCCGGGCGGCCCCGGACGGGGCAGCGGGCGCCGGCCCGGGGCCTCGCGTCCCGGCCGAGGTGGCGGCGGAGTACCGGCGCCGGGGGTGGTGGCGGGAGGAGACGTTCCTCGACGACCTGTTCCGGCAGGCGCGGGAGCGGCCCCACCGGCTCGCCGTCGCGGCCCGGCGGGTCGCCGAGTCCCGCACCGACACCCTGGACTGGGCCGAACTGGCGCGGCTGACCGACCGCTTCGCCCTGGCCCTGCTCGACCTGGGCGTCCGGCGCGGCGACTTCGTGGCCGTGCAGCTCCCCAACCGGTGGGAGATGGTGCCCCTGATCTTCGCCGCCGCGCGGATCGGCGCCGTGATCTGCCCGATCTCGCCGATCTGCCCGGAGGAGGAGCTGCGGCACCGCCTCGGCCTCACCCGGGCCCGGGTGTTCGTCACCCAGCCGCAGTGGTCGGGGACCGGCCTCGCCGCGATCGGCGTGCGGCTCCGCGCCGAGCTGGACACCCTCGACCATGTGGTCGTCGTGGACGGCCCGGTGCCGGAGGGCGCCCACTCCTTCCACGAGCGCTTCGTGGCCCCGGCGGACGAGGACCGGCGCGCCGGTGAGCTCGCCGGACTGGCGCTCGGGCCCGACGAGCCGTTCGTGGTCCTGTTCACCTCCGGGACCACGGGCGAGTCCAAGGGCGTGCTGCACAGCCAGAACACCGTGCACTCCGCGGTCCGCGGCTACGCGGACGCCTTCGGGCTGGACGGCGACTGGGTCGCCGCGGTGTCCACACCGCTGGTGCACTACTCGGGCTTCGCGCAGGGCGTCCTCGCCGGCACCCTGCTCGGCGGCACGGTCGCCTTCCAGGACGAACGGCGCAACGAGGCCCTGCTGGACCTGGTGGAGCGCTACGGGGCGACGCTGCTCTACGGGCCGCCGGCCACCCTGGCGGACGTCGCGGCGTCCCAGCGGGAGGTGAAGCGCGACACGAGCACCCTGCGGCACGTGGTGATCGGGTCCGCGCCCGTGCTCGCCGCGCTGGCGGACGAGGTGCACGAGACGCTCGGCGCGCGCGCCCACTCGCTGTGGGGCATGTCGGAGAACGGCCCCGTCACCATGACCCGCCCCGACGACCCCCAGGACCGGGCGGCGCACAGCAACGGCCGGACCATCGAGGCGATGGAGGTCCGGGTCGACGCGGAGGGCGTCGGGGACGGCGGGCCGGTGGGCGGCGGCGTCGGCCGGCTCCGGGTGCGCGGCGCGTCGCTGGCGCTGGGCTACTACCGGCGCGAGGAGGTCTTCGCGGCGGAGTTCACCGCGGACGGCTGGTTCGACACCGGCGACCTGGCCCGCGAGGACGGTCACGACGGCATCCGCATCGTCGGCCGGGCCCGTGACGCGATCGTCCGGGACGGGCACGTCGCCCCGATGACCGAGCTGGAGGCGGTGATCGGCAGCCACCCCCGGGCCGTGGAGGCCGCCGTCGTCGGCCTGGATCCGGACGGGCCGGGCGCGTCGTCGGTGATCGTCGCGGTGGTGGTCCCGCGGGACGGCGAGGGGCCGACGCTCGACGAGGTCCGCGCGCACCTGCTGGCGGCGGGCCACGGGGACCGTTTCCTGCCGGACCGGGTGGAGTCGCTGCCCGTGCTGCCCAAGACGCTGACGGGCAAGGTCCGCAAGGTGGCACTGCGCGAGCGGTACGCCGGGCCGCCGGGCGCCTGACGCCCGTGCCCGGCTCGCCCGGGAACACCCGCGACCGATCGCCCGCCCTCACTCCCAGGAGCCCTGAGATGCCTGTGTCCACACCGGTCCCCATGTCGGCCACGCTCGCCGCCGACGAGGCGCTGGCGCGCCGGCGGGCGGCCGGGGAGCGTGTCCTGTCCATGGCCAGCGGGGAGATCGGCCTGCCGGTGCTCCCCGCCCTGCGGGAGCGGCTCGCCGCCGCCGCGGGCGAGAACGCCTACGGGCCGGTGCCCGGCAGCCCGGAGCTGCGGGCCGCGGCCGCCGGGTACTGGCGGCGGCGCGGGCTCGCCACCGACCCCGGTCAGGTGGTGGCCGGGCCGGGCAGCAAACCGCTGCTGTTCGCGCTGCTGCTGGCGATCGGCGGCGACGTCGCCGTCCCCGTGCCGGGCTGGGTGAGCTACGGGGCGCAGGCACGGCTGGCGGGGGCGGAGCCCCTCCCGGTGCCGACCCGGCCGGGCGAGGGCGGGGTGCCCGATCCGGAACTGCTGCGCGAGGCGGTCACGGCGGCGCGGCGGGCGGGCCGGGATCCCCGGGCGGTCGTGGTGACGGTGCCGGACAACCCCACCGGCACGGTCGCGCCGCCGGACACGGTGCGGGCGCTCGCCGAGGCGGCGAGGGAGCTCGACCTGGTGGTGGTGTCGGACGAGATCTACTGCGACCTGGTCTACGACACGTCGGCGCCCGCCCACTCACCGGCCCGGTACGCGCCGGAGCGGACGGTGGTGACCTGCGGGCTGACGAAGAACCTCGCGCTCGGGGGCTGGCGCACCGGGGTGGCCAGGCTGCCGGACGGCGAGGCCGGCCGGGAGCTCGGCACCCGGCTGGTGTCGGTCGCCAGCCAGATCTGGTCCAGCCCGCCCGCGCCGGTGCAGTCGGCCGCGGCGTACGCGTTCGGCGAGCCGCCGGAGGTGATCGCGCAGGTCGCGGCGGCCCGCCGGCTGCACGGGACGGTGGTGCGCGCGGTCGCCGGGCACCTGGTCGCGGCGGGCGCGGCGCTCGCCCCGGTCGCCGCGACCTGCTACCTCTATCCCGATTTCGCCCCGCTGCGCGACCGGCTGGCCGCCGCGCACGGGGTGCACGACGGCGACGGCGTCGCCCGGTTCCTGGGCGAGCGCCACGGCGTGGGCGTCCTGCCGGGGAGTGCCTTCGGCGAGCCGGCGGGGTCGCTGCGCGTCCGGCTGGCCACCAGCCGGCTGTACGGCGCGGACGACGGGCAGCGGCTGGCGGCGCTGGCCGCGCCCGATCCGCTGGCGCTGCCGTGGATCGCCGGGGCCGTCGCCTGGGCCGGCGAGGCCCTCGCCGACCTGGCCGCCGGCCCGGGCCCGGCCGCCCGCCGCCCCTGAGCCGCACCCTCCCTCCCCGGTCCCGCCCACGTGCGGCACCGGACCGGACCCGCCGCCGGGCGGGCCGAACCCGCCGCACCGCAACCGCTGTTCCCACCATCACCAGGAGGACTGGTCCCATGTCCCTTCCGACCCTTCCGACCCTTTTCGAGGCCCTGTACCGGGGCGAGCGGCACGTCGGCTTCGGCAGGCCGGAGCCGGGCACGCCGCAGACCCTGTACCGGGTCCCCGAGGGGCGGCTCGCGGAGATCTTCGTGACCACGGACGGCTCGCCCGGGGCGGTGCGGGCCGCCGTCACCGAGGGCGCCGAGGAGGTCACCGTCACGGCCGGCGACCCGGAGGTCCGGCTGCTGCCGCCGCTGCTGCCCGCGCGGAGCGGGGCGGCCCTGCTGAGCGGCTTCATGGGGACCCACAAGAAGAAGTGGGGCGGCGCGTCCGCGCCGGAGGGCGGCGAGTTCGAGCCGCCGAAGTGGTTCTTCAAGGGATTCGGCGACTGGGTGCGGCTGCCCGGCGAGACGCTGAACGTGCCGGCGAACCCGATCGCCCTGATCGAGGAGCCCGAGGTGGCGCTGGTCTACGTCAACGACGAGGACGGCAACCCGCACTACGCCGGCTACACCTTCGGCAACGACCTCTGCGACATCGGGCTGCACCGCAAGGACCCGGGCTACAACCCGTACTGCAAGCTGTGCGACACCGCGCTCACCCCCTGGCTGTTCCTCGGCGAGCCGCCGCGCACGGTCACCGGGCGGGTCACCATCACCCGGGACGGGGCCACCGCCTGGGAGGGGAGCTTCGACTGCGGCGACGACGCGCTGTACTTCCGGATCCGGGACATGGCGGCGCATCTGTTCTCGTTCCCCGCGGTGCGGCGGCCGGGGCTGGTCAACTACGTGCTCCTGGGGGCCGACGAGGCGAGCTTCCACGACGGGTTCCGGATCGCCGACGGCGACCGGATCGCCATCGACGTGAAGAGCCACGGTGTGGCGTTCGAGAACCCGGTGGCGTATGTGTCGCCGCCGCCGGCCTGAGCGCGGCGTCGCTTCGGCGGCGTGAACAGCTCATGAAACAGGGCCGGTTGGCCTGGGCAGGCCGGTGCCCGCCCAGGCAGGCTCGACGTCGACCGGCCGGCCCCCGGGGGCCGGCCTCCTGGAGTGAAGGAGCCCCATCGTGCCCGCCGGATCGAACGCCGGACAGCCGCCGCCCCGCGCGGGGCAGGCCAAGCAGGTGCACCTCGCGGTGCAGTTGCCCGGCATCCACAACGTGACCGTCTGGACGGACCCGCGGTCCGAGAGCCAGATCGCCGTCGACTCGTTCATCCGGCTCGCGCGCGCGGCGGAGCGGGGGAAGTTCGACTTCTTCTTCCTGGCCGAGGGGCTCCGGCTGCGCGAGCACAAGGGACAGGTGTACGACCTCGACGTGGTCGGACGGCCCGAGAACCTGACGATGCTCGCCGCGCTCGCCGCCGTGACCAGCCGTCTCGGTCTCGCAGCCACCGTGAACACCACGTTCAACGAGCCGTACGAGGTGGCCCGGCGCTTCGCGACGCTGGACCTGCTGAGCGAGGGCCGCACCGCGTGGAACGTGGTCACCAGCTACGACGCCTTCACCGGGGAGAACTTCCGCCGCGGCGGCTACCTCGACGAGGCGGACCGCTACACCCGGGCGGCCGAGTTCCTGTCCACCGCCAAGGAGCTGTGGGCGAGCTGGGGCGAGGACGACCTCGTGGCGGACGCCTCATCGGGCGAGTTCGTCCGCCCGGGCGCGGGGCGGTTCGCCCACCACGGGGAGCACTTCGACATCTCCGGCCGGTTCGGCACGCCCCGCGGGCCGCAGGGGCACCCGGTGATCATCCAGTCCGGGGAGTCCGACGCCGGGCGGGAGTTCGCGGCCCGCGACGCCGACGTCATCTTCAGCAAGTACAGCAGCCTGGAGCAGGCCCGGCCGTTCTACGAGGACGTGAAGCGGCGGCTGGCCGCCTACGGCAGGACGCACGACGACCTGAAGATCCTGCCGACCGCCACGGCCGTCGTCGCCGACACCGACGAGGAGGCGCGGGCCTACGCCGACGAGATCACCCGTGAGCAGGTGAGCCCGCAGACCGCGATCGCGCATCTGGAGGGCGTCTGGGGCCGGGACCTGTCCGCCTACGACCCGGACGGTCCGCTGCCGGACGTCGACCCGGAACCGGAGTCGCTGATCCTCAAGGGCCACTCGGTCTTCCGCAAGGGCCGCGAGGAGACCGCGCGGCGGTGGCGCGAGATCGCCGGGGAACGCGAACTGAGCATCCGTGAGCTGATGATCGAGGTGCACGGCGGCCAGACCTTCGTCGGCAGCCCGCGCACGGTCGCCGACAGCATCGACCACTTCGTGCAGTCGGACGGCGCCGACGGCTTCATCCTGGTGCCCCATCTGACGCCCGACGGCCTGGACGAGGTGGTGGACCGTGTGGTGCCGCTGCTCCAGGAGAAGGGCGTGTACCGCGAGGACTACACGGGGCCCACGCTCCGCGACCACCTGGGCCTCGGCCTGCCGAAGGAGACGCCGTGACCGGCACACCGTTCCATCTGGCCGTCGCCCTGGACGGGGCCGGCTGGCACCCGGGCGCCTGGCGGGCCGCGGGCGCCCGGCCCGGTGAGCTGTTCTCCGCGGGCTACTGGACCGACCTGGTGACCGAGGCCGAGCGCGGGCTGCTCGACTTCGTGACCCTTGAGGACACCCTGGCCCCGCAGTCCGAGCCCTTCCACCGCCCCGACGACCGCACCGACCGGGTGCGGGGCACCGTGGACGCGGTGCTGCTGGCGGCCCGGCTCGCCCCGGTGACCCACCGCATCGGCCTGGTGCCGACGGCGAACGTGACCCACACCGAGCCGTTCCACGTGGGGATCGGCATCGCGACCCTGGACCACGCGTCCGAGGGCCGGGCCGGCTGGCGTCCGCAGATAGCCTCGCGTGCCTCGGACGCCGCGCTCTTCGGCCGCCGCACCACACCGCAGCTCACCGACGACGACATCCGCGACCCGGAGGCCATCGCCCGGCGGCTGCGCCCGCTGTTCGCGGAGGCGGCCGACGCGGTGGAGGTGGCCCGCAGGCTGTGGGACAGCTGGGAGGACGACGCGGAGATACGCGACGCGGCGTCGGGCCGCTTCATCGACCGCGACAAGCTCCACCACATCGACTTCGAGGGCCCGCACTTCCATGTGCGGGGGCCCTCCATCGTCCCGCGCACCCCGCAGGGGCAGCCGGTGGTGGCGAGCCTCGCGCACGCCTCGACCCCGTACGAGTTCGCGGCGACGGCGTCCGACGTCGTGTTCGTCACCCCGCGGGACCGGGCGGGCGTCGCCCGGATCCTCGCCGAGGTGGACGAGGCGGTCGCGGTCACCGGCAGGGACCTGGCCGCACGGCCGCTGAAGCGGTTCGCGGACCTCGTCGTCGTCCTCGGCGACACCGCGGCGGCCGCGGCGGAACGCGCGGCCCGGCTGGACGACCTGGCCGGCGCGCCGCTCGCCTCCGACGCCGCGGTCTTCACCGGCACCGCGGCCGGACTGGCCGATCTGCTGGAGGACTGGCGCGCCGAGGGGCTCGACGGCTTCCGCCTCCGCCCGGCGGCACTCCCCCACGACCTGTCGGCCGTCACCGGCACGCTGGTCCCGGAGCTCCAGCGGCGCGGGGTCTTCCGGACGGAGTACACCTCCACCACGCTCCGCGGCCACCTCGGGCTCGCCCGGCCGGCGAGCCGCTACGCGGTGCCCGCCGCGGGCTGACGGGCGCGGGTGCCGGAGCCGGTCGGGGCTCCGGCGCCCGCCACCGCGCGGGCCGGAGGGTCAGGGGGCGTCGGCGGACCAGTCGTAGCGGCCGGGGTCGCCCGGGCGCGGCTCGTACACGGACCGGCCGCCCGCGCCGAAGGCACCGAGCTCCGTGGGCAGGACGGCGGCGGTGCCCGCGTCGCCCGGGGCGCGGCCGGTGATGTCGAGCAGCAGTCCGTCCAGCGGCCCGCCGACCAGCTCCGCGTAGACGCGGCCCGGCCGCGGGCCGGGCCGGGGGTCGTCGTGGTCCGTGCCGTAGACCCGTCCCCGCAGCAGTTCCTCGTCCCGGTCCCTGTCCATGGGGTCCAGCCTGGCAGCCGCCACTGACAACGGCTGTGCGGGGCGGTGTTCCCGGGGTGGGGCGGGCGCCCGGGCGGATGGGCCCGGGCGCCTGCCGCACCGTGCCGGTGCGGGGTCCGTCAGGGCAGGGTCCACCGCTGGTTGGGACCGGTGTGGCAGGTCCACAGGTGGACCCGGGTGCCGTCGTTCCAGGTCGAGCCCTCCGCGTCCAGGCACTTGCCCGACTGCGGATTGCGCAGCGAACCGTCCGGCTGCGCCGCCCAGCGCTGCGCACCCGTCCCGTTGCACGTCCACCACTGCACCTTCGTACCGTCCGCCGAACCACCGCCGCTCACGTCGAGACAGCCGCCCAGCGCACGCACCGACCCGTCACCCGGCACCTCCCACCGCTGCGCGGCCGTCCCGTTGCACGACCACAACCGCACCTGAGCACCCTCGACACCCGAACCGCCCGCCACGTCCAGGCACTTGCCGTTCACCCCCGTCACCGCCGACGACACCGGCGGTGCGCCGGTGGCGCGGAGGCGGACGTCGCGGAAGGAGACGGTGTCGCCGTCGCCGTGGTTCTGGAGGCCGATGTGGCCCTGGCGCAGGCTGCGGGCGGGGTCGGTGTTGGTGAAGTCGTTGACGCGGGTGCCGTTGAGGAAGACCTCCAGGCGTTCGCCGGTGACCCTGATCTCGTAGGTGTTCCATTCGCCGGGCGGGTTGAGCGCCGCGTCACGGGCGGCGGTGTCGGCGGACCGGAATCCGTAGACCGCGCCGGTGGTGCGGTCCGGGGAGTCGGTCGCGTCGATCTGGATCTCGTAGCCGTTGTTCACCGCCGACCAGGGGTCGTCGGACGCGGGGAAGCCGACGAAGACGCCGGAGTTGTCGTCGCCCTCGGCGCGCCAGTCCAGCTTGAGGGACCAGTCGCCGGTCAGTTCACGGCCCGCGTACCAGAGCAGGCCGAGACCGCCCTGCGAGGTGAGGGTGGAGTCGGCGAGCGAGAACGAGCCGGGGCCCGCCTGCCGCCAGCCGGCCGTGCCGCTCTCGAAGAGCGGTTCGTAGCCGTTCTCCGGGCGGCAGTCGGCACGGGTCATGCCGGCGGCCCAGCGGATCCCGCCGAGGACGTGGCGGCGGAAGGCGGGCTCGGAGTAGGACTCGTCGGTGTGGCCGCCGCCGGTGTAGAAGGCCCGGCCGCCCTCGTAGTCCTTGCACCAGGCGATCGGGTGGTCGCCGGACATGGAGCCGCCGGTGTAGCTGGACTCGTCCAGCGAGGCGAGGACGTGCGCGGTGGTGCGGGGGTTGGTGCGGTAGTTGTACCACTCGTCGAAGCGCTGCCAGGTGGTGCCGAGGTGGGCGGTGGCGTCGTGGGCGCGGTTCTCGACCTCGACGGTGGCGGTCTGGTTGTGCGGGTGGGACTGGAAGAGGGCGCCCGCGAGCCCGGCGTAGAAGGGCCAGTCGTACTCGGTGTCGGCGGCGGCGTGCACACCGACGTAGCCGCCGCCGGCGCGGATGTACTGCTCGAACGCGGTCTGCTGGGTGCCGTCGAGGACGTCGCCGGTGGTGGAGAGGAAGACGACGGCCCGGTAGCGGGCGAGGTTGGCGGTGGTGAACGCGGTGGGGTCCTCGGTGGCGTCGACGGTGAAGTTGTTGGCGCCGCCCAGTTCGCGCAGGGCGGCCAGTCCGTCGTCGATGGAGGAGTGGCGGAAGCCCGCCGTCCTGGAGAAGGCCAGGACCCGGTAGGCGGGGTCGGCCACGGCCGCGGCCGCGGCGGGCTCCGGGGCGGGGTCCGGGGCGGAGGCCGCCGCGGACGCCGTGGCGGGCAGCGTGGCCCCCGCGCAGAGCAGGGCCGCCGCGCCGAGCCAGGCGCCCGCGCGGGCCAGGGGGCGCCGTGTCCGGACCGTCCGGGGCGTCGTCGCGCCCGGTGCGGCGGCGCGGGGGGCGGTGCGTCGGGCGAGGTGTCGTGTGAGGTGTCGCATCGTGTGTCGCCTCCTTCCTGCTACGGCAGGATCCATCGCTGGTTCGGTCCGTCGTGGCAGGTCCACAGGTGGACCCGGGTGCCGTCGTTCCAGGTCGAGCCCTCCGCGTCCAGGCACTTGCCCGACTGCGGATTGCGCAGTGAACCGTCCGGCTGCGCCGCCCAGCGCTGCGCACCCGTCCCGTTGCACGTCCACCACTGCACCTTCGTACCGTCCGCCGAACCACCGCCGCTCACGTCGAGACAGCCGCCCAGCGCACGCACCGACCCGTCACCCGGCACCTCCCACCGCTGCGCGGCCGAGCCGTTGCACGACCACAACCGCACCTGCGTGCCCTCGACGGCCGAACCGCCCGCCACGTCCAGGCACTTGCCGTTCACCCCCGTCACCGCCGACGACACCGGCGGCGCGCCGGAGACGGTGAAGCGGAAGTCGTCGAGGTCGAACAGCGATCCGGCGCCGCCCTTGAAGACGAGGTGGAGCGAGGTGGTGCCGGCGGGCCGGTCGGTGAGCGGGGTGCCGACCTCCTGGAAGGTCTCCCAGCCGCCGGTCACCGGGACGGCGACCGTGCCCATCAGGGTGCCGGTGGGCGAGCCGGCGCGTACCTCGATGGTGCCGCCCGCCCCGCCGGACGACACCCGCGCGGTGAAGCGGGTGGCGTTGCCGAGGGCGTAGGGACGGAAGGAGATCCAGTCGCCGTTGTCGATGTAGCCGACCGTCCGGCCGCCGTGCGCGGTCGCGTGCGAGGCCACCTGGACGCCGGAGGAGTCGCCGAAGTGTTCGCCCTGGCGGTGGGTGGGCTGGCTGATGTGCTGGTCGTGGGTGGTGAGGGCGGGCTGTCCGCCCGCGCCGCCGTCGGTGTACTCCGCGTCCCACACACCGAAAATGTTGGCGTTGGGGTCGTGCTCGCCGTCGGCGATGGTCTGCACGGTGCCCGAGCATCCGGTGGCGGAGGTCTGGGGGTGGCCGTGGCTGTCGTGGCCGATGATGAAGGTGACCTTCACCCGCGAGCAGTCGATGGCGGGGTCCTCGGGGTCGGTCACCGTCACCTTGAAGGGCACCGCCGCGCCGGGGTCGATGATGCTGCCGTCCGCGGGGAGTTCGAGCCTCACGGTCGGCGCGGTGTTGCCGACGGTGATCTGGACCGAGGCGGTGGCCTGTTTGCCGGTGGAGTCGGTGACGGTCAGTTCGGCGGTGTAGCGGCCGTTGGCGGTGTACGTGTGGCTCGGGTTGGCGCTGGTGGAGGTCGCGCCGTCGCCGAAGCGCCAGGCGTGGCGCAGTGTGTCGCCGTCGGGGTCGGCGGAGCCGGCGGAGGAGAAGGCGACGGTGAGCGGCGCCTTGCCCGAGGTGCGGTCGGCGGCGGCCTGGGCGACGGGCGAGCGGCCGTCCGTGATGTGCTCGATGCGGTAGAGGGCGGAGTTCTGGTCGCCGCTGAAGTAGCCGGTTCCGTAGTCGAGGACGTACAGGGCGCCGTCCGGGCCGAAGGCCATGTCCATCACCTGGGTGCCGGTCCAGGGGAAGGGGCTGATGGACTGGATCGTGCCGGCGCCGTCCTGGGCGACGCGGCGGATCCACTTGCGGCCGAACTCGCCGGCGAAGAAGTGGCCGTCGTAGCTCTGGGGGAACTTCACGGCCGAGGTCGAGCCGGCGTCGTAGCGGTAGACCGGTCCGGCCATGGGCGATTCCGATCCGCCGCCGAACTCGGGCACCGAGTCGCCGTCGTACGGCAGCCAGGCGGGCTGCGCGGGCGGCAGTTCGGTCAGGCCCGTGTTGCGCGGCGAGGTGTTGCGGGGTGCCGCGCAGTCGAAGCGGGCGCCGGAGCTCCCGGTGGCGAAGTCGTGGTCGTTGTAGGCGTCGTTGTCGCCGGTGCAGTAGGGCCAGCCGAAGTTGCCCGCCTTGGTGATCCGGTTGAACTCGACCTGTCCGGCCGGTCCCCGGGTGGCGCTCGCGGTGCCGGCGTCGGGGCCGTAGTCGCCGAGGTAGACGGTGCCGGTCTGCTTGTCGACGCTCATCCGGAACGGGTTGCGAAAGCCCATGGCGTAGATCTCCGGGCGGGTCCGCGCCGTGCCGGGGGCGAAGAGGTTGCCCGCGGGCACGGTGTAGGAGCCGTCGGCGGCCACCTTGATGCGCAGCACCTTGCCGCGCAGGTCGTTGGTGTTGCCGCTGGAGCGCTGGGCGTCGAAGGCCGGGTTGCGCGAGGCGCGCTCGTCGAGCGGCGAGTAGCCGTCGGAGGCGAAGGGGTTGGTGTCGTCGCCGGTGGTCAGGTAGAGGTTCCCCTGGGCGTCGAAGTCGATGTCGCCGCCGACGTGGCAGCAGATGCCGCGGGAGGCGGGGACGTCGAGCACGGTCTTCTCACTGGCGGTGTCCAGCGTGCCGTCGGTGCGCAGGGTGAAGCGGGAGAGCCGGTTGACGCCGTCGAACGGCGCGAAGTCGGCGGCCGTCCCGTCGCCGGGCGCGTCGCCGCCGGGTGTGGCGAGCTTGGGCGCGTAGTACAGGTACACGTGCCGGTTGGCGGTGAAGCCGGGGTCCACGCCGATGCCCTGGAGGCCCTCCTCGTCGTGGCTGTACACGTCGAGGCGGCCGGCGACCTTGGTGGTCCCGGCGGCGTCGGTGAGCCGCAGGGTGCCGTCGCGGGAGGTGTGCAGGACGGAGCGGTCGGGCAGGACGGCCATGGTCATGGGCTCGCCGGTCTCGGCGACGCCCTTGGCGAGGGTGACCTGCTGGAACTCCTCGGCCGCGGCGGGGGCGGGGGCCGCCGCCGATGCCGTGGGGACGATGGGTGCCAGCAGGGCGGTGAGGAGTGCCAGGGCGGTGGCCCCGGCGGCTCTGCGGGCACGCGGGGATCTGTGGCGCACGGAAGTCTCCCAGGGGTGGGGGGTGCCGACGGGTCCACTGCGGATCCGCCGGGGAGAACTCGGGCGTGCGCCGTCACGCCGGTGTGCGGGCCGGGTGGTGGTCAACCTGCCTGGCCCGTTGGGAAGTTAGCGCGCCGGGGGTGTGCCGCGTAAGCCCTTCGACACGGGAATCACCAACTTCTTCCACCGGATGGACAAAGGTTTTCGGACATCCGGCGGACATCCGGCGGCCGACGTCCGACGTCCGGCGTCCGGCGTCCGGCGTCCGGACGCCGCTACCGGCCGGGTCGGGGGCCGGACGGGCGGCCGGGTCAGGAACCGGGGGCGGCCGGGCCGGTGCGGAAGGTCCGGCGGTAGGTGTCCGGCGGGACGCCGACGGTCCGGTGGAAGTGCCGGCGCAGGGTCGTGGCGGTGCCCATCCCGGTGGCGGCCGCGACGGCGTCCACGCTCTGGTCGGTGGTCTCCAGCAGTTCCTGGGCGCGGCGGATGCGCTGGGTCAGCAGCCACTGGAGCGGGGTGGTCCCGGTGGCGGCCCGGAAGTGGCGGCCGAGGGTGCGCGAACTCATCCGGGCGCGGCGCGCGAGGTCCTCCACGCTCAGCGGCTGATCGAGGCGGGCCAGCACCCAGGGGAAGAGCGCGGTGAGCGGATGGGAGTCCCGCTCGGGGACGGGCGTGGTCACGAACTGGGCCTGGCCGCCCGCCCGGTGGGGCGGGACGACCAGCCGGCGGGCGGCGGCGTTGGCGACGGACGAGCCGTGGTCGAGGCGGACCAGGTGGAGGCAGAGATCGAGCGCGGCGGCCTTGCCCGCCGAGGTGAGGACGGTGCCGTTGTCCACGTAGAGGACGTCCGGGTCGACCTCCACCCGGGGGTGGCGGGCGGCCAGCACGTCGGTGTGGGCCCAGTGGGTGGTCGCCCGCAGACCGTCCAGGAGGCCGGCCGCGGCGAGGACGAACGCGCCGGTGCACAGCGAGGCCACCCGCGCGCCCGCGTGGTGCGCCGCGCGCACCGCGTCGACCAGGTCGGCGGGCGGCGGGCGGTCGACATCGGCCCAGCCCGGCACGATCACGGTGTCCGCCTCCCGCAGCCGGTCCAGGCCGGCGTCGGGCTCCAGGCCGAAGCGCCCGGCGCGCACGGTGCCGGGGCCGCACAGGACGACGTCGTACCAGGGCACGTCCACACCGTCCGGGACGCCTCCGAACACCTCGTAGGCCACGGCGAGTTCGAAGTGGAGCATCCCCTCGGTGAGGGCCAGCGCGACAGTGGTCATGTCCGGAAGTGTACGGGTCATGTCGTTCCGGACACTCACGCCGGAGCCGGCCGTCCGGCCAGGATGTTCAGCAGCGGATCGACGGAACGACGGAACACGAGAAGGAGCAGGTCATGAGCGCGGGTCAGACGGTCGCGGTGTTCGGGGCGTACGGGCACACGGGGCGGTTCGTGGTGGCGGAACTGCGGGACCGCGGCTTCCTGCCGCTGCTGTCCGGCCGGGACGCGGCGAGGCTGGAGGAACTGGCCGGTTCCGCCGGCGCGGCCCCGGAATCCGTGCGGCCCGCGTCGGTGGACGACCCGGCCTCGCTGGACCGCGCGCTCGCCGGCGCGGCGGCCGTCGTCAACTGCGCGGGACCGTTCGCCACGACGGCGGCCCCGCTGATCGAGGCGGCGCTGCGCGCGGGCATCCCCTACGTGGACGTGGCGGCCGAGATCGAGGCCAACGCGGACACGTTCGCGCACTTCGGCGAGCGGGCCCGCGAGGCAGGCGTGGTGGTGGTCCCCGCGATGGCGTTCTTCGGCGGCCTGGGCGACCTGCTGGCGACCGCCGCGATGGGCGACTGGGCGTCGGCCGACGAGGTGCATGTCGCCTACGGCCTGAGCGACTGGCACCCGACGGCCGGGACCCGGTCGGCCGGCGCGGTCTCCCGCGAGCGGCGCGGCGGCCGGGGGGTCCGCTGGACGGGCGGACGTCTGGAGTACGGGGACGCGGCCCCCGCGACCCGGGAGTGGACCTTCCCCGGCGAGGACACGCGCACCCTGCGCGAGATGACCATGGCCGATGTGGTGACCCTCCCCCGGCATCTGGACGTCCCGGAGGTGCGCACCTGGATGACCGCCGAGGCCGTCGGCGACCTGTCGGCCCCCGGCACCCCGGCGCCCGTGGCGGCCGACGAACGGGGGCGTTCGGCGCAGACGTTCACCGTGGACGTCGTGGTCCGGCGCGGCGGCGCCGAGCGGCGGGCGGCGGCGAGCGGGCGGGACATCTACGCGGTCAGCGCGCCGCTGGCGGTGGAGGCGGTGGCACGTGTCCTCGCGGGCGGGGCCGGGGCGGCGGGCGTCCGCTCGGCGGGGGAGCTCTTCGACGCCCCCGCCTTCCTCGGCGCGCTCTCCGCGCACCTGACCACAGACCTGGCCGGCGGGGGCGCGGACGGGGTGTGACAGGGTCGCCGTATGACGACACCTCCGGACGGGCTGCCCGTCTACCGCGTCCTGACCGGCCCGGACGACTCGGCGTTCTGCCACCGGGTGAGCGAGGCACTGGAGCTGGGCTACCGGCTCCACGAGGGGCCGGCGGTCACCTTCGACGGGCAGCGGGTGGTCGTGGCCCAGGCCGTCGTGTGGTCCGGGCGGAAATCCGGGTGACCCGCCCGGGCCGCGGCGCTATCCTCGGCGGTATGAACGTCACCGGCCCACGCATCACCGCGACCGCGCGAGCGACCAGCTCGCCGGCCGCCGCCGTCTGACGTACCCCCACCCCACCGGCGACCGGAAACGGTCCGCCGGTGGTTCCGTGGCCTCCTCGCCCGGTTCCGGTGACACGGACCGTTGTCCGGCGCCCGACCGCTGTGACGCGAAGGAGCCACCATGGACACCGAGACCGTCGTCCGCACGTTCACGTCGTACTACGAGGAACGCGGACACGCCCTGATCGACGGCTCGACACTGGTACGGCCGCCGGGCGACCCGGTGCTGTTCACCACCTCGGGCATGCACCCGCTCACCGAGTACCTGACGGGGCGCCCGCATCCGCTCGGCACCCGGCTGGCCGGTGTGCAGCGGTGTCTGCGCACGACCGACCTGGAGGAGGTCGGCGACCCGACCCATCTCACCGTCTTCGAGATGCTCGGGAGCTGGTCGCTCGGCGACTACGAGGGGCCGGTCAGTCTGCGCTGGGCCCACGGGCTGCTCACCGAGGGCTTCGGCGTCCCGCACCGGCTGCTGCACGCCACGGTGTTCGGCGGCGACGGGCAGGTGGGGCCGGACACCGCCTCGCAGGAGCTCTGGGAGGAACTCGGGGTGCCGGTGGAGCACACCACCGGGGACAACTGGTGGGACAACGGGCCGACCGGCCCCTGCGGGCCCGATTCGGAGATCTTCCTGTGGACCGGCGACACCCCTCCCGAGTCCACCCCCACGGGCGACGACCGCTGGGTGGAGGTGTGGAACCACGTGATGATGCGTCACCGGCGGCTCGACGACGGCTCGCTGGTGCCGCTGCCCCTGCGCAGCATCGACACCGGGCTCGGTCTCGAACGCCTCGCCGCCGTGCTCCAGGGCCGCGCCTCGGTGTTCGAGTGCGATGTGTTCGCCCCCTGGCTCCGGGAGGTGCCGCTGCTGTGGCCCGGCCTGGACGTGCCGTCGCTGCGGCTGGTCTGCGACCATCTGCGGTCGGCCGTGGTGATGACGGCCGACGGGGTGCGCCCGGCCGCCACCGGGCGCGGCTACGTGCTGCGCCGGCTGGTGCGGCGGGTGCTCACGGTGCTCCGGCGGGACGATTTCTCACGCGGACTCGGCGACCTGCCGAAGGAGCTGGTGGAGCACACCCTGGACCGCTTCCGGCAGGACGGGAGCCCCGAGGAGGTGCGCCGGATGCTGGACGACGAGGAGCGGCGCTTCCGGCGGCTGCTGGAGCGCGGCCGGCAGGTGCTGGCCCGTCCGCGCTTCCGGGGCCCGCTGGACGAGGAGGACCTGCGCTACCTCCACGACACCCACGGGCTGCCCCGCGATCTCGTGACCGACCTGCGGAACGGCTGACCCGGCGCGGGCACGGCGCTCCCGCGGCGCCGCGCCCGGAGCACCGGCGGACGGCACTCCCCCGGGGCCGCGACCGGGGCACGGGGCAGCGCTCTCCCGGGGCCGCGCCCGGGGCTCCGGGGGGGCGCTCCCGTTGTGCCGTGCTCAGGGCACCAGCGTCGAGCGGCGGACGACCAGTTCGGGCTGGAGCACGACCCGGCGGGCGCCGGCCGTCCGCGGTGCCGCGCCCGGGCGCTCGGTCTCCTCCAGGAGCAGCTCGGCGGCCATCGCCCCCATGGAGACGGCGGGCTGGCGGACGGAGGTGAGCGGGACGGCGGCGGCCGCCGCGAACTCGATGTCGTCGTAGCCGACGATGGCGATGTCCTCGGGGACGCGGACGCCGACCCCGACCATGGTCTGGAGCACCCCGAGGGCGAGCAGGTCGTTGGCGCAGAACACGGCGGTCGGACGGTCGGCGAGGCCGAGCAGACGGGCGCCCGCGTCGCGGCCGGCCACCACGTCGAGGCGTTCGGCGGGCAGTTCGTGCAGCCGGTCGGTGCCCAGGCCCGCCTCGGCGAAGGCCTGGCGGGCGCCGGTGCGGCGGTCCTGGACCTGCCGGAGCCCGGCCGGGCCGCTGACGTAGGCGATGGACCGGTGTCCCGTCCGGATCAGATGGCGCACCGCCATCGCCCCGCCCGCCACGTCGTCCACGGACACCGACGACTCGGCGGCGTCCTCGGCGACCCGGTCGACCAGCACGAAGGGGATGCCGTGGCGGCGGAACGCCTGGAGGGTGCGGCCGGTGGCGTCCGCCGGGGTGATCAGCACGCCCCGCACCCGCTGTTCGGCGAAGAGGGAGAGGTACTCGGCCTCCTCCGACGGGTCCTGGGCGCTGTTGCACACCATCACGCCGAGCCCGGCCCGGCGTGCGGCGCGCTCGGCGCCGCGGGCCACGTCCACGAAGAAGGGGTTGCCCATGTCGAGGACGAGCATGCCCATGATCCGGCTGCGGCCGGCGCGCAGTTGCCGGGCGGACTCGCTGCGGACGTAGCCGAGCCGCCGGATCACCCCCTGCACCCGCGTCCGGGTCTCGGCGGTGACCGTGTCCGGGCGGTTGACGACGTTCGAGACCGTGCCCACCGAGACCCCGGCGGCGCGGGCGACGTCCTTCATGCTGACCGACTGGGACATCGGCGCCTCTCCTCCAGGTCCTGACGGCCGGGGCGGCCGTCGCCCCGCCCGTCCGGCCCCGCGCCCGGGCGGAGAACCGGGCGGGCGGGACCGGACGGGCGGTCACGGGGCCGCGGCTCAGAAGTCGAACGAGTCGATGTTCTTCGCGTCGAACACGGTCGGCTTGCCCAGGTTGATCACGCCGTCCTTGCCGATGGTGTACGTCGTCGTGCCGGCGGTGAACGTCTCGCCCTCCTGGCCGGTGATCTGGCCCGACGCCAGCGCGACCGCGGTCCGCGCGGCCAGGTCGCCCAGCGCGGCCGGGTCCCACAGCTCGAACGCCTCGACGGTGCCGTTCTTCACGTAGGTGCGCATGTCGTTGGGCGTGCCCAGGCCGGTGAGCTTGACCTTGCCCTTGTACTTGGAGCCCGACAGGTACTGCGCGGCGGCCTTGATGCCGACGGTGGTCGGGGAGATGATCCCCTTCAGGTTCGGGTACTCCTGGAGCAGGCCCTGGGTCTGCTGGAAGGACTGCTGGGCGTCGTCGTTGCCGTACGCGACCTTGACCAGCTCGATGTCCTTGTACTTCGGGTCCTCGAGTTCCTTCTTCATGAACTCGATCCAGGTGTTCTGGTTCGTCGCGGTCTGCGCGGCCGACAGGATCGCGATCTCGCCCTTGAAGCCGATCTGCTCCGCCAGGAGCTGCACCTCGGTGCGGCCCAGGTCCTCCGCGGACGCCTGCGAGACGAAGGCGTGCCGGCAGTCGGCCCGGGTGTCGGAGTCGTAGGTGACGACCTTGATGCCGTTGCCCATGGCCTGCTTCAGCGCCGTGCACAGCGCGCCCGGGTCCTGCGCCGACACCGCCATCGCGTCGACCTGCTGCTGGGTCAGGGTGTTGACGTAGGAGACCTGGCCGGAGGTGTCGGTGCCGCTGGACGGGCCGACCTCCTTGAAGGACGAGCCGAGCTCCTTGAGCGCCTTCTCGCCGCCCTTGTCCGCGGTGGTGAAGTAGGGGTTGTTGACCTGCTTGGGCAGGAAGCCGACGGTGAGGCCCTTCTTGGTCTCGGCGTTCGGGTCGGCCTTGCCGGCCGCGGCGGCCGCGCCGCCCTCCTTCTGCACGTCCTCCTTCGAGGTGCCGCCGCAGGCGGTGACGGCGAGGGCGAGCGAGGTGACGGCGGCGAGCGCCGCGCAGGAACGGCGGAGGCTTCTCTTGCGCATGACGGGGGCTCCTCGGTGAGGGTGGGGTGTGCGGAGTGGGTGGTGCGGTGCGGGCGTGGGGTGCCCGGTGGGACATGCGGTGCGGGCGTGGGGTGCCCGGTGGGGTGCGGGGCGCCGTCAGGTGGACGTGGGCGCCTGGGCCGGGGCCGGTGGTTTCCCGGCCGCGGCTCTGCGCCCCGCCCTGGCGACGGAGACCTGCCGTGCGACGCGGGGTCCGAGCACGGACAGCACGAGCAGGATGCCGGTGACGACGATCTGGGACTGGGCGGAGACGTCCTGGAGGCTCATCACGTTCTGGAGCGCGCCGAGCAGGAAGACGCCCGCGATCGCGCCGCCGAGGGTGCCCTTGCCGCCGTCGAAGTCGATGCCGCCGAGCAGGACGGCGGCGACGACGGACAGTTCGAGGCCGGTGGCGTTGTCGTAGCGGGCGCTGGCGTAGTGCAGGGCCCAGAACACACCGGTGAGGGAGGCCATCATGCCGGTCACGGTGAACAGCAGCAGCTTCTGCCGCCGGACGCGGATGCCGGCGAAGCGCGCGGCCTCCTCGTTCGCGCCGACGGCGAACAGCGAGCGGCCGAAGGGGGTGGCGTGCAAGGTGACGACGGCGATGGCGAGCAGCACCAGGAAGGGCAGGAAGGCCTGCGGGAGGAAGGTCTCGCCGACCCGGCCGGCGGCGAACTCCAGGTACTGCGAGGGGAAGTCGGTCACCGCGTCGGAGCCGAGGACGATCTGCGCGATGCCGCGGTAGGCGGCGAGGGTGCCGATGGTGACGGCGAGGGAGGGCAGGCCGAGCCGGGTGACCAGGAGGCCGTTGACCAGCCCGCACACCACGCCGAGCAGCAGGCAGATCGGGATGATCGTCTCGATGGTCATGCCCTGGTTCCACAGGGCGCCCATGACGGCACCGGACAGGCCGGCCGTGGAGGCGACGGAGAGGTCGATCTCGCCGGAGACGACCAGCAGCGTCATGGGCAGCGCGATGAGCGCGATCGGCAGGGTGTTGCCGATCAGGAAGGACAGGTTGAGGGCGTTGCCGAAGCCGTCCACGAAGCCGAAGGACAGCAGGAGCAGGACGATCAGGAGGGCGCCGACGACCGTGTCCCACCGGATGGCGCGGGTCAGGGACTCAGGCATGGCGGGTGTCCCCCTTCTGCGGGGTTGGCGGGAGTTCGACGTGTGCCGACTTCTTCTTGAGGGCCGTGGCGACGCGCAGGGCGACGATCCGGTCCACGGCGATGGCGAGCAGGAGCAGCACGCCGTTGATGGCGAGCACCCACACGGAGCTGACGCCGAGGGCGGGCAGGACGCTGTTGATGGAGGTCAGCAGGAGCGCGCCGAGGGCGGCGCCGTAGACGCTGCCGGAGCCGCCGGTGAAGACGACGCCGCCGACGACGACCGCGCTGACGACGGTGAGTTCGTAGCCGTTGCCGGTGCCCGAGTCGACGTTGCCGAACCGGGCGAGGTACAGGACGCCGGCGAGTCCGGCGAGCGCGCCGCAGAAGGTGTAGGCGGCGAGGATGCGCTTGCGGACGGGGATGCCGGCGAGCCGGGCGGCCTCCGGGTTCGAGCCGAGGGCGTACAGCTCCCGGCCGCTCACGAAGTGCTTCATGTAGTACGCGGTGGCCACCAGGACGCCCAGCGCGATCATCGCGAGCCACGGCACGGCCGAGACGCCGCCGGAGCCGAAGTCGACGAAGCCGCCCGGGAGGTCGGCCGCGGTGATCTGGCGGGAGCCGACCCAGATGGAGTCGATGCCGCGGATGATGTAGAGCGTGCCGAGGGTCACCACCAGGGCGGGCACCTGGCCGAGGCTGACGAGCAGCCCGTTGAGCAGCCCGAAGCCGGTGCCCATCAGCACGGCGAGCAGCACGGCGACGACGGGGTGCCCGCCGCCCTGGAGCCAGGTGCCGGCGGCGAAGGCGCTGATGCCGAGGGTGGAGCCGACCGAGAGGTCGACGTTGCGGGTGATGACGACCAGGGACTGGCCGACCGCGACGAGCACCAGGATGGTGGCGTTGAGCAGCAGGTCCTTGACGCCCTGCTCGGAGAGGAACTCGCTGTTGCCGGCCTGGGTGATGCCGATCATCACCAGGAAGACAAGCAGGATGGCGAGTTCGCGCATCTTGAAGACGCGGTCGACCAGGCGGGTGCCGCCGGACTTGGGCGCCTCGGCGAGGGGCGGTCGTGCGGGGGCGGAGACCGTCATGCGGCGGCCCTCCCGGTGGCTGCGGCCATCACGGTCTCCTCGGTGGCGTCGGATCGGGGGATCTCGGCGGTGAGCCGGCCCTCGTGCATCACCAGCACGCGGTCGGCCATGCCGAGGATCTCGGGGAGGTCGGAGGAGATCATCAGGACGGCGACCCCGTCGGCGGCGAGCTGCGACAGCAGCCGGTGCACCTCGGCCTTGGTGCCGACGTCGATGCCGCGGGTGGGCTCGTCGACGATCAGCACCTCGGGTCCGGTGGCGAGCCACTTGGCGAGGACGACCTTCTGCTGGTTGCCGCCGGAGAGCGTGGAGACGGCGTCGGCGATACGGGCGTACTTGACCTGGAGCCGGAGGGCCCAGTCGAGCGAGCGGCTGCGCTCGGCGCCGCGGTCCACCAGACCGGCCTTCACGGTGGTGCGCAGTCCGGTGAGGCCGATGTTGCGCTCGATGGACATGTCCATCACCAGGCCCTGCGCCCTGCGGTCCTCCGGGACGAGGGCGAGCCCGGCCGCCATGGCGGTGGAGGGGGCGCCGTTGGTCAGCGCGCGGCCCTTGACCTCGACCTCGCCCGCGTCCCAGCGGTCGATGCCGAAGACGGCGCGGGCGACCTCGGTGCGGCCGGCCCCGACGAGTCCGGCGAGGCCGACGATCTCCCCGCTGCGCACCTCGAAGGAGACGTCGGTGAAGACGCCCTCCCGGGTGAGGCGGCGCACGCTCAGGGCGACCTCGCCCGGCACCACGTCCTGCTTGGGGTAGAGCTCGTCGAGGTCGCGGCCGACCATCCGGCGCACGAGGTCGTCCTCGGCCATGCCGGCGAGCGGTTCGGAGGCGATCCAGGCACCGTCGCGCAGGGTGGTGACCCGCTCGCAGATCTCGAAGATCTCCTCCAGGCGGTGGGAGATGAACAGCACGGCGGCGCCCTGTTCGCGCAGGGTGCGGACGACGCCGAAGAGGCGGGCCACCTCGCTGCCGGTGAGCGCGGCGGTCGGCTCGTCCATGATCAGGACACGGGCGTCGAAGGAGAGCGCCTTGGCGATCTCCACGATCTGCTGGTCGGCGATGGACAGGCCGCGCGCGGGGCGCTCGGGGTCGAGGTCCACGCCCAGGCGGGACATCAGGGCGACGGTGGCGGCGTGGGTGGCCTTGTGGTCGATGCGGCCGAGGCCCCGACGGGGCTGGCGGCCGATGAAGATGTTCTCCGCGATCGACAGGTCCGGGAAGAGCGTGGGCTCCTGGTAGATCACGGCGATACCGGCGTCGCGGGCGTCGCCGGGGCCGTTGAAGGCGACGGGCCCGCCGTCGAGCAGCACCTGGCCGGCGTCCGGTCGGTGCACCCCGGCCAGCGTCTTGATCAGCGTCGACTTGCCCGCGCCGTTCTCGCCGGCGAGGGCGTGCACCTCGCCGGGGAACAGCTCCAGGGACACGCCTTTGAGGGCGCGAACGGCACCGAAGGACTTGGCGACGTCCTTCAGCGCCAGCACCGGCGCGGGTCCCGGACGGGACGGGTGGCTCATGGGGACTCCTCGACGACACCGGCGGGTAGTCCGTCACGGCATCGTGAAAGGTTTCAATTGGGTTGCCGGGACGTTATGCAGCACCGATGGGCGGAGTCAATGGGTCCGGAGGAAAACCGTCGGCAGGAAAGAGTTGCATTTCGGTCACACTGCGCGCGTGTTTCTCGGGGGTTGACAGTCCCGGCGCGGCACCCTAGCTTCCCCATGAATCGTTTCACTCGCTCGCCTGGCAGGAGTCCACGCTCCTTCGCCGACGCATGACTTCAGGAGTCCCGAAGTGACCGACCTCGCCGCGGTGAAGGCCGCGCTCAAGACCCAGGCCGTCGAGACACCGTCGTGGGCGTACGGCAACTCCGGGACGCGTTTCAAGGTGTTCGCGCAAGCGGGTGTGCCCCGCACGCCGCAGGAGAAGATCGAGGACGCGGCGAAGGTCCACGAGTTCACGGGCGCGGCGCCGACGGTGGCCCTGCACATTCCCTGGGACAGGGTCGACGACTACGCGGCGCTCGCCGCGCATGCCGAGGGGCTCGGGGTGCGGCTGGGCGCGATCAACTCCAACACCTTCCAGGACGACGACTACAAGCTGGGCAGTGTCTGCCATCCGGAGGCGGCGGTGCGGCGGAAGGCGGTGGACCATCTGCTGGAGTGCGTGGACGTGATGGACGCGACCGGGTCGCGGGATCTGAAGCTGTGGTTCGCCGACGGGACCAACTACCCGGGGCAGGACGACATCCGGGCGCGTCAGGACCGGCTGGCCGAGGCGCTCGCGGAGGTGTACGCCCGGCTGGGCGACGACCAGCGGATGCTGCTGGAGTACAAGTTCTTCGAGCCGGCGTTCTACAGCACCGATGTCCCGGACTGGGGGACCGCGTACGCGCACTGCCTGAAGCTGGGGCCGAAGGCGCAGGTCGTGGTGGACACCGGGCACCACGCGCCGGGCACCAACATCGAGTTCATCGTCGCCTCGCTGCTGCGCGAGGACAAGCTCGGCGGTTTCGACTTCAACTCCCGTTTCTACGCGGACGACGACCTGATGGCGGGCGCCGCGGACCCGTTCCAGCTCTTCCGGATCATGTACGAGGTGGTGCGCGGGGGCGGGTTCACCCCCGAGGTGGCGTTCATGCTCGACCAGTGCCACAACATCGAGGCGAAGATTCCGGCGATCATCCGCTCGGTGATGAACGTGCAGGAGGCGACCGCCAAGGCGCTCCTCGTCGACCGCGACGCCCTCGCGGCGGCCCAGGCGGCCGGGGACGTACTCGCCGCCAACGGCGTCCTGATGGACGCCTACAACACCGACGTCCGCCCGCTGCTCGCCGAGGTCCGGAGCGAACTCGGCCTCGACCCCGACCCGATGGGCGCCTACCGCCGCTCCGGCTGGGCCGAGAAGATCACCGGCGCGCGCGTCGGCGGACAGCAGGCCGGCTGGGGAGCCTGACCCACGCCCTGGAGCCCACCCGCCCCACCCTGCCCACGGCCGGGCGGCCGCACACCGCGGACGCACGCGACCGGCGCTGCCCCGTACCCGCAGATCCGCCCGAGAAGGACAACCACCATGGCATCTCATCCCGAAGCCGTTTCGCTGCTCGCCCGGTCGCATCGGCTCGGCGCCGATCCCCGGAACACCAACTACGCCGGCGGCAACACCTCCGCGAAGGGCACCGGCACCGATCCGGTGACCGGCGGTGCGGTGGAGCTGATGTGGGTGAAGGGCTCCGGCGGCGACCTCGGAACGCTGACCGAGGGCGGGCTGGCGGCGCTGCGCCTGGACCGGCTGCGCGCGCTGGAGGGCGTCTACCCGGGTGTGGAGCGCGAGGACGAGATGGTCGCCGCGTTCGACTACTGCCTGCACGGCAAGGGCGGTGCCGCGCCGTCGATCGACACCGCGATGCACGGTCTGGTCGACGCCGCCCATGTCGACCACCTCCACCCCGACTCCGGTATCGCGCTGGCCTGCGCGGCGGACGGCGAGAAGCTGACCGCCGAGTGCTTCGGCGACCGTGTGGTGTGGGTGCCCTGGCGCAGGCCGGGCTTCCAGCTCGGCCTGGACATCGCGGCGGTGAAGGCGGCCAACCCGCAGGCGATCGGCTGCGTCCTGGGCGGCCACGGCATCACCGCCTGGGGCGACACCAGCGAGGAGTGCGAGGCCAACTCGCTGCACATCATCCGCACCGCCGAATCGTTCCTGGCCGAAAAGGGCCGCCCCGAGCCGTTCGGCCCCCTCCTCGACGGCTACCAGCCGCTGCCCGAGGCCGAGCGCCGCGAGCGCGCGGCCGCGCTCGCCCCGCACATCCGCGCCGTCGCCTCCAAGGACCGGCCGCAGGTCGGCCACTTCGACGACTCGGACACGGTGCTGGACTTCACCTCCCGCGCCGAACACCCCCGCCTCGCCGCGCTCGGCACCTCCTGCCCCGACCACTTCCTGCGCACCAAGGTCCGCCCGCTGGTCCTCGACCTGCCCCCCACCGCCCCGCTGGAGGAAGCGGTCGCCCGGCTGAGCGAGCTGCACACCGCCTACCGGCAGGAGTACGCCGCCTACTACGAGCGGCACGCCGCCCCGGACTCGCCCGCGATGCGCGGCGCGGACCCGGCGATCGTGCTGGTGCCCGGGGTGGGCATGTTCTCCTTCGGCAAGGACAAGCAGACCGCCCGGGTCGCGGGCGAGTTCTACCTCAACGCGATCAACGTGATGCGGGGCGCGGAGGCCGTCTCCGCCTATGCGCCGATCGAGGAGTCGGAGAAGTTCCGCATCGAGTACTGGGCGCTGGAGGAGGCCAAGCTCCAGCGGATGCCGAAGCCCAAGCCGCTCGCCACCCGGGTCGCGCTCGTCACCGGCGCCGGCTCCGGCATCGGCAGGGCGATCGCCCACCGGCTCGCGGCCGAGGGCGCCTGTGTCGTCGTCGCCGACCTGAACGCCGAGAACGCCGCCGCCGTCGCCGATGAGCTGGGCGGACCGGACACCGCCGTCGCCGTCACCGTCGACGTCACCTCCGAGGAGCAGATCACCGCCGCGTTCGACCAGGCCGCTCTCGCCTTCGGCGGCGTCGACCTGGTCGTCAACAACGCCGGCATCTCCATCTCCAAGCCGCTGCTGGAGACCAGCTCCCGCGACTGGGACCTCCAGCACGACATCATGGCCCGCGGCTCCTTCCTCGTCTCCCGCGAGGCCGCCCGGCTGATGGCCGCGCAGAAGCTCGGCGGCGACATCGTCTACATCGCCTCCAAGAACGCCGTCTTCGCCGGCCCGAACAACATCGCCTACTCCGCCACCAAGGCCGACCAGGCCCACCAGGTCCGCCTGCTCGCCGCCGAACTCGGCGAGCACGGCATCCGCGTCAACGGCGTCAACCCCGACGGCGTCGTCCGCGGCTCCGGCATCTTCGCCGCGGGCTGGGGCGCCCAGCGGGCGGCCACCTACGGCATCGAGGAGGACAAGCTCGGCGAGTTCTACGCCCAGCGCACCATCCTCAAGCGCGAAGTCCTGCCCGAACACGTCGCGAACGCCGTCTTCGCCCTCACCGGCGGCGACCTCACCCACACCACCGGACTCCACATCCCCGTCGACGCCGGCGTCGCCGCCGCCTTCCTGCGCTGAAACCCGGCCCGCGGTGCCCGGACCGGGCGCCGCGGGCCCTCTCCGGGGCCGTCCCGTCCGCACCGGGGCGGCCCCGGCCGCACTCCCCGGACGCCGGGCCGTGGCCCGACCGGCCGGGCGTCCGGGGCATCCACCCCTTCGCCGTCCCCACCCCGCCCGCCCGACCGGCCGGGGCATCCACTCCTTCGCGTCCCCACCCCGCCCGCCGCACCACTGCGAGGACCCATGTCATCCACCCCGCGTACGTTCGCCGCCGTCGACCTGGGTGCCTCCAGCGGGCGGGTGATGCTCGCCAGGGTCGGCCCCGGCACCCTGGACCTGAGCGAGGTGCACCGGTTCCCCAACCGCCCGGTACGGGTCGGGGGCACGCTCCACTGGGACGTCCTCGCCCTGTACCGGGGGGTGCTCGACGGGCTCCGCGAGGCGGGCCGGGCCGCGGGCGGGCGGCTCGACGGCGTCGGGGTCGACAGCTGGGCCGTCGACTACGGCCTGCTCGACGCGGACGGATCGCTGCTGGGCAACCCCGTCCACTACCGGGACGCCCGCACCGACGGGGCCGCCGAGAAGGTGCACGCCGTGCTCCCGGCGGAGTACCTCTACGCCGCCACCGGCCTCCAGCACCTCCCGTTCAACACCGTCCTCCAGCTCGTCGCGGCCCGGGACACCCCCCAACTGGCCGCCGCCGAGCGGCTGCTGATGATCCCCGACCTGATCTCCCACTGGCTCACCGGCGTCCAGGGGACCGAGATCACCAACGCCTCGACGACCCAGTTGATCGACCCCCGCACCCGCGACTGGTCCACCGAGGTGGCCCGCCGCACCGGGATCGACCTCTCCCTCTTCCCCCCGCTGCGCAGCCCCGGCGACCCGGCGGGCGAACTGCTGCCCGAGGTGCTCGCCGAGACCGGTCTGACCGGGCCCGTCCCGGTGACCGCCGTCGGCTCGCACGACACCGCCTCCGCCGTCGTCGGCGTCCCGGCGGACGGCGAGGACTTCGCGTACATCGCCACCGGCACCTGGTCCCTGGTCGGCACGGAACTGCGCGAACCGGTTCTCACCGAGGCCTCCCGCCGGGCCAACTTCACCAATGAGCTCGGGGTCGACGGCACCGTCCGCCACCTGCGCAACGTCATGGGCCTGTGGCTGCTCCAGGAGTGCATGCGCACCTGGGCCGACCGGGGGGACCCGCAGGACCTCGGCACGCTGCTCGCCGCCGCGGCGGAACTGCCGCCGCTGCGCTTCGTCGTGGACGCGGGCGACCCCGCCTTCATCCCTCCGGGCGACATGCCCCGCCGCATCGCGGACGCCTGCGCCGCCACCCGCCAGCCCATCCCCCGCACGCCCGCCGAGTTCACCCGCTGCGTGCTGGACTCGCTCGCCCTCGCCCACCGCGAGACCGTCGCCCGCGCCCGGGCGCTGTCCGGCAAGCGGGTGGAGACCGTGCACGTCGTCGGCGGCGGGGCGCGCAACGCGCTGCTGTGCCAACTCACCGCCGACGCCTGCGGGCTCCCCGTCGTCGCCGGGCCCGCCGAGGCCGCCGCCCTGGGCAACGTGCTGGTGCAGGCGCGGGCGGCCGGGGCGCTGAGCGGCTCGCTGGCGGACCTGCGGGCGCTGCTGCGGTCCACCCAGGAGCCGGTCCGCTACACGGCCCGCCCCGACACCGCCGCCTGGGACGACGCCGCCGCGCGGATCGGTCTCGGCGTCTGAGCACCGGCCCGTCCCGGGCTCGGCGACGCCCCGGGGGCATCGCCGAGCCCGCCTACTACCCGTTCGGCACTCCGACGCGCCATGATCGACGACACGTACGCACTTCGCGCCCCGCGGGCGGTCCCGGCACCCGGGACGCAGCGTCCCGGGCGGCGGGCGGCGTACGCGCACCAGAGGGCACGCGCGAACGAGGAGAACGTCAGTGGACGCCGGCGACGAAGGACGACAGCAGCTCGACGCGGTCAGCATCCTCAACGCGAGGCAGACGCTCATCGGATACCTCGGCCGGGCCGGGCTGTTCGCCGGTGACGCGGAGGAGCTGGTCCGCATCGTCGAGGCGGGCGCCGTGGCCCTGGCCCACGAGGAGGTCGGCGCACCCGGGCGGGACGCGCCGCGGGACCGGGGCGAGCCGTACGCGGCCGGCTGGCTCGACGGCGCCCGGGCCGTCACCGGCGAGCTCGGGGAGCTCGCCGAGGGCGCGCTGCGGGAGGCCCTGACCGCCGTGCCGGCCGCCCCGGCCGGGCCGCCGCCGCCCGTCCGGACGATGGAGGTGGAGCGCGCCCGGGTGGCGATCGTGCCGCTCTACCTGTCGTTCACCGAGGTCTCCGACCTCGACCCCGAGGTCTCCGAACAGGTCCTCGTCGCCGTCCTCGCCACCATGGACCCCCGGCAGCGGGCCGGATACGCGGGCCGGCTCGCGGAGTTCACCTCCGGGCACCGCGCCCGGCTGGAGCGCCTGTACGCCCGCTACGGACCGGCCAGCCCCACCGCCATCCACGGCCGCTACTCCCTGCTCCACTCCCCCACCAGCATCGCCGTCCTGGAACGCCTCTGGGCCGCCCCCGGCCCCCTGGAGGCCGAATGGGACACGGGCGAACTGCCACCGGCCTGGCTGGAGGGGCTCAGGAGGGGGTGGGAGGAGGCGGGGGCCTGAAGCGGCTCCGCTACGCCTCCCCGGGCTCCTCACCCGCCGGGGCCTCCGCGGTCTTCGCGAGCACCGTGGCGACGAAGTCCTCGACGGCCGCCTCCAGTCCGATGTCCTGCTGGGCCTGCTCGGAGAGGTACCAGCGGTGCTCCAGGAGCTGGTGGTAGACCTCGGCCGGGTCCAGGGCGCCACGGCACCCCGGGGGCACCATGCGCACGGTGGGGCGGAAGACGTCGCGGACCCAGCGGTGGCCGAGCACCTCGGGGCGGGCGCCGAGGGCGTCGCCGGGCGCGTAGTCGTCCTGGGTGGCCATCCAGCTCTCCAGGTCGGCCAGCAGCCGGCGGGCCTGGTTCTCCTCCGTGTCGAGGCCGGTGAGGCGCAGCAGTTGGCGCTGGTGGTGGCCGGCGTCAACGACCTTGGGGACGAAGGTGACCGTGTCGCCCTCGGGCGAGGTGGCGATCTGCATCTCCGCCACGTCGAAGCCGAGGTCGTTGAGCCGGCGCACCCGGCGCTCGATGTAGTGGTACTTGCCCGCCGGGTAGACCGAGGTGCGGGTCAGCTCGGTCCACAGCTCCTGGTAGCGCCGGCAGATCTCGGTGCCGAAGGCGATGGGGTCGACGCTGGGGTGGAGCGCGCCGGACGCCTCCAGGTCGAGCATCTCGCCGCTGATGTTGACCCGGGCCAGGTCGATGTCGTACTCCCGCTGTCCGGTGCTCAGCCGGGCGTGGGTCTCGCCGGTCTCGGCGTCGACCAGGTAGGCGGCGTAGGCCCCGGCGTCGCGCCGGAAGAGGGTGTTGGACAGGGAGCAGTCGCCCCAGGCGAAGCCGACCAGGTGCAGGCGGACGAGAAGCACGGCGAGGGCGTCCATCAGCCGGTGGACGGTGGCGGGCCGCATCGTGGTCTCGAACATGGAGCGGTACGGCAGGGAGCCGCCGAGGTGGCGGGTGATCAGCACGGGCTCCAGCGGTTCGCCGCCGGGGCCGGTGCGGCCGGTGACGACGGCGAGCGGGTCGACCGCCGGTATGCCGAGCCGGTGGAGGTCCCTCAGGAGTTCGTACTCCCGCACGGCGGGGCGTTCGGCGAGTTCCTTGACGGCCACGATCTCGCTGCCCGCCGCGGCGTAGCGCACGACGTGGCGCGAGATGCCGCGGGGAAGCTGCACCAGGTGCTGCTCGGGCCACTCCTCCAGCGGTGCGTGCCAGGGGAGTTCGAGGAGCAGTGCGGGGTGTTCGGGGTTGGTGGCGGTGAACTGCAGTGCCATCGGTTCCTCGCTGGTCGGGGCCGCGGGGGTCAGCGCGGGAGGCGGAGGTCGGTGCAGCCGTGCTGCCGTGCCGAGCGCTCGGCGAACGCGGTGAGCGCGGCACGGGCGAAGGCGTCGTCGTCCTCGCCGGCCGGGGTCTCGGTGTGGACGCGGAAGTGTGCGCGGGCGGTGGCGCCGGGGCAGGCGGCGGTGGCCCAGTGGGTGCCGCCGGAACCGCCGGCCGGTTGCGGCTCGCCGTCGCCGAAGGGGACGACGGCCTGGGCGAAGGGGCCGAAGGAGGCGGTCAGGCTGAGGAGTTCGGGCCGGTTCTCCGCGTCGACCGCCGCGCCGAGGACACAGCTCTCCAGCGGAGCCGTGCCGGGCGACGCGGTGGTCTCCTTGATCCAGTCGACGTCGTCCCGGTCGCGCAGCGGGAGGCCCGCGCAGGTGCCCTCCGCCTCGAAGCGGGACTTCTCCTGCGGCTCGGGGTAGTCGTCGGGTGTCGCGCCGCCTGTACCGGCCTCGCAGTCCCAGTGGCCGGCCGCGCGCTCCGCCGTGGCGGTGAGGAGCCGCGCGGTGGCGCTGCCGGCCACGTCGCGGCCCGAGGGCGCCGCTGCGACGACGACGGAGGCGTCCTGGCCCTCGCACGTGAGCACCACCGCGGCGCTCGCGCGGTTGGTGTAGCCGTGCCAGCCGCCGCCGAGCGGCAGCGGCAGGGTGCCCGCAGGAGCGGGCCGCAACGCGTCGAACACGCTGCGGCGCCCGTCGTCGTCACGGGCGTCGGCGGGGATCCTGGCGATGGTCAGCACCTGCCTGCCGACCTTGCAGTACTCGTAGCCGCCGGACCCGCCGTAGTGCCGGTCGAGCGGCAGCCCGGCCCCGGTGTCGTAGTCGGTGAGGACGGCGGACTCCTCCGGCGGGATCAGCCCCTGGCAGTAGCCGGCGAGGGCGTCCTCGTAGCGCCAGCGCTTGCCCGTGTCGCCGAACTGGTACCAGCCGTAGCCCGCCACGGCGACCAGCGCCAGCGGCAGCGCCACGTACAGCGCCAGCCTGCGTATGACCGTCATGTGAGACCCGCTCCCCCGTTCGGTGTGCCCCGGCACCCTACCCCGGGGTCACGGGCCGTCCCGGGGGCGCGTGCCCCTACGCGGCTCCGCTGCCCGCCGGGACCGGGCGGCCGGGTGCGGTGGCCTCGTGGGCGGTGGTGGTGTCGTGGGCGGCCGCCCGGATCACGTCGTCGAGCAGGGCGCGGGAGCGGACCAGGTCGTCGATCATGCGGTCGATGCGCTCGCGCTCCACGGTGAGGTCCCTGACGAGGTTGTCGTCGGGGGTGGCCGGTCCTCCGTCGGTGTCGCGCATGCAGGGGAGCAGGGTGGCGATCTTCGAGCTGCACAGGCCCGCCGCGTAGAGCTGCTGGATGCGGCCGACCCGGTCCACGGCCGTGCCGCCGTACTCGCGGTGTCCGCCCGGCGTGCGGTCGGCGGAGAGCAGCCCCTCCTTCTCGTAGTAGCGCAGGGAACGTTCGCTCACTCCGGTGCGCCGGGCCAGTTCTCCGATCCGCATGACGTGGATCACACCCTTCCCGCTTGATTCTGACATTGGTGTCAGGTTCTACGGTAGCCGCATGAGCACCGAGACGACCACCTCCCCGCTTCTCCGATCCGCCGCCCTGGGCTCCCACCGCCTGGCGAACCGCCTGGTCATGGCCCCCATGACCCGCAACCGCGCGGCGAGCGACGGCACCCCGTCGCCGCTGATGGCCGACTACTACGCCCAGCGCGCCTCGGCCGGCATGATCATCGCCGAGGCGTCCACCCCCAACGCGGTCGGCCGTACCTACCCGAACATCACCGCGCTGTACTCGGACGCCCACACGGCCGGCTGGCGCGAGGTGGTGCGGGCCGTCGAGGCGGCCGGGGGCGGGCCGCTCTTCCTCCAGATCCAGCACGGCGGGCGGGTGGGCCACCCGGACACCAGCGGCCACACCCCGCTCGCCCCCTCGGCGGTGCCGCTGCCGGACACCATCCACACGCCCACCGGCCGCCAGGCCGCCGTCACCCCGCGCGCGATGACGACCGCGGAGATCGGGAGCACCGTGGCGGACTTCGCCGCGGCGGCCCGGCGCGCGGTGGACGCCGGTTTCGCCGGGGTCGAGGTCCACAGCGCCAACGGCTACCTGCTGCACCAGTTCCTGGCGCCGAACACCAACCTCCGCACGGACGGCTACGGCGGCGGTGTCCCGGGCCGCATCCGTTTCACCACGGAGGTGGTCGACGCCGTCGCACAGGCCATCGGCCCCGAGCGCACCGGTCTGCGCATCTCCCCCGGGAACCCCGTCAACGGCATCACCGACACCGACGCGGACGAGCTGTATCCCGCGCTGCTGAGGGCCAACGCCGGCAAGGGCCTCGCCTATCTGCACCTCGCGTACGCCGATCCCGCCGCTCCCCTCTTCGCCCGTCTGCGGGCGCTGTGGACGGGGACCCTCATCGCCAATCCGGTGCTGCCGCGCGAGCAGATCCCCGCCGACGGCGGGCGGGAGGCCGCCGAGCGCCTGCTGGCCGCCGGCGCCGACCTGGTGGCCCTCGGCCGCCCCTTCCTGGCCAATCCCGACCTGGTGGAGCGCATCCGCACGGGCGGCCCCGTCAATCCGGTGCGGGCCAGGTACGCGATGTACACGGGCGGGGCGACGGGGTACACCGACTACCCCGCGCTCCCGGCGCTCGCCCGCTGACGGCGCCGGCGGCCGGCGCGGTGCGGCCGTCCGGGGGATTCGGCGGCCGCGGCGGGAGTGCCGCCCGCCCGGGGCCCCGGGCACCGCGCATGATGACGGCGTTAACTCCAAGCGCTCCCCACACCGGAGTGGCTGGCCGGAGCCCCCGCGGACCACCTGGTCCGCGGGGGCTCCGTCTCGTCCGGGGGCGCGCCCCCGGGGTGCGGCCCGTTCACACGGCGGGCGCGAACTGGGCGGCGTACAGCCCGGCGTAGGCGCCGCCGGCGGCGAGCAGTTCCTCGTGGGTGCCCTGTTCGGCGATCGAGCCGCCCTCCATGACGACGATCAGGTCGGCGTCGCGGATCGTGGAGAGCCGGTGGGCGACGACGAAGCTGGTGCGGCCCGCCCGCAGGGACGACATCGCCTGCTGGACGAGGAGTTCGGTGCGGGTGTCGACCGAGCTGGTGGCCTCGTCCAGCACCAGGACGGCCGGCTCGGCGAGGAACGCCCGGGCGATCGTGACGAGCTGGCGCTCGCCCGCGCTCAGTCCGGTGCCGTCCTCGTCGAGCACCGTGTCGTAGCCATCGGGCAGGGTGCGGATGAAGCGGTCCGCGTGGGTGGCCTCGGCGGCCGCGACGACGCGTTCGCGGGAGACCTCGCCCGGCACCCCGTAGGCGATGTTCTCGGCGATGGTGCCGCCGAACAGCCAGGTGTCCTGGAGGACCATGCCGATGCCCGACCGGACGTCCTCACGGGTCATCAGGGCGGTGTCCACGCCGTCGAGGACGATCCGGCCGCCGGTCACCTCGTGGAAGCGCATCAGCAGGTTCACCAGCGTCGTCTTGCCCGCGCCGGTGGGGCCGACGACGGCGACCGTCTGCCCCGGCCGCACCGTCAGGGACAGGTCCTCGACGAGCGGGGTGCCGGGCTCGTAGCGGAAGGCGACCTTCTCGAACGAGACCCGGCCGCCGGGGCGCCCGGGGCGCAGCGGCCGGGCCGGTTCCGGGGACTCCTCGGGGGCGTCGAGGAGGTCGAAGACCCGCTCGGCGGAGGCGACCCCGGACTGGAGCAGGTTCGCCATGGCCGCGACCTGGGTGACCGGGCCGTTGAACTCGTACGAGTACTGGACGAACGCCTGCACGTCCCCGACGGACAGGGTGCCCGAGGCCACCCGCAGTCCGCCGGCGACCGCGATCAGGACGTAGTTGAGGTTGCCGACGAAGGTGAGCGCGGGCTGGATGAGGCCGGACACGGACTGGGCGCGGAAGCTCGCCCGGTACAGCTCCTCGCCGAGTTCCTCGAAGCGCGCGACGGCGTCGTCCCGGCGCCCGAAGGCGACGACCTCGGCGTGGCCGGTGATCATCTCCTCGGCGTGGCTGTTCAGCCGGCCCGTGACGGACCACTGCCGCACGAACTGCGGCTGGGCCCGCTTGCCGATCCGGGCCGCGGTGAACACCGAGAGCGGGACGGTCGCGAGGGCGATCAGGGCGAGCAGCGGCGAGATCCAGAACATCATCGCGAGGACGCCGACGAGGGTCAGCAGCGCCCTGATCATCTGACTGAGGGCCTGCTGGAGGGTCTGGGTGACGTTGTCGATGTCGTTGGTGGTGCGGCTGAGGATCTCGCCCCGGGGCTGGGCGTCGATGTAGGTCAGGGGCAGCCGCGCCAGCTTGTGCTGCGCCCGTTCGCGCAGCCGGTGCCCGGTCCGCTGGACGACGGTGGTGGCGATGCGCTGCTGGATCAGATTGAGCAGGGCGGAGCCGGCGGCCAGCGCAAACACGACGGCCAGCGCCCGGGCGAGGGCCGGGAAGTCGACGCCGTCGCCGGCGGCGCCCGCGAGCACGAGGTCGGTGGCCCGGCCGAGGATGGCGGGGGTGACGACGGCGAGCGAGATCCCCACCGCCGCGGCCGCGAACACGGCGGCCAGCCGGGCCCGTTCGGGTGCCAGGGTGCGCAGCAGCCGCAGGCCGGAGGCGCGGAAGTCGAGGGAGCGTTCGAGGGCGGGGGCGGCGAGGCCGGGAGCGCGCTGCTGGGGCGCCGGGCCGCGGCGTTCGGGCGCGGTGCGGGTGGTCATGCGGCTTCCTCCTCGGTGAGCTGGGAGAGGACGATCTCCCGGTAGACGGCGCTGTCCCGCATGAGCTCCTCGTGGGTGCCGCGGCCGACGGCCCTGCCCCGGTCGAGGACGACGATCCGGTCGGCTCCGCGGACGGTGGCGACCCGCTGGGCGACGATCACGACGGCGGCGCCGGCGGTCTCCTCGGCGAGCGCCCGCCGCAGCGCGGCGTCGGTGCGGTTGTCGAGGGCGGAGAAGGAGTCGTCGAAGAGGTACACCCGCGGGCGTGCGACGAGGACCCGGGCGATGGCGAGGCGCTGGCGCTGTCCGCCGGAGAGGTTGGTGCCGCCCTGGGTGACGGGTGCGTCCAGGCCGCCGTCGAGCGCGCGGACGAAGCCGTCCGCCTGGGCCACCTCCAGGGCGTGCCACAGTTCCCCGTCGCTCGCGCCGGGCCTGCCGTAGCGCAGATTGTCCGCGACGGTGCCGGAGAAGAGGTACGGCTTCTGCGGCACGAGTCCGACGGTTCGGGCGAGGAGGGCCGGGTCCATGGCGGTGACGTCGACGCCGCCGACCCGTACCGTGCCGGCGGTCGCGTCGAGGAGCCGCGGGACGAGTCCGAGGAGGGTGGACTTGCCGCTGCCGGTGGAGCCGATGACGGCGGTGGTGGTGCCGGGCCGGGCGGTGAGGCTCACCGAGCGGAGGACGGGTTCCTCGGCGCCGGGGTAGCGGAAGCCGGCGTCGCGGATCTCCAGCAGTCCGGGTCCGCGCAGTGCGCGCACCGGGTCGGCGGGCGGGGCCACCGAGGGAAGGGTGTCGAGGAGTTCCTGGATGCGTTCGGCGCAGACCTCCGCGCGGGGCAGGTGCATCAGCAGGAAGAGCACCATCATCACCGACATCATGATCTGGAGCAGGTAGCCGAGGAACGCGACGAGCGAACCGGCCTGCAGGGCGCCCGATTCGATGCGGTGGGCCCCGACCCAGATGACACCGACGGTGGCCAGTTCCCAGACCACCAGCACGATGGGGAACATCACCGCGGAGAGGCGGCCCACCCGCAGGCCGACGTCGCGCAGTTCGTCGTTGGCGGCGGCGAACCGCCCCTGCTCGTACCGGTCCCGGACGAAAGCGCGGACGACGCGGACGCCGGTGATCTGCTCGCGCACCACCCGGCCCACCCGGTCGACGCGCTGCTGCATGCCGCGGAACAGCGGCCGCATCCGCAGCACGACGGTGCCGACGGCGCCCGCCATCAGCGGGACGAACAGCAGCAGGAGCAGGGCGAGCGGGACGTCCTGGCCGAGTGCCATGACGATACCGCCGGCGCACATGAGGGGCGCGGCGACGAGCATCGTCAGGATGAGCACGGCGAACGTCTGCACCTGCTGCACGTCGTTGGTGGTGCGGGTGATCAGCGACGCGGTGCCGAAGCGGCTCATCTCCCGGGCGGAGAAGGACTGGACACGGCGGAAGGCGTCGGCGCGCACGTCACGGGCGACGCCCATGGCGATCCTGGCGCCGAACCAGACGGCGGCGGCAGCGGCGGCGGCCTGGACGAGGGTGGCCCCGGCCATCCGCGCGCCGCCGGCCAGCACATGGGCGGTGTCGCCGCGCAGGACGCCGTTGTCGATGATGTCGGCGTTGAGGCGGGGCAGGGTCAGCGAGGCGAGGACCTGCACGAGTTGGAGCAGGACGAGGAGGGCGAGGGTCCACCGGTAGGGGCGCAGACGGCCGGCCACGAGTCTCAGCAGCATCGGTCCGCCCTCTCAGCGCGTACCGGGGCGGCGGGGCCGGCGGGTGGGGCGGTGGTGGGTCGGGTGAGGTCCATGCCGGCGATCGTGGTACCTCAACTCCACTTGAGGTCAAGCGCGGTTCCTCCCGGCGGGCGGCACCGGTTCCGCTCCGGGGCCGGGGCGCCGCCCGCCGGTCCGCGGGACGCCGCCTGACGGCCCGTGGGACGCGGGGCGGACGGGCCGAGTGACAGGGGAAACCGGGGGAAGACGCGAGAACGCATCCCGACGAAAGGAGCCCGTCATGCCGATCACGTTCCGCAAGAGCTTCCGGATATTCCCCGGCGTCCGCCTCAACGTCAACCGCAAGTCCATGTCCCTCACCTTCGGCAAGGGGAAGGGCCCGCGGCACACCTACTCGACCACCGGACGCCGGACCACCTCGATGGACCTGCCGGGCCCCTTCGGCTACCGCAAGACCACCACCCGCGGCAGCCGCTGACCCGGGCGGGATCGAGGGCCTGTTCGGTCCAGATCGTCTTGCCGCGGGCGCCGTACCGGCACCCCCACCGGGTGGAGAGCTGCGCGATCAGGAACAGCCCCCGGCCGCCCTCGTCCGTGCTGAGCGCGCGGCGCAGGCGCGGCTGGGTGTTGCTGGGGTCGGCGACCTCGCACACGAGCACCCGGTCGCGGATGAGGCGCAGGACGACGGGGCCGCCCGCGTGCCGGATCGCGTTGGTGACCAGCTCGCTGACGATGAGTTCGGTGGCGAACGACTGCTCCTGGAGGCCCCACACCTCCAGCTGGCGCACCACGTCGGTGCGGGCGTCGTGCACGGCGGCGGGGTCGGCGGCGTACTCCCAGGTCGCCGTGTCCCGTCCGTCGACGGCCCGGGTGCGGGCGAGCAGCACGGTGACGTCGTCGGCGGGCTGCTCCGGCGCGGCGCGGCGGGCGGTGAGCTCGGCGGCGATGCCGTCGAGGGAACGCCCGTCCGCCACCAGCTTCGCCAGCTCCGCCGGGAGCGGATCCTCCGCGCCGCCCGGCGCGTCGTCCCCGCCGCCCGCGCGCCGCACCAGGCCGTCGGTGTAGAGGGCGAGCACACTGCCGACCGGGAGGGTCGTGCTGAACACCTCGAACGGGTTGTCCCCCACGCCCAGCGTCGGCCCGGGGACCACCGCCGCGTACTCGGCGCTGCCGTCGGGGCGGACGACGACCGGCGGCGGATGGCCCGCACTGGCCATCTGGCACACGCCGGTCACCGGGTCGTAGACGGCGAACAGGCAGGAGGCGCCGACGGTGTCGGGCTCCTTCGACTCCGCCACCATGCGCTGCACCAGGTCGTCGAGCCGGGTGAGGAGTTCGTCGGGGGGCAGGTCGAGGTCGGCGAGGGTCTGCACGGCGGTGCGCAGCCGCGCCATGGTCGCCGTCGCCTGGAGGCCGTGGCCGATGACGTCGCCGACGACGAGGGCCATCCGCAGCGAGGAGACCGGGAAGGCGTCGAACCAGTCGCCGCCGACGCTGACGCTGCCGCCCGCGGGGAGATAGGCGCCGGCGGTCTCGGCGGCGGCCGTCTCGGTGGCGGCGGGCGGGAGCAGGCTCTGCTGGAGGACGACGGCCGTGCGGTGCTCGCGGGTGAAGCGGAAGGCGTTGTCGATGGCGAGGGCGGCGCGGAAGCACAGGTCCTGCATGAGTTTGACGTCCGCCTCGCCGAACGGGTCGGGGTTGTCGACGCGGTACACCTGGGCGTAGCCGAAGAAGCGTCCGCGGTGGTGCAGGGGGCAGCCGAGGGCGTGCCGCATGCCCTCGGGCATGAGGCGGCGGAGCAGATGCGGGTCGTCGCCGACGATGCGGCGGCCGAGCTCCTCGTCGATGACGAGCGCGCCCCCGGCGGTCGTCTCGGCGGGCATCAGCGGTTCGGGAGGGGTCGGCACCAGCTCGCCGACCCGCACCAGACCGGCGGGCCATTCGCCGTCGGCCGACTTGGTGGCCACCCGCCGCGCGGCGAACGCCTCCGCGCCGTGGTAGCCGGGCGTGGGGTCGCGGCCCTGGAGGACGTCGTCGGGGAAGTCGACGAAGGCGAGGTCGCCGAGGGCGGGCACCAGGACGGCGGCCAGGTCGCGCGCACTGTGCACGACGTCCAGCGAGCCGCCGATCTCGAAGGCCTCCCGGTAGGCGGCCGACAGCCGCCGCTGGGCCCGGTGCCGCTCGGTGACCTCGACGGCGGCGATGGCGATGCCGACGGGCGCCCCGAGGGGGTCGGTGACGCGGATGCAGGTGAGGGAGACCATCCGGTCGGAGCCCTCGGGGCCGAGGGGGTACTCGGCGGCGACCACGGGTGTGCCGGTCTCGGCCACCCGGGCCATGAACGCGCGCACCGTCCCGTGGGCGCCCGTTCCGGTGACCTCCAGCAGCCAGTCGTCGCCCGCCCCGCCGGGGCGCATCGCCGCGTACGCCCCGTTCGTGCGGACGGGGCGCAGGTCCATGTCGAGCTCCATGACGGCGATGCTCTGCTGGGAGAGCACCGCGCGGGCGAGGGCCGAGTCCTGGTCCCAGCCTCCGGCCCGGCCGTTTCCGTCGCCCCGTGGAGCAGATGTCACGTCGTGTCGCTCCCTGGTTCGGCGGCGTTCGGCGGCAGCGGGCCGGTCGCGGTCGTGGCGGCGCCCAACCGCCAGGATGCGCCCTGCGCGGAAGCGGGGCACTTCGGCGCGTCCCCGTCGCGGGCCGCGGACGGGACGGCGCGGCGCCCGTTCTGTGTACGGTTCCGGGGTGAGCACCTTCGGCCCTTCTTCCGGCCCCGGGGACCCCGACGCGCTGTTCGGCCTGGAGGAGATCCTCCCCGCGCCGCCGGTCCCCCGGGGGCCGGGGCCGTCGTTCCGTACCTCCGCGGAGGCCCGGCGGATGCTGGAGGTGCGGGAGATCCACGCCGAACCGGCCGCGGCGGCGTCCCCGCGCGGCCGGGAGATCCTCGCGAGGTTCCCGGAAGCCCGGGTGGTCCCCGTCGAATCGCACTGGCGGATCCCGGGCCTGCACGGCAATCCGGGCAACGCGGAGAACTGGGTGCGGATCAAGAAGACGGTCCTGGTGTTGGGCGAGAAGAAGACGCTCACGGTGCGGCCCAACGGCAGGTCGGCGGACTGGATCGCCCCCGGCGCCTCCAACGGGTGTGCGATGGCCTGCGCCTACTGCTACGTCCCGCGCCGCAAGGGCTTCGCCAACCCGGTCACCGTGTTCACCAACATCGAGCGGGTGATCGGCCGCCTGGGACGGCATGTGGCGGCCCAGGGGCCCAAGGCCGAGCCGAACCAGTGCGACCCGGTGGCGTGGGTGTACGACATCGGCGAGAACGGCGACTGCTCGGTGGACGCGCTGATCAGCGAGAACACCGCCGATCTGGTGCACGCCTTCGCCCGCTGGCCCACCGCCAAGGCGTCCTTCGCCACCAAGTTCGTCAATCCCGATCTGCTGCTGCTCGCGCCCCGCGGGCGCACCCGGATCCGCTTCTCGGTGATGCCCCCGAAGGACGCCCGGCTGCTGGACATCCGCACCAGTCCCGTCGAGGACCGGATCGCCGCCGCCGGGGACTTCGTGGAGGCCGGGTACGAGGTGCACTTCAACTTCTCCCCCGTCGTCGTGCGTCCCGGCTGGGAGGAGGCGTGGGCGGAGCTGTTGCGCAGGATGGACGACGTCCTGCCGCGGGCGGTCAAGGACCAGGCCGCGGCCGAGGTGATCATGCTGACCCACAACCGGGACCTGCACGAGGTGAACCTGGCCTGGCACCCGCGTGCCGAGTCCGCCCTGTGGCGGCCCGGGATCCAGCAGCCCAAGCGCTCGGAGAACGGGAGCTGGAACGTGCGGTACCGCACCGGGGTCAAGGGCGAGGCGGTGGACACCGTGCGCCGGCTGGTGGAGCGCCACACCCCGTGGCTCCCGATCCGCTACGCGTTCTGACCCGGCCCACCGCAGCCGCGCGGTGGAGCGGGCGCAGCGGGTGCGCCATCGCGCGGGCTCCGCGAGCCTGGATACATGACCGATCCACTGGTACCGCCCGAGGAGACCCCGCCGGCGGAGGGCTCCATCGCCGAGGCCCACGAGGAGCGCCCGGACGGAGGCCCCTGGGAGCATCCGGGCCTCTGGGTCTGGCTGATCGTGGCCGGGGCCGTCGTCGTCGCCGCGTTCTTCATCTTCCGGCTCATCTCGCTGTAGCCCGTTCCCGCCCGGCCCGCCCGGCGGCGTGCGTTGCCGCGCATGCCGCCGAGGTCCGTGCGTTCCGGCCCATCCGGCTGCAACGGGACACAGATTCTTGTTAGGTTAGCCTTACCTAACAGAGGAGAGACGATGATTCCGGCGAAGTCCCGCGTCGACGAGCCCGGCTGCGCCGAGCGCGTCCGCTCCGTCATCGCGGCCGCCCCGTCACTGAGCCTGACCGCCGACGATCGCTGCTACGACCTGGTCGACATGCACAGCGTCGACCGCAAGGGCCGCCTGCTGCTGCACGCGCCGGCGGACAGCCCGCTCGCCGCCCAGGCCGCCCACGCGCCCCGTGGCGACCTCGCGGCCCTCCTCGAATTCACCGACATCGCCCCGGCCGGCGTCCGCGACCGCGTCCGCGCGAAGGTCACCCTGGCCGGGCGGCTCGTCCCCTGCGACGCCCGCGCCGGCGCGAAGACGCTGGTCCTCGGCCTCGACCTGGCACGGGCCGCCATCGAGCGCCGCGGGCGCGTGGAGCACGTCGACCCGGAGGACCTGGCCCGGGCCCGGCCGGACGTGCTGGCCGCGCACGAGACGTCGATGCTGCTGCACCTGACCGACGACCACCAGGACGTCGTCGACCGGCTCACCCTGCTCACCGACCCCGCCCTGCGCCAGGACGCCCTTCGCGTCCGGCCGCTGGCGCTCGACCGCTTCGGCATCGTGCTCCGTCTCGAACACCCCGGCGGCGGCCACACCGACACCCGCATCGCCTTCCCCGGCCCGGTCCGCGACACCGAGGACGTCGGCCGCCAGATCGACCGCCTCCTGCGCCGGCCCGCCCCCCGCCGCACCCGCAACCGCCCCTGACGGCGCCTGTGCCCCGGCGCGCCCCCGGGGCCCGGCGGGGGATCGCGGGGAGACTGGGGCGGGCGGAAGGAGGCGGCATGGTTCCGGGATTCCTCACCAGAGCGGTCGCCGTGCTGCTCGGGCGGGAGGGGCGGTCGTTGCACCTCAAGGCGGCGGGCGGGGCGACGGTCGTCCTGGTGCTGGTCATGCTCGGCGGCGCGTGGGCCGTGACCGCCGCCGAGGAAGGGGCGCACGGGGCGAATCTGACGTCGTACCCGAAGGGCCTGTGGTGGTCGATCGAGACGGCGACCACCGTCGGCTACGGGGACTTCTACCCGGTCACGCTGTGGGGCAGGGTCGTCGGCGCCGTCGTCATGGTCGTCGGCATCACCACGTACGGCATGGTGACGGCCGCCCTGGCGACCTGGTTCGTCGGCCGGGAGGAGCGGCGCCGCGACCACACCCACCGCCTGCGCGAGGAGACCCGCGCCCTGCACGAGCGCTTCGACCGGATCGAGCGGATGCTGGCCGGCGAGCGGGGCGGCGCCGACTGAACGGCGCGGGACGCCGCTCCTGTCGAGCGGCCTCCCGCCGAGGACCCCGCCGGACCCGGCCGCGCACACGGACCCGGCCGGCAGCCTCCCGGCCCCGCCGGCGATGGAGGCGCGGGACGCGGGGCGGAGCCCCGCCGGACCCGGCCGCGCGCACGGGCCCGGCCGCCGGCGGCGGCGACCAGCCCCGCGGAGCGCCGCGCACGGGCCGGCCCGGCCCGTGCGCGCACACCCCGGTGACGTCCCGTCAGGCCCGCTCGGCCAGGAAGACGGGGATCTCGCGGTCGGTCTTGACCTGGTAGTCCGCGTAGTCGGGGAACGCCTCGACGGCGCGCTCCCACCACTCGGCGCGTTCCTGACCGGTGATCAGCCGGACGCGCATGTCCCAGACCTCGGTGGCGTCGCGCAGTTCGATGCCGGGGTGGGCGACCAGGTTGTGGTACCAGACGGGGTGCTTCACGGCACCGCCGTTCGACGCGACGAGCGCGTACGCGCCGTCGTGCTCCACCCGCATCAGCGGTGTCTTGCGGATCCGGCCGCTGCGGGCGCCGACGTTGGTCACCAGGACGACGGGCATGCCCCGCATCGTGGTCCCCTCGGTGCCTCCGGACGACTCGTACAGCTCGACCTGCTTGCGCACCCAGTCCGAGGGGCTGGGCTCGTACTCGCCTTCGAGCGGCATGGCGTTCGCTTCCTCTCGTCGCGGGCACCGGTGCCCGGCGCACCGGCGTGACTCCCGACGCTATCCGATCACACACGGCGGCCGTGATCACACATCGCAAGGAGTGCGACTTTTCCGGGCGCTCATACGAAAAGGTATGCCACAACAGGAATATCAATCCGGTCAAGAGAGTTCCCGACTGATCAACTGCCCCTCTATAGTGCGGACGTTACGACTCCCCGCCCTGTGTGCCCGCTCCCGAGAGTCTGGTTGATGTCGGCGTCACCCACCCCCTTCCGCCCTGCCCTGACCGCCTCGCTGCTCACCGCCGCCGCGGGCGGCGCGATCACCGTGGCGGCGCTCTCCGCGGCCCCGGCCGGGGTCCGCCCCGAACTCGGCGCGGCCGCCGCCTGCGGCGTGCTGCTGCTCTGCGCCGCCGCCTTCGCCGTGACCTGGTACGCGCGCACCGCGCGCGCCCTGAACCGGCGGGCCGGCGCCCTGTCCGGCGAACTCACCTCCCGCGACGCCGCCCTCGCCGCCCTCCGGGCCACCGCGGGCCGCGAGACGGCCGCGGTCCAGGAACGCGCCGCCGCCGAGGCGGCGGCGTCCGAGGCGCGCCACGCCGCCCGGACCGAGGAACTGACCCGCGCGCACAAGGCGCGGACGGAGGAGCTGACCGCCGGCCTGACGGCCGAAAACGAGAGCCTGCGGGCCCGGTTGCGGCGCGCGGAGTCCGGCCGGTCCGCCGCGATGGCCGCCGCCGCCAACTCCGCCGGACGCATGCAGGCCCTCACCACCAGCATGCTGACCGACCTCCGGGAGATGGAGCACCGTCACGCCGACGAGAACGTGCTCACGGACCTGCTCCACCTCGACCACCGCACGGCCCAGGCCGGCCGGCTCGCCGACTCCATCGCCGTGCTCACCGGAGCGCGCTCCGGGCGGCGCTGGGCACGTCCGATCGTGATGGAGTCGATCCTGCGCGGGGCGATGGGGCGGATCGGCGGCTACCAGCGGGTGCGGCTGCACTCCGGGAGCGACGCGGCGGTCGCCGGTCACGCGGCCGAGGGCGTGATGCACGCCCTCGCCGAACTCATGGACAACGCCGCCAACTTCTCCCCGCCGACGGCCGAGGTGCACGTCTACGTGGAGGAGGTCCCCGCGGGCGTCGTGATCACCGTCGAGGACAGCGGTCTGGTGATGAGCGATGTGCAGCTCCGCCGCGCCGAATCCGCCGTGAGCGCGGCCGACCAGGACCTCGCCGGTCTCTCCGGCACCCGGCTCGGGCTGGCCGTCGTCGGGCGGCTCGGCCGCAAGCACGGACTGACCGTCTCGTTCCGTCCCTCGGCGCGCGGCGGCACCGGCGCGCTGCTGATGCTGCCCCAGGAACTGATCACCCGCGCCCCGGCACAGACGCCCGCCGCGCCGTCCGTCGCCGCCCCCGCCCCCGTGCCCGCTCCGGCCGCGCCGCCCGTCCCGGAGCCCGAGGCCGAGCACGGCCCGGCCGCCGAGCGCACCGGCGAGCACCCGGAGTTCGGCGAGAGCGGGCTGCCGCGCCGGCGGCGCGGCCGCACCTCGCCGCCGCGGGGCACGAGGCCCCGGGAACCCCGGGGAAGGAGCGCCCCGCGGCCCCGCGCACCGGCGCGGCGGCGGGCGCCGCCAGCCGGTTCGGCAGCTTCCGCAAGGCGGTCCGCGCCACCGGCGCGACCGCCGCCGACGGCGGCACCGGTGACTCCCCCGCCCCGACGGGCCCGGCGGACGGCGACCGTCCGGCCGGCCCCGCCGCATCCTCCGCCCCGCACGGCGCCACGTCCGCTCCCCGGACGCCGTCGTCACCGAACACCCCGCATCCGGAAGGCAACCCCGAATGACCGGCACCACGACCGACGAGAAGCTGAGCTGGCTCCTGGAAGGCCTGCTGGAACGCACCCCGGGCACCCGTCACGCCCTGGTCCTGTCCCGCGACGGCCTCAAGCTCTGCCGCACCCCCGAGCTCTCCGTCGACCAGGCCGACCAGCTCGCCGCCATCGCCGCGGGCATCCAGAGCCTGTCGCACGGTGCCTCGGTCGAGTTCGGCGACGGCACGGGCGGGGTGCGCTCCGCGATGGCCGAGTTCTACGGCGGCATCCTGTTCATCGTGGAGGCCGGCGAGGGCGCCCACCTCGCGCTCGTCGCGGACGAGGACGCGGACGCCGGCCTCGTCGGGCACAACATGTCGGAGCTGGTCGAGCAGCTCGGCGAGCACCTCGTCGCCAGGCCCCGGGGATGAGCCGCCGCAGACCGGGCCGGGACGACACCCCGGACCGGCTCTACACCCTGACCGGCGGGCGCAGCCGGGCCGGGACCGACGCCTTCGACCTGGTGACGCTCGTCGTCGCCGAGAGCGACCCGGTCCCCGGCATGCAGTCCGAGCACGCCGCGATCCTGCGCATGTGCCGCTACCCCACCGCCGTGGTGGAGGTGGCGGCCGCGCTCTCGCTGCCGGTGTCGATCACCCGCATCCTGCTGACCGATCTGCAGGACACCGGCCGGATCAGCGCCCGCCACCCCCGCCCCACGTACCGCCTTCCCGATCACGACATCCTGGAGCAGGTGCTCGTTGGACTCCGTAACCTCTGAACAGCGCCAGACCCTGCACAGCACCGCCGACAACGGCCTGAAGATCGTGGTCGTCGGCGGCTTCGGTGTCGGCAAGACCACTCTGGTGCGCTCGGTCAGCGAGATCCGTCCGCTGAACACCGAGGAGACCATGACGCAGGCCGGCGAGGGCGTCGACGACACCGACGGGGTCGCCGCGAAGACGGCCACCACCGTCGCCTTCGACTTCGGCCGGATCTCGCTCGACGAGCGCAACGTCCTCTACCTGTTCGGCGCGCCGGGCCAGGAGCGGTTCTGGTTCCTGTGGGACCGGCTGTTCTCCGGCACGCTCGGGGCGGTCGTACTCGTCGACACCCGCCGGCTCGCCGACTCGTGGTACGCCATCGACCGGCTGGAGCACCACGGCACGCCGTTCGTCGTCGCCTGCAACGACTTCGGCGGCACCGCCCACACCCCCGCCCAGATCCGCGACGCCCTCGACCTCGCCGACGAGGTCCCGCTGGTGCTCTGCGACGCCCGGTCGCGCGAGTCCAGCAAGCAGGTCCTGATCTCGCTCGTCGAGCATCTGCGGACCGTCACCGCCGCGGAACCGAAGCCGATCCCGGAGCCCGCCCCGTGACCCGTCCCGAGACCTGCCCCGTCCCGCTGGGCGGCCCCCGTTTCCAGACCGACCCGGCCGGGCTGTACCGGCAGATCCGCGGGGAGCACGGCTCGGTCGCGCCCGTCGTCCTGGACGGCGACATCCCCGCCTGGTTGGTGCTCGGCTACCGCGAGCTCCACCAGGTCACCAGCGATCCGGTGCTGTTCTCCCGCGACTCCGAGCTGTGGAACCAGTGGGACCGCATCCCCGCCGACTGGCCGCTGCTGCCGATGATCGGCCGCAAGCAGCCGTCGATCCTCTACACCACCGGCGAACGGCACCGTGAGCGCGCCCGGGTGATCTCCGACGCGCTGGAGGCGATCGACCCGTTCGCCCTGAAGGAGCGGGCCGAGCGCTTCGCCGACGAACTCATCGACGCCATCTGCGCCAAGGGGTCCTGCGACATCATCGCCGAGTACGCGATGCTGCTGCCGGTGCGGGTGCTCGCCAGCGTCTACGGCTTCGCCGACGAGGAGGGGCCGGGCCTGGTGACGGCCATGAACGACATGATCAACGGCCAGGAGGGCGCCCTGGAGGGCCAGCGCCACCTCGGCACGTCGATGGGCGCGCTGCTGGCCGCGAAGAGCGCGGCGCCGGGCGACGACGTCGCCTCCCGGATGCTCGCCAACACCGCCGGGTTCACGGTCGAGGAGGTCGCCCAGGACCTCATGGTGATGATGGCCGCCGGCCACCAGCCGAGCGCCGACTGGATCGGGAACTCGCTGCGGCTGATGCTCACCGACGACCGGTTCGCCGCCTCCCTCTCCGGGGGCCGGCACAGCGTCGCCGAGGCGATGAACGAGGTGCTGTGGGAGGACACCCCCACGCAGAACGTCGCCGGCCGCTGGGCCTCGCGCGACACCCACCTCGGCGGACGTCTGATCGGCCGCGGCGACCTGGTGCTGCTGGGCCTGGCCGCCGCCAACTCCGACCCCCAGGTGCGCACCGACGCGGGGGCGCTGACCGGCGGCAACAACGCCCATCTCTCCTTCGGCCACGGCGAGCACCGCTGCCCGTTCCCCGCCCAGGAGGTCGCGGAGACCATCGCGCGGACGGGGATCGAGGTGCTGCTCGACCGGCTGCCGGACGTCGACCTCGCGGTCGACGAGCACGCGCTCACCCAGCGCCCCTCCCCCTGGCTGCGCGGCCTCACCGCGCTTCCCGTGACCTACACCCCGACCCCCGCCCTTGGAGCCACGCGATGACCTGCCCGCATGCCGGAACCGCTGCGCCCGCCACCGATGTGATCACCCTGGACCCGTTCGTCGGCGACCTCGACGGCGAGGGCGCGCGGCTGCGCGAGGCGGGCCCGCTCGCCCGCGTGGTGCTGCCCGGCGGGGTGCCCTGCTGGGCCGTCACCCACCACGCCGAGGCCCGGAAGCTGCTCACCGACTCCCGCCTGGTCAAGGACATCGAGGTGTGGGGCGCCTGGCAGCGCGGCGAGATACCGATGGACTGGCCGCTGATCGGGCTGGCCAACCCGGGCAAGTCGATGCTGACCGTCGACGGCGAGGAGCACCGGCGGCTGCGCACCCTGGTGGCGCAGGCGCTGACCGCGCGCCGGGTGGAGCGGCTGCGCGAAGGGATCCAGGCCCTGACCGACGGGATGCTGGACCGGCTCTCGGCGCTGCCGGCCGGTGAACGGGTCGACCTGAAGGCGGAGTTCGCGTACCCGCTGCCGATGAACGTGGTCAGCGAGCTGATGGGCGTCGACCCGGCCGACCACCCGCGGATGAAGGCGCTGTTCGACAAGTTCTTCTCGACGCAGACGCCGCCCGAGGAGGTGCCGCAGATGATGGCGGACCTGGGCGTCCTCTTCGCGGGGATCGTGGCGGGCAAGAAGGAGCGGCCCGGGGACGACCTGACCAGCGCGCTGATCGAGGCGTCCGAGGGCGGTGACAAGCTCAGCACGGAGGAGATCACCAACACCCTCCAGCTGATGGTCGCCGCGGGTCACGAGACGACCATCAGCCTGATCGTCAACGCGGTCGTCGCCCTGGAGACCCACCCCGAGCAGCGCGCTCTGGTGCTCTCCGGCGAGGTCTCCTGGGAGAACGTGATCGAGGAGACGCTGCGCTGGTCCACGCCGACCTCGCACGTGCTCATCCGCTTCGCCCGGGAGGACATCGAGGTCGGCGACCGGGTGCTGCCGCAGGGCGAGGCCCTGATCGTGTCGTTCGGCGCGATCGGCCGGGACGCTGAGCAGCACGGGCCGACGGCGGGCGAGTTCGACGTGACGCGTACGCCGAACCGGCACATCTCCTTCGGTCACGGCCCGCATGTCTGCCCCGGGGCGGCGCTCTCCCGTCTGGAGGCGTCGGTCGCGCTGCCCGCGCTCTACGCGCGATTCCCGGACCTGCGGCTCGCCGTCGCGCCCGGGGAGCTCCGCAACAAGCCGGTCGTGACGCAGAACGACCTGTTCGACCTCCCGGTCGTGCTGGCCTGATCTCCCGCCCCGGCCCCCGGGCGGGGGCCGGGCGGACGACGGCTAGCGGCGTGCGTGACGGACGGTCAGCCGGCCGAAGCCCAGGGTCCCGGTGATCCGGATCCGCGGTCCGGCGGGGCCGTCCGCACCGGTCCGCGCCCTGGCGCGGTAGCGGGTGTCCTTCATCGGGGCCACCACCGCGTCGAGTTCCACGACCGCGTCGCGCGGCACGACGATCCGCGCGCTGCCGGTGCCCAGTCGCAGCTCGATGTCGACCACCGGGTGTTCCAGGACGGCCCGTGACAGGTCCAAGCGCACCTTGGCGAAGGCGGAGGCGACGGTGAGGGTCCGCGGGACGCGCCAGCCCCTGCCGCGCCGGATGCGTCCCACGGCGGCGAGGACCGTGGCGGCGGAGTCCGGCTCCGCCGGGAGCGCGTCGAGCGCGGGGCCGAGGTCGCCGCGCGTCCGTGCGGTGAGGACGCGCTGGATGCGCTCCTCCAACTCCTCGTGGCTCAGGTGCCCTTGGCCGTAGGCGTCCCTCACGCGCCGCAGCGCGGCGTCGCGGTCGTCGTCGGCGACGGGTGTCAGCGGATCCTCCTGCGAAAGGGTCACGGCGTCACCCTACTGCCGGGGCCGCGCGGCGGGGAGCGGTGCCCGGCGCGGCCTCCGGTCAGCCCCAGGTGAGCGGGTCGAGGTCGAGGTAGAACCGCAGCCTGCCGGGGTCCGGGACCATGCCGTACCCCTCGGCGAACGCCGCGTCCGCGGCCTCGGCCTGCTCCTCGTCGGCCCAGGTCTCCCGCGCGTTGGCGAGCAGCAGCGCCACGTCGGCGTGCCGGTCGGCCCGCCCGAGGCGGCCCAGGTCGATGAAGCCCGTCACCTCCAGGGTGTGCGGGTCGACGAGGATGTTGGGCAGGCAGAGGTCCCCGTGGCAGACCACGGTGTCGGCGGGCTCCTGTGCGCGCCGCCGGGGCACCTGGGCGAGGACGCGCTCCAGCAACAGGCCCGCAGGCGTGTGCTGTTGCTCGTCGGGCAGGAACGCGGGATCCACCGCGCCGCGGGCGACCACGTCGCGGGCGGCGGCGACCATGATGTCGAGGCCCCTGTCGTACGGGCATTCGGCGGCGGGCAGCCGGTGGAGCCGGCGGACGGCGTCGGTGACGGATCCCCAGGCGGCCCGCAGGGCCTCCGGCGGCAGCCGGTCGGCGCCGGTACCTGGGACGGCGCTGCTCACCAGGCAGGCGCCTGCGTCGCCGGAGTACCAGTCGAGCACCCGGGGGCCCGGCACGCCCTGCCCCGACAGCCAGGTGATCCGGTCGCGTTCGGCGCGCAGGGCCTCCGTGTCCGCGGCCGGGACGCACTTGGCGTAGCGGGTGGCGTCCGCGCCGCGGAAGACGGCGGCTCCCGACTCTCCCCCGCCGACGGGCAGCCAGTCGCCGTCCGCGCCGGGGGGCGCGGGCGGCGCCTCGCGAGGTGCGTCCGGTGCGGTCCGGGGCTGGGCGGGGCGTTCGTCCTGCGGTTCCGGCGGGGGCGAGGAGGGCATGGCGCGAGTCTACGAGCCCGGTGGCGGGCGGGGCCGCGATCACGCCAGGGGCGCCTTCCCTGCCGCGCACGGGCAGGACCACGGGCCCGGCGGCCCCGGTCCGAACTCCCCCGCGCTGCCTACGCCCCGCCCCGGATCATCGACATCAGCAGCGCGTGGGTCTCCTCGTCGGCGGCGGCCACCAGCCCGCCGGCCGTCTCGCCGATCGGAGCCCCGTCGATCCCGGTGACGACGCAGCCGGCGGCCCGGCACAGCGCGATGCCGGCCGCGAAGTGCACGCTGTCCGAGAGGTCGCCCCCGTCGGTGACGTACGCGGCCCGTCTGCCGGCGGCGACCCAGGCCACGGCCAGGGTCGTCGACACCACCCGGGGCCGGAAGCGCGCGGCGAAGCCGGGGTGGGCGAGCAGTTCGACGGCCCGGAAGCCGGGGGCGTGCGGGAACGGCGGATCGAGGTTGACGTCCACCAGGCGGCTGGCGGACGAGGGCCTGAGCGGCTCCTCGCCGGCTCCTTCGCGCCGTACCCGGGCGGTCCTGCCGTCGGTGAGGTAGACCTCGCCGCCGAACGGGTCGGCCACCGCGGCCGCCCCGTCGCGCAGCGCCACGTTGACGGCCACCGCCATGGTGCTGACGGCGTAGTTCAGCGTGCCGCACAGCGGGTCCACCAGCCACTGGCGCGCGGCGCCCGCGGCGCCCTGCTGCCCGCCCTCCTCGCCGAGCACCGCGTCGCCGGGCCGCGCGGCCCGGATGACGTCGAGCACGGCCTTCTCGGCCGCCACGTCGGCGTCCGTGGCGAAGTCCCCGCCGCCCTTGTCGATACGGCCGAGCCGCCGTCCGTACATGCTCCGGACCACGTCCGCGCCGGCCAGCGCCCCGGCCGCCGCGACATCGGCGTCGTCGGCGGCAGCGTCGAAGGAGCTGTGTGTGTCGATCACGCCCGGCAGGCTACCGAAGCGGGTCGCCGCCGCCCAACCGCCCCCGCCCGGTGCCCTGTCGGTCACGGACCGGTGTCACCGGGACCGGGGCCCCACCGTGCGCCGCGCCCGGCAGTAGGCTTCGGTCCGCACTGGCGCGTCGGGGGCGGAGGACATGGAAGCGACTGGGACAGCGGACAGGTGGGGATCCACCCTCGATTCGGTCGTCGTCTACGCGCAGGGCGCGCTCTGCCGCCGCCTCGCCGCGGGACGCGTGCCGCAGGACGGCCGGATCCGGGTGACCGGACTGCCGCGCAGCCTCGACCCCGCCTCGCTGCGGGCCCACGTCACGGGCGCCGCCGGGGTACGGGTCACCGAGGCCCGGGTGGAGACCGAGGCGGAGCCCGCCGGCGCCGGCCCGCCCGACGGGCTGCGCGGCGAGGTCGAGCGGCTGCGCGACGCCCACGCGGCGGCCCTGGCCCGCCGGGACCGGCAGGCCGCGCTGATCGAGGAGGTCTCCGCGCTGCGCCCGGTCCCGCCGGTGCCCCGGCGGGGGGACCCGCCCCGCCGCACCCCCGTGGACGCGTGGCTGGAGCTCTCCGCCTTCACCGACGAGCGGCTCACCCGGCTGCACGCCCGCCTCGCCGAACTGGAGGACGCGCTGCGGGACGCCGGGCACGAACTGGCCGTCGCCGGGGACCGGCTCGCGCGGGCGTCGACGGACGCGCCCGCGGCGCATGTCGCGACCACCGTCTCGGCCGTCCTCACCCTGGACGGCGCCGAGGGGCGGCCCGAGGTCGGGATCGAGCTGGAGTACGGGGTACCGGGGGCCGTCTGGGTGCCCGCGTACCGCCTGACGCACCGTCAGGGCGAGGACGGCGGACGGCTGGTGCTGCGGGCATCAGTCGCCCAGCGCACCGGCGAGGACTGGACGGGCGTGCGTGTCGCGCTGGCCACCGCCGACCTGGGGCGCCGCACCGATCTACCCCGGCTGCGTTCCGTCCGCATCGGCCGCAGCCAGCCCGCTCCCGCGCCGTCCGGGTGGCGCGAGCCCCCGCCGGGCCTCGCGGGCCTGTTCACCGGCTACGACGCGGCGGGCCCCCGCCCCGCCGCCGCGCCCGTGGCGGTACCCACTTCGGCGGGCGCCCTGCCGCCGCCCCCGCCTCCCCGCCGCCGCCCGCCCCGCTGGGGTACGGCGCCGCTCCCGCCGGACTCCCGCAGCCGGGCGGCGTCTTCGGCGCGGCACCGGAGGCCTTCAAGAGCGCCCCGGCACCCGCACAGGCGGCGCCCTCCCCCCGTGCGCGGTCGGCCGCCGGCCGGCCGGGCGCGCCCGCCGCACCGGCCCCGCCGGGCGGTCCCGTGCCGTCGGCGCCCCCGCCGCCGTCCGCCCAGCCGCCCGCCGGCCCGCCGCGCCCGAGCGACGCCGAACTCGACTACGCCGCCCTCGTGCTGAGCGGCGCCGACGCCCCGTCCGGACGCCGGGGGCGGCTGTTCCCCGGCGCGTCGGGCGACGCGGTGGCCGCCGAACACCGGCGGCGCGCCGAGGCGGTGGCCTCGCTGCCGCTGCCCGCGCACGCCGTGCCTCCCCGGGTCTCGGCCGGCTCCTTCGACCACCGCTTCGACGCGGCCGCCCGCGCCGACATCCCCTCGGACGGCACCTGGCACACCGTCACCGTCGGTGAGATCGCGGTCGGACTGCGCACGGAGTACCTGTGCGTGCCGTCCGTGGAGCAGACCGTGTACGCGACGCTGGTGCTCTCCAACGCCACGGACCAGGCGCTGCTGGCCGGCCCGGTGGAGGTCACCGTGGACGACGAGTTCCTGCTGACGGCCGCCCTGCCGACGCTGCCGCCCGGCGGCGTCCGCCGGGTCGGGCTGGGCCGGGCCGAGGGCATCCGGGTCACCCGCCGCACGAGCCTGCACGAGTCGGCCGCGGGCCTGCGCAACACCACCACCGTGCTCGACCACCGCGTCCATGTGGAGCTGGCCAACCGGCTCCCCGGGCCCGTCACCGTCGAGATCCGCGAACGGGTGCCCGTCACCTCCGAGGCGGACGTCCGCATCCAGGAACGGGGCGACTGGGCCGCGCCCGGGCACGGCGCGGACTCCGAGCCCCCCGTCCCGGGCACCCGCGTCTGGCGGGCGGAGCTGCGCGCCGGGGGCACCGCCGTCTTCGACGGCGGCTACGAGATCCGCTTCCCGGCGGGCAAGTCCCTCGCCGGCGGCAACCGCAGGAGCTGACCACCATGTCCACGGATCCGCAGCCGATCCCCCTTCCCGTCACCGCCGTCACCTGCCTGGAGGACCGCGCGCAGGTCGAACGCACCGCCACGCTCGCCCTGGAGGCGGGTGTGCAGCGGCTGCGGCTCGGGCCCATCGGCGCCCTCGCTGTCGACCGCACCCTGCACGCCGAACTGACCGCGGGCCACGAGGCGACCGTGCTGGACGTGCGGATCGTGCGCGCCTGGACCCCGCGCCACCCGGTACCGTCCCCCGGCGACGACCCCGCCCTGCGCCTGCGCGAGCACGAACTCGACACGGAGCGGCGCACGCTGGAGCAGCTCCGCGACCGGCTGCGCGCCCGGCTGGACCTGCTCGGCCGTCTCGCCGCCGATGTGCTGCGCGACGCCGCCGAGGGCGCGGGGGCCGGTGAGGCGGACGCCGCCCGCTGGGCGGACGCCCTGGACCGGGTCGACGCCGAGCGCGACAGCCACGGCGAGCGGCTGCGCGCCACCGAGGCCCGGCTCACCGCCCTCGCCGCCGAACTCGGCGACGTGCGGCGGGCGATGGAGCAGTCCGTCCAGGAGCCCGCGGAGCTGCTCGGCCATGTCGAGCTGACCGTGGAGTCCGCGGCGGCGGGCCCGGCCGGGCTGCGGCTGACTCATCTGACCCCGTGCGCCCTGTGGCGCCCCGCCTACCGGGCGGTGCTGGACGGCGGTTCGCTGACGCTGGAGACCGACGCGATGGTGTGGCAGCGCACCGGCGAGGACTGGCACGACGTCCGGCTGACGCTGTCGACGGCCCGCTCGGCGCAGGCGGCCGAGCCGCCGCGGCTGACGGAGGACCGGCTGACCCTGCGGGACCGCTCGGCCGCCGAACGCCGCACGGTCGACGTGGAACTGCGCGAGGAGGAGATCGGGGATCTCGGGCCGGCGCCCGTCCAGGGCCTGCCCGGGGTGGACGACGGCGGCGAGACCCGCGTCCTCACCGCCCCCGCGCCGGTGTCCGTCCCCGGGGACGGGCGGGCCCACCGGGTGCCCGTCTCCTCGTTCATGGCGTCCGCGCGCAGCGAGTACGCCTGCGCGCCCGAACTGTCGCCGCTGGTCACCCAGGTGGTGCGGTCCGACAACCTGGCCGGCCACACCCTGCTCGCCGGTCCGGTGGACCTGATCCGCGGCAGCGGCTTCACCGGCCGCGGCACCCTGGAGTTCACCGCTCCCGGCGCGCCGCTGGAGCTGGCCTTCGGCAGCCGCGACGACCACCGGGTGGTCCGGCGGACGGAGGAGTTCCGCGATGTCACCGGCCTCGCCCAGCGGACCGTGATCTCGCGGACGGTCACCCTCCATCTGTCCCGGTTCTCGCCCCCGGGCGAGGAGGGCGACCGGCTGGTCGTCGTGCGGGAGCGGATCCCCGTCTCCGAGGTCTCGGCGGTGGAGGTACGCGTCCGCAAGGACGCCTGCTCCCCGGCGCCCGACGCCGTCGACGAGGAGGGCGTCGTCCGCTGGGAGGTCCTGCTGCCGCCGGGCGGCTCCCGCACGGTGACCCTGGCCTACGAACTCGTCGCGGGCTCCAAGGTCGCGGGGCTCTGAGCACGGGCGCGCGGGGCAGCGTCGGAGCACCCCGCGCCCCGGAGCCGTGCGCCTTGGCACCGCGCCCTGGCACCGGCCGCGCCGGGCCCGGGTCAGGGCCGGGGTTCGCCGGAGCGCCGGGCGAGGGTGTGCTGGGCGCGGGCCAGCAGCCGGCGGGGGGGCCGGGAGCGCAGGGCGGCCCGCGCGGCGTTCGCGCCAGGCGCGCCGTGCACGCCGCCGCCCGGGTGCGCGGAGGCGGACGCCAGGTAGAGCCCGGGTACGGGGGTCTCGGGGCGGCCGGTGCCGGGCAGCGGGCGGAAGAGGAGCTGCTGGTGCAGGGAGGCGGTGCCGCCGTTGATGGCGCCACCGTGGAGGTTGGCGTCGAGCGCCTGGAGCGTGGGCGGGGCGAGCACCCGGCGGGCCCGCACCCCGTCGCGGAACCCGGGCGCGCAGCGCTCGACCTGGGCCTCGACGCGGTCGGCCATGGCCTCCCGCTCGGCCTCGTCCCAGATGCCCCGGATACCGGCGGGCCCGGCGTCGCCGCGCACCTCGTGGGGCACATGGGTGTACGCCCAGGCCGATTCCGTGCCGGCGGGTGAGCGGGATGGGTCGGTGGTCGTCATCTGGCCGAGGACGAGGAAGGGCCTGGAGGGCACCTGGCCGCAGGCGAGCTGCGCGGCGAAGCGGGTCAGCCCGTCGACGCCGTCGGCCAGATGCACCGTCCCGGCCTCCGACGCCCCCGGCGAGGTCCACGGGACCGGGCGGTCGAGCGCCCAGTCGACCTTGAAGGTGGCGTAGTCCCACTGGAAGCGGTCCATGGCCGCCGACAGGCTCGGCGGCAGATGGTCCCGGTCCACCAGGCGTCCGTACAGGGCGGGCGCCGACACGTCCGCCAGCACCGCGCGGTTCGCCCTCACCTCCTCGCCGCCGGCGGTCCGCACGGCGACGGCCCGCCCGCCGCGCACCACCACGCCGGCCGCCTCCTGGCCGCAGCGGACGGCGCCGCCGCGCCGCCGGAGCCGGGAGACCAGCGCGTCGGTCAGGGCGCTCGCGCCGCCGACGGGCGCCGGGAAGCCCACGTGCTGGCCGAGCATGGACATCAGCCAGCCGTAGCCGCCGCTGCCGGCGGCCTCCGGGCCGAGGTCGGCGTGGAGCGCGTTCCCGGCGAGCAGCAGCCGGCCGCCCTCGCCGCGGAAGTGCTCCTCGCCGAGCCTGCGCACGGGCAGCAGCAGGGTGCGTGCGAGGCTCAGCCCGCCGGCTCCCCGCATCCGGGCGGCGAGGCGCCCGGCGGCACGTACGGGCGGGAACGGCGTGAACAGCGCCCGCACGATGTCGTCCCCGAGCCGCTGCCACACCTCGTACAGGCGTTCCCATGCCTCGCCGTCGCCCGCCGCGAAGGCGTCCAGGCCCTCGGCGGTGCGTTCCGGCGAAGCGTCCAGCACGGCGCAGCGCCCGTCGGGCAGATGGTGTGCCAGCACCCGCGGCGCGCGGGCCCAGCGCAGCCCCTCTCGGCCGAGGTCGAGCCCGGCGAGCACCGGGGAGGCGGCCGCCAGCGGGTAGAAGGCGCTGAACAGGTCGTGGACGTAGCCGGGCAGCACACCGCTGTCGCTGCGGACGGCCCCGCCGGGACGGTCCTGGGCCTCCAGGACCTCGACGCTCCAGCCCTCGTCGGCGAGCAGATTGGCGGCGACGAGCCCGTTGGGGCCGGCGCCGATCACCACGGCGTCGGGCATCAGCGCCGCTCCGGGGCGGTGGCGTCTTCCACGGTCCGCGCGAACCGGCGCAGCAGAACCCGGTGCCGCAGCTGCTGCACGGCGTCCAGGGCCGCATTGTGCACGGCGCCGCCCATACCGCGCAGCGGGTGCTCGTCGAAGATCACCAGGGTGTCGTCGCCCCAGGGGCGCAGTTCGAAGGCGATCCGGGCGGTGCCGAGGGGGCCGCTGTAGGCCTCCAGCTCCAGGCGGCGCGGCGGTTCGCTGACGCGCACCACCGTCCGGCCGTCCGCCTGCCACCGGCCGAGGCGGACGGTGTACGTGATGCGCGCCCCCTCCGCCGGCCACTCGCCGTCCCGCTCCGAGGACCCCGAGGTCCCCACCACCCAGGTGCCGAAGCGGTCGCCGTCCGCGAGGACGTCCCACACCTGCTGGGGTGTGCGCCGGACGAGTCGGTGTCGCACAGCCATGAGCCCTCCAGGGGTGCGGCCGGACAGGTGCGCTGCCGGACCCGTTCAGCGTAGACCGGCGCGCCCGTGCCGTCCTGCGGGCGGCCGGCGGCGGTGTGCGCCGGGTACCCGGTGACCCGCCGCGGGGCGGGCGGCGGTGTGCACCGGGCCGCGCCGGGTACCCGGCGACCCGCCGCAGGACGGGCGGCGGCACGGCGCCTGCCGGAGAATGCCCGGTGCGGCAGCGGCCCGCGCACGATCGCGCGGCGGCGGACACCCCGAGGACCGCGCGACGGTCCCGGCCGAAGGGACACCGGATGGACAACGGATTTCCGCACCGCCGCGTGGCGGTGGTCACCGGGGCGGCCCGGGGCATCGGCGCCGCGCTGTCGCGCGAGCTGGCCGCCCGCGGGCTGCGGGTCGCGCTGCTGGGCCGGGAGGTCGAGACGCTCCGGGCCGTCGCCGTCGAGCTGCCCTGGGACGCACGGTGCTTCGGGGTGGACGTCACGGACCTGGCGGCCATGGAGGCGACCGCGGCCCGGGTGGCGGACGAGATGGGGCCGGCGTCCGTGGTGGTGGCCAACGCGGGCATCGCGGCCACGGGCCCTTTCGCCGGGGGCGACCCCGCGCTGTGGGAGCGCGTGGTGGGCGTCAACCTGTTCGGCAGCGCCAACACCGCGCGCGCCTTCCTTCCCCAACTCGCCCGTACTCAGGGGTACTTCCTCCAGGTCGCCAGCACGGCGGCCTTCGGGGCAGCCCCCATGATGAGCGCGTACTGCGCCTCGAAGGCGGGCGCCGAGTCCTTCGCGCAGGCCCTGCGCGCCGAGGTCGCCGCCCAGGGGATCGGGGTCGGGATCGCGTATCTCCACTGGACGAGGACAGAGATGACCCGGGACATCGACGAGCATCCGGTGCTGGAGGCCCTGCGCGCCTCGCAGCCGCGCTTCGCCGCGCGGGTGCACACCGCGGAGGAGGTGGCCCGCCGGCTGCGGCGGGGCGTCGAGCGGCGGTCCACGAGCATCCACTGCCCGCCGTGGCTGCGGCTCGTCCAGCCGCTGCGTCCGGCGTTTCCGCCGCTCGTGGGACTGGTGGCCCGCAGGCATCTGAAGCGGCTCGACACCGGCGAGCTCGCCCGGGCCTCGGGGGTCCTGGGCGCGGGCGGCGAGGCGGACTGGGCGGCCCGCGGCCGAGGGCGATGACGTCCCCCGGGTGGAGGCACCCGCGGGGCGGCCCCGGCGCGGTGGGTGTGGACTCGCCGGGTGGGGGTAAGCGGGCCGGACACCGGCCGGACGGGCGGCGGTCGTGCGATCGCCGTCCGGCGGGGCCGCCGGTTCCGTGCCCAGCCCGCCCCATCCGGTCCGCGACCCGTTTGGAGAACCGCAGATGACAGCGACCCCCTGCTTCACGGCCCCCGGCATCCGGCGACGCGGCCGGGCGTGGGTGATCACCCTCGGGGACACCCCGCGCGGCCCGGCCCTCGACAGCGTGGTCCGCACCGTCGACGGCATCGCCGCGAAGGACGCCGCCCTGGTCGTCGACGCGGGCGCGGTGACCTCGGCCGACGACAGCCTGGTGGAGTGGCTCACGGACGTCGGCAGGCGCCTGCCTCTGTGCGTCGCAGCGCCCTCCCCGGCCGTGCGGACGCTGCTGCGCGGCTCCGGCGCGGGCCGCTCGGTGCCGTCGGCCTCGTGCATGGGCGAGGCGCTCGACACCGTCGGCATCTGACCGTCCCCGGGCGGTCGCGAGGCGCCCGCACAGGAGGTGAACCGGTGTGCAGACCTTTCTGCCGTACCCGGACTTCAGGGAGTCGGCGGCCGCGCTGGACGTCAAGCGTCTGGGCAAGCAGCGGGTGGAGGCGCTCCAGGTGCTCCGCGGCCTCACCGTGCCCGGATACGGCTGGCGCCGGCATCCGGCCGTGCGCATGTGGGCGGGATACGAGGAGGCGCTCGTCCGCTACGGGCTCGACATGTGCGAGGTGTGGACGGACGCCGGGCGCGCCGACACCTGCGCGCTGACCCTGGTGCACGACTTCCGGGGCTGGGCGCCCGAGGGGCTGTCCACCGTGCGGAGCCAGGACCGCCTCGCGGAGGCCGGGGACCTCCCGCCGTGGCTCGGCTCGGCGGACTTCCACCGCAGCCACCGGTCCGCGCTGGTCCGCAAGGACCCCGCGCACTACCGCGAGCGGTTCCCCGACGTGCCGGACGACCTGCCCTACGTGTGGCCGTCCTCCGACCGGGCCACCGAGCCCCCGGCCCGGGCGGGCTGAACGGGCCGGGGTCGTCGCTCGCGGCGGCGGGTCTCGCGACCGGGCTCAGCCCATGCCCGCCGCCGGGTCCCCCGTCATGTCCCCCATCGGGTCCTCCGCCTGGTCCCCCGTCATGTCCTGAGTCAGGTCCTCCGTCAGGGGTAGGCACTCGGCGAGCAGGTCGAGCACGTCGCGCCAGGCCCGCCGCGCGTGCCGTGGATGGTGACCGACGCCGGGGACCGTGGGGTGATCGACCGTCGGATGGTGGAAGGCGTGCAGGGCGCCGCCGTAGACCGTCAGACGCCAGTCGACGCCCGCGGCCTGCATCTCGGCCGTGAACGCGTCCCGTTGCGCGGGCGCCATGATCGGATCCTGTGACCCGACCCCTGCCCACACCGGGCAGCGAATGTTCCCCGCCTCGCCCGGCCGGCCCGTGGTGGTCGCGTTGACCGTCCCGATCGCGCGCAGATCGACGCCGTCGCGCCCGAGTTCCAGCGCGATCGCGCCCCCGGTGCCGTAGCCGACGGCGGCGATCCGGTCGGGGTCGGTCCGCGGTTCGGCGCGCAGCACGTCGAGCGCCGCACGGCCGATGCCCCGCATCCGGTCGGGGTCGTCGAGCAGGGGCAGGCACCGGGCCAGCATCTCCTCGGGGTCGCCCAGATAGCGCCCGCCGTGGAGGTCGAAGGCCAGCGCCACGTATCCCCGCTCGGCGAGGGCATCGGCCCGGCGGCGTTCGACGTCGCTGAGCCCCGTGCCCTCCGGTCCCAGCAGCACCGCGGGCCGGCGGTCGGCACCGGCCGGGAGCGCGAGGTGCCCGGTCATCGTCAGACCGTCGGCCGGGTACGCGACCGTGCGCGTCGTCACCGTCGTCCGTGCCGCCCGTGCCGCCCGTGCCGTCTGCGTCGCCCCGGTCGCCTGTGTCGTCCTCGTCGTCCTCGTCGTCATGGGAAGGGACCGTAGTGATCGTCGGGCCCCGTCCGGGCGGTGTTCCGCCGCCGGCAGAACCCGCCCCGGGCCCCGGACGACGCCCGGCATCCGCCGAGGACACCGAGCCGGGTGTCCGCCGCGCCTGCGGCGGACACGGCGGTGGCGTCAGGAGACCGCCGGGCGGCCGGGCGGGGTGAACGTGTACAGGTCGAGGATGTCCGGCAGCGGTGCGATGCCGGGGCCGCCGGCGCGGACCCAGGCGACGACGTCCTCCGTCGCCGCGGCGTCGTTGACCAGCCCGAGCCAGACCGGGCGCCCGCCGGCGGCCCTGCCCGCGGCGGAGGGCCGGACCACGATGACATTGGCCTGGTCGCACACGTCGAGGCAGTCGGAGACGCTCACCGGCCCGGCCTGGCGCAGGCGTGCGGTCTGGGCGGCGTGGTCGACGCCCCGCACCTTGGAGCTGCCGCAGCAGCAGTCGCGGCAGACGACGACGCGGCACGGCACGGGTCCGCCGCCCGTCCTGCGCGCGGGTTCGCCGGTCGTCGCTCCGGTGGGTGTGGCGGGCATGGCGCACCGTCCCTCTCTCCGGGGAGATCCGCCCCGGTGGTTCGTGGAGGAGGCGACCGCGTGAGTCTCCTGGCTCTCGGGTCCGTGCCCGTCCGCCGCCTTCCCGCCCGTGCGGGCAGGGGCTCGTCGGGACCGGCTCACCGATCACAGTGGCGGGACCGCGCCGGATTCACACCGGCTTCCTCGTCCGCCGTCGCCTTGTCGCCGGGCATCATCTCATCCGCGATCTTGAGCCGGAACGGAGGCCGGCGGACGTGGGCACAGGGGCCGACGCGCATGCGCCCGCGCGGTGTTCGCCCGCGCGGTGTTCGCCCGCGCGGTGTTCGGGTGCCGGCGCCGCTGTTCGCGTGTCGGCGGTTGTGTTCGCGTGTCGGCGGCGACGGCCCGGGGCGGAGGTGACTCAATTGAGGGCGCACCGCACCACCCCGCCGGCTCCGGACGGGTGCACCGGGCCTCCCGGCGGATCCGACCATGTGAGGAGCGCAGTCGCGATGCAGATCGACCTCGGCGGGAAGACGGCCCTGGTGACCGGGTCGACCCAGGGGATCGGGGCGGCGATCGCCGCCGGTCTGGCGGCGGCCGGCGCGCGTGTCGCCGTCAACGGACGCGATGCCGGACGGACTGGGGAGGCGGTCGAGCGGCTGCGCGGGCAGGTACCGGAGGGCGACTTCGTGGCCGCGCCGGGGGATCTGGCCACGGAGGAGGGGGCCGGGGACGTGCTGGGGCGGCTCCCCCGGGTCGATGTGCTCGTCAACAATCTCGGCGTCTTCGGGGCGCGGCCGGCGCTGGAGATCGACGACGCCGAGTGGCGGCGCTACTTCGACGTGAACGTGCTGTCGGCGGTCCGCCTCATCCGCTCCTGCCTGCCGGGGATGACGGACCGCGGCTGGGGCCGGGTGCTGAACATCGCCAGCGACTCGGCGGTGGTGACCCCGGCCGAGATGATCCACTACGGCGCGACCAAGACCGCCCTGCTGGCCGTCACCCGGGGCTTCGCCAAGGAGGCGGCGGGCACGGGCGTGACGGTCAACTCGGTGATCGCGGGCCCCACGCACACCGGAGGGGTCGAGGACTTCGTCCGCGAACTCGTCGGCCCGGACCTCCCCTGGGACGAGGCGCAGCGGGTCTTCATGAGGGAGCACCGGCCGCAGTCGCTGATCCAGCGGCTGATCGAGCCCGAGGAGATCGCGCACCTGGTCGTCTACCTCGCCTCCGGTTTCGCCTCGGCGACGACGGGCGGCGCGCTGCGGGTCGACGGGGGCTACGTCGACTCGATCCTGCCGTGACACCGCTCGGAAACGGTGTGTTTCCCCGCCGGGAGCACGGGCAGGCGAGTGCGTGAGCAACGACGCAGCGAGGAAAGGACCGACATGAGCGCCGGAGAGAAGGCCAAGGCCAAGACCGAGCAGGTTGTCGGGAAGGCCGTGCGCAAGGCCGCCCACGCGATGCACAACGAGACCACCGCGGCGAAGGGTGCGGCCCTGGAGACCCGGGGCAAGGCCCGGGAGGCCAAGGAGAAGACCAAGGGCGGCTTCGGCCACTGACCGCGGCCGCGTACCGCGAGGGGCCACGGGGCCCGGTGTCCATGGGACGGACGCCGGGCCCCGTTCCGCGTCCCGGCGCGGTGCCGGGGCCCTTCCGGCGGCGGGGGCCTCGTACCGCGGACCGAGCCGCCGCACGAACCGCGGAACGAACCGCCTGCCGCACCGCCGCCTGACCGCCGACCGCACCGCGGACCGCACCGCGAACGGATCATCGGCGGTTCCGCCGGATGATCCGCCGTCAGCTTCCCGTGGTGCCGGAGCGCCGCTCGTGGCGGGCGCGGGCGAGGCGGTGGGCGGTGGTCAGCAGCTCCCTGGCGGCCGTCCGCGTGCGGGGGCCCGGGTTCGCCACCGCCAGCCAGCCGGCGGCGCCGTAGACGGGGTGGGCGGTCACGGTGTCGTCGTCGGTGCCCGCTCCGGCGGGGGCCGGGTCGCGGGGCGCGCGGCCGGTCCACCGGGTGAACTCCTCCTTCCCCGCGGCGACGTTCACCCGGTAGGCGCCGGGACGGTCGAGGTGCGACGTCGTGTCGCCGGGGAGGTCCTTGGTCACGATGGTCGCGAACGGCTGGGCGGTCGCGGGGACGGCGCCGTCGGGGGCGTAGTAGAAGTACGTGTCCCCCTGGGCGGCGTCCGGCGAACCGTCCCCGGGGACCGGGCGGATGGTCAGCACGCCGTCCATGCCGCTCGTGAAGGTGATGATCTCGTCCTGGGTCATGTGCTCCAGCGTTCCATTCAGGTGCTTGTGGAGACTTGGGGGCGGCCGGGAGCCGGTGGGCGAAGGGATTCGGGATGACAGGTCTCCACTCGGCGCGTCTGCGGACCGTCGACGTCGCGCGGCGGACGGGGTACTCGGTGCAGCAGGTGCGCAACCTCGAACGCGACGGTGTGCTCCCGCCCGCGGCGCGCACGGCGTCGGGGCACCGGGTCCACGGGGAGCGGCATGTGCGGTCCGCGCTGGCCTACCGGGCGTTCGCGGCGGGCGCCGGTCCGGTCGAGGCGAAACGGATCGTGCGGGCCGCGCACCGGTTCCCCGGGTCGCCGGAGGTGTTCGCCCTGCTGGACGCGGCGCACGCGCGGCTGGACGCGGAACGTGCCGGGCTGCGCCGCGCGCGGGAGGCCGCCGGGCTGATCTCGGGTGAGCCGATCGGGGCGGTGCGGGTGTCGGACGCGATGGGTGTCTCCGAGCTCGCCGGGGCCCTCGGGGTGCGCCCGTCGACGCTGCGGCACTGGGACGCGGAGGGGCTCGCCGTACCCGACCGCGACCCGGTCCGGGGGACGCGGCGGTACTCGCCGGCCCAGGTGCGGGACGCGCGCGTCGTCCATCAACTGCGCGGGGCCGGGTACCGGATCGGCCCGCTCCGGGCCCTGATGCCGGAGCTGCGGCGGGGTCGCCGGTGGACGGAGGTGGCGGCGGCGCTGGACAGCCGGGAGACCGCGCTCACGGCCCGCTCCCGGGCTCTGCTCGACGGGGCCGCCGCCCTCGGCGCGCTGCTCGACGAGGACGCCCCGCGCGGCGCCTGACGCCGGGCGCGCGTACCTCGACGTCGACCTCCGGTCGAGGGCAATCACTCAACATTCCCCTGCATCGATTTGCCTTTGACACGCAATTTTTCGACAGAACTCTTGTGGGCGGATCACCGCGGGCCCTACTGTCCCCACGCCGCCCCCTGCCGTGCGCGGGGGCGCGCGCTCCCTCTACCGCCCGACAGAAGTGAGTCCCGGATGTATGCGAGCCGTGCCGGACATGGCGCACGAAGCGGCCGAAGAGCCGCCCTGGTGACCACCGTCCTCGCCCTGTTCCTGACCGCGACGCCCGACGCCGCGGCGGCGGGCCGTCCGTCCGGTCCCGCGGACCCCGGTGCTCCCGTGGTCACCCGGGCCGCCGTCGACCCCGCGCTCGTCGCGGGGCGGGGCGCCACCGTGGCCTTCGACGAGCAGGAGGCGGAGAACGCCCGCGGCAACGGCACGGTCATCGGCCCGGACCGGACGCCCTACACCCTGGCCTCCGAGGCCTCCGGGCGCTCGGCCGTGAGGCTGACACCCGGCCAGTACGTCGAGTTCACACTGCCCCGCGACGCCAACGCCGTCACCGTGCGCTACAGCATCCCGGACGCCCCCGAAGGAGGCGGGATCACCGCTCCCCTCGACGTCACCGTCGACGGGCAGCATCGCAGGACGATGACGCTGACCTCCCAGTACGCCTGGCTGTACAACCAGTACCCGTTCACCAACGACCCCCGGGCGGACCTGCTCCACCCCGACTGGTGGATCGCCGAGTGCTCCTGCGTCCCCGCGGAGACCACGCCGGCGCCGGAGATCGGCAAGCCCTTCCGGCCCACCCACTTCTACGACGAGCAGCGGCTCCACCTGGGACGCACCCACCGGGCCGGGGAGCGCGTCCGGCTGACCGTGCCCGCCGGCAGCCGCGCCGCCTGGACGGTGATCGACCTCCTCGACAGCGAACTGGTTGCGAAGCCGCACGTCGAGCGGGGCGGCCTGGACGTGCGGCTGTTCGGTGCCGACCCCACCGGACGGCGCGACGCCGCACCCGCCATCGAGCGGGCCGTCGCCCTGGCCCGCCGGCTCGACCGGCCGGTCTACCTGCCGCCGGGCACCTTCCGCGTCGACCGGCACATCGTGGTCGACGACGTCACCATCGTCGGGGCCGGCAACTGGCACACCGTCCTCAAGGGCCGCGCCACGGCCCTCGGCACACCCGCCCCCGACGGTTCCCGGACCACCGGGGTCGGGCTGTACGGGAAGAGCGCGGCGGACGGCGGCAGCCGGGGCGTCCACCTCCGGGGCTTCGCGATCGAGGGCGACGTGCGAGAGCGGGTCGACACCGACCAGGTGAACGCGATCGGCGGGGCGATGAGCGACTCCACGATCGACGGGCTGTACCTGCACCACACCAAGGTGGGCCTGTGGTTCGACGGCCCGATGTCGAACGTGAAGGTCACGAACAACGTCGTCGTCGACCAGATCGCCGACGCCCTCAACTTCCACACGGGTGTCACCGACTCGCTCGTCCACAACAACTTCGTCCGCAACACCGGGGACGACGGGCTCGCCATGTGGTCCGACACGACGGCCGACGCGCGCAACACCTTCTCCCGCAACACCGTCCAGTCGCCGACGCTGGCCAACGGCATCGCCGTCTACGGCGGCGCCGACAACACCGTCAGCGGCAATCTCGTCGCCGACCCCGTCCGCGAGGGCAGCGCGCTGCACGCCGGTTCCCGCTTCGGCGCCGAACCCTTCACCGGCACCCTCCGCTTCACCGGCAACACGACCGTCCGCGCCGGAACCCTCGACCTCAACTGGAGGATCGGACTCGGCGCGATCTGGTTCTACGCACTCGACCGGAGCATCGACGCCGACATCAGGGTGACCGGCGACCACTACCTCGACAGCACCCACAACGCGATCATGATGGTGAGCGAGTACGGGGTGAAGGACCGGTACGACATCCCCTCGGTCCATTTCAAGGACATCCGCGTCGACGGCACCGGAAACTCCGTGCTCAGCGCCCGCACCCGGGGATCCGCCACCTTCGAGAACGTGGACGCCCGCAACGTCGGCGCCGTGGGCGTCAACAACTGCGGCTCGTTCAACTTCCCGGCCACGGGATCGGAGTTCTCCCTCACCGACCGGGGCGGCAACGACGGCGGCTGGCTCGCGGGGTGGCTGCTGCCCAACACCATCACCTGCGACGACCGGCCGCCGGTCGTCCTGCCGCCGCCGCCCTCGACCTGGTGAGGCGGGTCAGGGACCGGCGGGCGGTGTGACCACCGGGTCCGGGTGCGCGGCGAGCCAGTGCTGGAGCTCCGCGTGCCGGAACTGGTACGCGGGGCCGGAGTAGCGCATCAGCCCGGTGGAGCAGGCCCAGTCGAGGAACCGGCCCAGCCGGAACGGCAGCCGTCCGAGGGAGCACAGCAGGAACACCAGATAGCGGCGGGCCGCGCTGCACCCCGAGGCCTGGCCCGCCGCGACCGCCGTGGCCGTCCCGACGACGAGCCCCGTGACCGGCTCCAGCAGCAGGGCGGTCGCGGCACCGACGCCGAGACCGCCGAACAGCCCGGTGGACACGGCGTAGAGCAGCCCGTACACGGTGTCGTCGCGGAGCGCGACCGGCGGGCTCACCGCTGTCGGCGGGGCGCCGCGCAGTCCGGCCGCCAGGCTGAAGCGGAAGCCCGCGCCGAGTCCGGCCGCCCAGCTCACGACGGTCCCGGCGGCGAGCGCGGCCGAGGGCCGTCCGGCGGCGGCGAGCGCCGTACCGGTGCCGGTCCCGGCGGCGACGCCGACGACGGTGGCGAGGACGGGATTGACCGCGAGCCCCGCCACGAACGGCTTCCGCAGTCCGGGGATGCGGCGCTTCTGCCAGTCCACCCGGCTGGGGCTGAGCGCGAGCGCGGCGGCCAGGCCGGACGCACCGGCGAGGGCGAGCACGGCGGCGGCCGCCTCGCCCGGCCGGGGTGTCAGCCAGGCGGCCGGCAGCACGGCGGCGGTCAGACAGAAGGTGAGCAGGGCGTCCGCCGCCCGTACGGTACGGCGGCCGGCGAGCGGCCAGAGTCCGTGCACGGTGATGTCGGTCGTCGGGTAGGCCGCCGCCCCCGTCCCCGTCAGATGGCCGGTGAGGTGGTGCAGCCAGCGGTGGACCTGCTGCGGCCGGTAGCGGGGCGGCGAGGCGTCGCCGTCCGCCGGCCCGGTGGCCGCCGGGATGTAGCGGGCCAGCAGGTGCCGGTCGAGCGCGCCGGGATCGTGGAGCGCGAGCAGGTCCCCCGGGTCTCCGTGGTACCGGTAGACGGTGGCGGTCAGCCCGAGCCGCCAGGGCGTCGACAGGGCCCGTGCGTGGACGCCGTCGGGGTCGGCTGACAGATGGTCCAGCAGGGGCTGCCAGCGGTCGCGGTCGTGGCATCGGTCGCGCAGGTAGGTGAGCGCGGCGGCGGACTCCACCGGCGCGACGACCGCCAGCGCGGAGTCGATCAGGGGCTCGTGCGCGAGGAGCGACTCGTAGTGCGCGATCCGGCTGGTGAGGACCAGCGGGCCCGCGTCCAGGCCGGACTGATGGGCGTTCAGGTGCCGCAGGGCCGCCCGCGCCCGGGGGGCCCGGGGATCGGGCGAACCGTCGGCGCGCGGCGGGTCCATCTCGTCCAGTCCGTCGAGGACCGGCAGGACCATCCCGTGGGCCACCAGCCTCTCGGCCATCTGCCGGGGCCAGTCCAGCGCCTGCACGAGGTGGTCCACGAGCAGTCCGGACAGGTTGTGCGAGGTGTCCCACTGCGCCATGGGGATGCGCACCGGCACCGGGTCCCCCTCGGAGCGGCCGGAGGCCAGGGCGAGGACGAGCTCCAGCGCCAGGACCGTCTTGCCGGAGCCCGGCGCGCCGGCGATGACCAGGCGTCGGGGCCGGACGGCCCGGAAGTACTCGGCGATGTCATGGTCGGGCCCGGGGCTGTCGGCGTCGCGGAAGGTCCGGCCCGACGGCGGGGCGAGGGCCGGGCGCCCCGGCACCTCGCGCAGCGCGTAGCGCAGGTCGATGCGCCGGACGTCGCCGCCGAGGAGCTGGTGCCGCAGCTTGCTCTCGTTCTCCCCGACCTGGGCGGCCAGCGTCGCCGCCCACTGCCGCACCAGGTCGGCGTCGGTGCCCTGCCAGGGGCGGCGCAGTGCCGCGACCGCGGCCACCAGGCCCGCCGCCGCGAGCGGGAGGCCGAGCACCGCGGCGGTGTCCGCCGGATCGATGCCGCCGCGCGCCAGTTGTGTCACCGCGTACGCGGCGCAGCTCAGCAGCAGCGCCGCGACGCACACGGCCGCGACACGCCGCCGGTCCCGTTCCCGCCGTCCCCCGAATCCCGCCATGGCCCACTCCCTACCCGCCGTGGGCCCCGAACTCCCCTGCCGGGGCGGCGGATGTCCCGCGCGGCCCGGGGGCCGCGCCCCGGGCGGGCAGGGCCCGGGGCGTCCGCCGGCCCGCCCCCGGACACCGCCCGCTCGGCGGCTCCGCGCCCGTCCCGTGCCGCCCGCTCGCCTGCCCGCTCGCTCGCCGTATCCTCGCCGGGGACACGGCGAGCGGAGGACGGTGCAGGTGGCAGGCAGCGGACCGGAGGGGACCCCGGCGCCGGGGGCGGGCGGGCGGACCTCGCTGAGCGCGCGGGCGCGCGAGGCGGTGCGGCAGCGGATCGTGGACCGCCGGTATCCCATGGGCTCCCGCCTGGTGGAGCGGGAGATCGCCGAGGAACTGAGCATGTCCCGGGTCCCCGTCCGGGAGGCCCTGCGGGCTCTCGTCGCGGAAGGGCTGCTGGAACTGCTGCCGCACAGCGGGGTACGGGTGCGGCGGCTGGAGCGCGAGGATGTGCGCCACCTGTACGAGGTGTGGGAACCGCTCGCGGTGCAGGCGTCGCGCCTCGCCGCCCGGCGGGTCGCGCGGGCTGAGGAGGAGCCGGACGGTCTCGCCGCCCTGGCCGCGCTGCTGGAGCGCGCCGAACAGGCGGCCGCGGCGGACGAGGACGAGCGCGAGGTGGCCGCGCACACCGCGTTCCACGAGCAGATCGTGTCCCTGGGCGGCAATCCGCTCCTCGCCCGGACCATGGAGCAGCTGAGCTGGCAGCTCCAGTTGCTCTTCGGGCTGCACGAGGAGCCGGACCACATGCGGTCGCAGCACGCGGAGATGTTCCGGCACATCGCGGCGGGCGACGAGGAGGCGGCGGCGGCCAGCACCCTGCTCCATGTCCGCGACAGCCGCACGGTCGCGCTGCGGTCCCTCTTCGGATAGCCCCCGCGGGCGGACCGCTTCCTGGGGACATCACCCCGCTCGGCGGATTTTGTATACCGAATAGCGAGAGGCCTTCGAACGACCTTCGCACCACCTCCCCATATCCCCGCATCGAGCCGCTGGATCTTGTCGCCACCTGAGCCTTGGTATACAAACGGTCGGACAGGCCTTCCGGGCCGCCCCCCTGGCCACCGCTTTCCGAGGAGCCCTCATGTGCGTCGAGCCGATCCCTCCGCCCGCCCCCTCGCTCACCCGCCGGGGCGTGCTCGCCACGGCCGCGGCCCTCGCCGGCACGGCGGCCGTGCTCGCGTCCGCCGACCGCGCCACGGCCGCCCCGCGCCACGGGGAGGGCGCGGCGGACACCGGCGACCTGGTCGTCGAGGGCGGCACCCTGCTCGACCCGGCGACGGGCGAGGTCACCGAGGACGCGGTCGTCGTCGTGCGCGACGGTGTCGTGCGGGCGGCCGGCCCGCGCTCCCGGGTGCGGATCCCGGACGGCCTCCCGCGCCTCGACGCCCACGGCCACTGGGTCCTGCCGGGACTGATCGACGCGCACATCCATCTCTCCACCACCGCCGAGGCGCGTTCGGCCGTGCGCGCCGGCGCGACCAGCGCGCGCAGCGGCTCCACCTCGTACTACCAGGACGTGGCCGTGCGGGAGCTGGCCCGCCGGGCCCCGGAGCTCGCGCCGCGCCTGCGCGCGGCGGGCGTCTTCGTCTCCCCCGACCTCGGGGACACGGTGCTCGCGGATCCCGACCTCACCCCGCTGGCCCGGCTGCGCGACGGCGTGCGGTCCCCCGAGGCGCTGCGCCGGGTGGTCGCGGTCAACCTGCGGCGGGGCGCGGACGTGATCAAGACGCGCGTCAACGAACGGGCCGGGCTCCCCGAGCAGGACCCGCTGACGCAGGTCTACTCCCACGCGCAGCTCAGCGAGGTGGTGGCCGCGGCCCGCAAGGGCGGTCGGGGGGTGCTGTGCCACAGCTACAGCGAGAAGGGCTGCCACGACGCGGTGACGGCGGGCATCGCCTCCCTGGAGCACGGGGTGTTCGTCGGGGAGCGCACGCTGCGGGAGATGAACCGCCGGGGCACGTACTTCACGCCGACGCTCACCGCGATCGCGGGGCTGGCCCAGTCGTCGGACCCGGTGCTGGCGGAGCGCGGGCGCACCTACCTCCCGGTGCTGGAGCGCGCGGTGCTCGCCGCCCATGAGCTGGGTGTGCCGCTCGCCGCCGGAACGGACTCCTCCGGCGGCACGGTCGACCCGATCGGCCGGGAGATCGTGCTGATGCGCGGGGCCGGGCTGCCGGCCCTCGACGCCATCCGCACCGCCACGACCGGCGCGGCCCGGCTGCTCGGTCTGACCGGCACCGCGGGCCGGCTCACGCCGGGACACGCGGGCGACATGGTCCTCGTGGCGGGCGACCCGCTCGCCGACGTCTCGGTCCTCACGGCCCCGGCACGCATCGTCCGCGCGGGCATCCCCGTCTGACCGCCCGGCGGGGCGCTCGGCCTCCGGCACACACCGTCCGCCCGGGGCAGACGGCCTCCGGTGCCCCGGGGCCTCGGCCGACCGGCCCCCTGGGCGCTCGGCGCGGCCGGCCCCGAGACCGTCCCGCCCCCGGTGCCCCCGCCCACCTGCCACCCACCGTCCGGCGCAGCCCTCGGCCGCACCACGCCTCCCCCTCCCGCGCACGGACCGCGGCCGCGCCGCCTCCGGCGCGCGCCGTCCCGCCGGGAGGCACCGCGTGAGCGGCCCCCGCCGGGACCGCGGCGGCCCGCACTTCCCCACCGCCCCGCCCGCGCGGGGCGTCCCCACCCCCACCCAGCAAGGAGTTCCCATGGTTCCCCCTCCCCTCTCCCGGCGCGGAGTCCTGGCCGGGGCCGCGTCCCTGGCGGGCACCGGTGCGGCGTTCGCCGGGGCGGCGACGCCCGCTGCCGCGGACGCGCGGACGGACGGACGGCGGCCCGGGCGTGCCGTCGTCTTCCGGGACGTCCGGCCGTTCGGCACCGGCGACCCGGTCGATCTGACCGTCGTCGACGGCCGGTTCAGCGACCGTCCCGCGCCGAAGGGCGCCCGGATCGTGGAGGGCGGCGGCCGGATCGCGCTGCCCTCGCTGGTGGACGCCCACATCCATCCGGACAAGACCTCCTGGGGCGGCGACTGGGTGTCCCGCGCGCCCGCCTCGGGCATCGCCGAGTACTGCGAGCAGGACGTCGAGCTGTTCCGGTCCCAGCGGCGTCCGGTCGGCGAGCGGGCCTACGGGCTGATGGCGCACGCCGTCACCCGCGGCACCCGGGCCATGCGGGCGCACGCCGACGTCGCCCCGGCCTACGGGCTCGCGGGCCTCGAAGGGGTCGCCGAGGCGAGGGAGCGGCTGGCGCACGCGCTGGACGTCCAGGTGGTGGCCTTCCCGCAGCACGGTGTCGTCCGCACGCCCGGGACGGCGCGGCTGCTGGAGGACGCGGCGCGCGGCGGGCTCGTGGACCAGATCGGCGGCATCGACCCGATCAGCTTCGACGACGCGCTCGACGAGCAGCTCGACCTGGTGTTCCGTCTCGCCGACCGGTACGGCGTGGGCGTCGACATCCACCTGCACGACCGGGACGAGAAGGGCACCCGGGTGCTGCGCGGCATCGTCGAGCGCACCAGGGCGCTGTCCCTCCAGGGCCGGGTGACCGTCAGCCATGTGTTCTGCCTGCCGTACCTCCCGGAGCGGGAACTCGACACCATGGCCGCGGATCTGGGGGCGCTGGACATCGCGCTGACGACGGTGGCGCCCAGCGAGTCGCTGGTCCTGCCGATCGCCCGGCTGCGCGAGCACGGTGTACGGGTGGGGCTGGGGTCCGACGGGGTCCGCGACTCCTGGAGCCCGTTCGGCAACGCCGACATGCTGCACCGCGCCCACATCCTGGGCTGGGTCACGGACGTCCGCCTCGATGCGGAGCTGACGGACTGCTACAGGGTGGGTTCGGACGGCGGCGCCGATGTGCTGGGCCTGGACCGGGTCGGTTTCGCGGCGGGCGACCCGGCGGACTTCGTGCTGGTCCGCGGCGAGTGCACCCCGCAGGTCGTGGTGGACATGCCCCGGCGGGACATGGTCGTCCACGGCGGTGAAGTCGTCGCCCGCAACGGCGAGCTGGTCTGAGACCGCGTCCGGGGCTGCGGGCCGGTCGGCCCGCAGCCCCGGACGCCGGGTCAGCGGCCCGGGAGGCCGCGCGGGGCGGGTCCATGACCGGCCGCCCGCCCGCGCACGGCGGGGGCGATGGTCGCCCGCCCGCGCGCCAGGTCCGTGGCGGTGACACGAGCACCGGGTCCATGGCCGCCGGCACGAGCGGCTGTGCAGGGAGCAACTCGTGCTCCCCGCACACCACTTGTATCACCGGTGGGAGGGCCGGAGCACCGCGTTCCCGGCCGTGCGGGACGCGGCGTCCGGCGTCAGGACACCCGGATGCCGATCAGACAGGTGTCGTCGTCGGTGTCCGACCTGCTGTGCGTCAGCAGACTGTCGAGTCGGCGTTCCAGCGACGCGGCGGGTTGCTGTGCCGTCGCGAGCAGGTGCTGGAGGGACTCCTGCACCGCCGTGTCCCGGCGCTCCACCAGGCCGTCGGTGTACATCATCAGGGTGTCGCCCGGCGTCAGCCGCACCTCGCCCTCGGCGTACTCCGCCTCCGCGACCGCCCCCAGCAGCATCCCGCCGAGGAGCGGCAGCGTGGTGGCCTCTTCCCCGCGGACCAGGACCGGGGGCAGATGGCCCGCCCTGGCCCAGCGCAGCACACGCTCCTGCGGGTCGTACACCCCGCAGACCGCGGTGGCCGTCACCTGCTTGGTGAGATGGTGGGCCACGATGTTCAGCCAGGACAGCAGCTGCCCGGGCCCCGCGCCCGTGACGGCGAGGCCGCGCATCGCGTTCCGCAGCACGACCATGCCGGTGGCCGCCTCGATGCCGTGCCCCGCGATGTCGCCGACGCACAGCAGGATCTTCTTCGACGGCAGGGTGACGGCGTCGTACCAGTCACCGCCGACCAGCGAGTCCGACTCCGCGGGCCGGTAGCGGACGGCGACCTCCAGACCCGGCACGTCGTAGGGGTCCCGGCTGGGCGGCATGATGGCGTGCTGGAGCTGGAGCGCGAGCCGGTTGCGTTCGGCCGACTCCTGCTCGGTGTGGGCGAGCTGGTCGCGGGTGGCTGCCAGCGCCACCTCGGTCCAGTGCTGCGAGGAGATGTCCTGGTACGCCCCGCGCACCGCGAGGAGCCGGTCGCCCGCGTCGAGCACCGGCTCGGCGATGACCCTGATGTGCCGGGTGACACCGTCGGGCCGCTGGAGCCGGAACGCGGTCGACGTGGCACGGCGGTGGTGCAGCACGGCCTGCAGGAACCGGCCGATGGCGACGGCGTCGTCCTGGTGGGCGTGCGCGGCGAGGTCCTGGAGCGAGACCGGGCCGTCGGCCGTGCCCCGCCCGTACAGCGTGAAGAGCTGCCCGTTCCAGGTGATCTCGCCCGAGATCACGTTCTCCTCGAAACCGCCGATGTTGCCCAGGCGCTGGGCGTGCTGGAGCAGGCTGGCCAGCCGGGCCGTCTCGTCCTCGATGCGCCAGATGAACAGCACGCTCCCGCCGTGGCGGCTGACACTGAGGTCCGCCACCGTGGACAGCGGCACCTGGCCCACGAGGGCCGTGAGCGTCATGCGCTGGGCGCGGAACGGCTCGCCCGTCGCGTAGACCCGTTCGATCTTCTCGAAGAGGCCGTCGTCGCCCGCCGCGAGCGGGTACGCCTCCAGCAGCAGCGCGCCGTCGACGGCGCTGCGGGGACGGCCCGCCGGGTCCTGGAAGCGGCCGTTGGAGTGGCGGATGCGGAAGTCCGCGAGGTGGCCGTCCGGGCCGATCAGGGGCGTCAGGACGAGGGCCGGGTCGTACAGGCCGTCCGCCAGGTCGACGAGTTCCGACACCTCGGCCGGCCCGGGCCGGCCTGCCTCGGACGGTGCGCCCCCGGGCGGATTCTCCAGGGTGTGGGCGCAGAGTTCGGCGAGGGCCTCGATCTGGCGTGCCACGGCCGCCGGCTGCGGGGCCAGCGGTTCGGGCCAGCAGATCTCCAGCACCCCGTGGATCCGGCCGCCCGCGCCGGCGGGCACGGCGACGCGGCCGCCCCGGGGGTGCTGCGCGCGCCCGATGCTGGGCGCGGGGGAGCTCGCCGGCGAGTCGATCCACACGGCACGCCGCTCGCTGAGCGCGTGCCGTGCGATGGTCGCGACGCCGGGCGGGACGTAGCGCCAGCGTTCGGCCTCCTCCGGGCCGAACCCGGCGTGCCCCCGCAGGGTGAAGGAGGTGTCGGCAGCGGCGGCCCACACGGCGACGGCCGTCGCCCCCAGCGGGGCGAGCGCGTGCTGCAGCAGCGACTCGGCCACCGTCTGGGTGTCACCGGCCGCCAGCGCCGCGCTCTCGGCCGTCCGCAGCCGCACCGCGACGGAGACGTCGTCGGCGGCCCGGCGGCCGTCCTCGGCCTCCTGCTCCCCGGTGCCCTCGACCGTGCGCCGGACGAAGTCGCCCGCGGCCTCGGCGACATGGTCGCGGGCCGCCTGGTTGATGATGTCCGCGGCCAGTTCGATGGGGGACAGGCCCGCCTGCTCGGCCAGTTCGGCCAGTTGCAGGGCGGCCTGCGCCGGGCCGCAGCCGAGCCGCTCCACCATGATGCCCTTGGCCATCTCGATCAGGGCCCGGCCCTCGGCCGCCGCGTGGGCGGCCTCCACCTCACCCCGCAGCCGATCCACCATCGCGGCCAGCCGCCCGACCGAGGCCGCGCCCGCCGGGCTCGCCCCGTCCCGGTCTCCCGGCGCCCGGTGCGCAGGGTCCGTGATCAGCGGCGACGCGACGCCCACCACATCGGACCGCCCGCCCGGCAGGCCCCCGGAACCGACCTGCGACGGTACGTCCGGGACACCGCCCGTTCCTGCCGCGGCCGGGACGCCGCCGCCCCGCCCTTCCTCCGCCGGTGACGCGCCCGCGGTGCCGTCCGAGCCGGCGACGGACGTCACGCGACGGGCCCGTTCACGTGCCGGGTGCTCAGCCAGCGGCGCACACAGGCGATGAGGTCGTCGGCGTCCACCGGCTTGGTGACGTAGTCGCTGGCGCCGGACGCCAGCGACTTCTCCCGGTCGCCCGGCATCGCCTTCGCGGTGACGGCGACGATGGGCAGGCCCGCGTGCTCGGGCATCCGGCGGATCTCCGCCGTCGCCGCGTAGCCGTCCATCTCCGGCATCATCACGTCCATCAGGATCAGGTCGATCTCCGGATGGCGGGCGAGGGCCTCGATCCCCTGGCGCCCGTGCTCCGCGTGCAGGACATGGATGCCGTGCAGCTCCAGGATGCCGCTGATGGCGAAGAGGTTGCGGGCGTCGTCGTCCACGACGAGCACGGTGTGCCCGTGCAGGCTGTCGTCCGGTGTCTGCGGGGTCCGGGTGGCCGTGTCCTCCCCGCGGACCAGGGGCACCACGTCGCCGGGCTGCTCGGCCGACAGGTGGAGCGCGATGCGTTCCCGCAGTTCGTCCAGGCTGGAGTGCACTTCCAGCGGTCTGTGGTCGGCCCGGTTCTGCAGCATCCGCTCGGCACCGGGGTCGAGCCGCCGGTTGTTGTGCGCGAGCACGGGCACCGTGCGCAGCGCCGGGTCGCCGTCCAGCGCGTCCAGGAAGTCCAGGGCGTCGCTGGTCGTCAGATCGAGTTCGAGGACCACGCAGTGGACCGGATCGGCGGCGAGCGCGCTCGCCGCCTCCTGCGGCCCGAGGACCGGGACAAGCTGGATGTCGGAGCCCGCGTGCCCGCCGTCGAGTTCCGCCAGGGCGCTCTCGGCGACCAGGGTCAGCAGCCCGTGCCGGCGGCTCTCGCAGACCAGCAGCCGCCGGGGCTTGGGCGTCTGGGCCTCGACGGCCGCCGGGCGGCGCGTCTCGGCGGGCACGGCCGCCTGCCCCGCGCCGTGCGGGGTGTGGGTCTCCCGCCCGCCGTCGGCGTGGTGGTGGTAGTCCTCCCGCGCCACCGGCAGGTACAGGGTGAACGTGCTCCCCACCCCCGGCGCGCTCTCGGCGGTCAGCGCGCCGCCGAGCAGGTGGGCGATCTCCCGGCTAATGGACAGGCCGAGGCCGGTGCCGCCGTACTTGCGGCTGGTGGTCCCGTCGGCCTGCTGGAACGCCCCGAAGATGGCCTCCAGGTGCTGCTCGGGAATCCCGATCCCGGTGTCCCGGACGCGGAAGGCCACGACGGGCCCGCCGCGCAGGACCTGGGTCGGCACCTCGCCGTCGGGGGCGGGCTCGATCCGCAGTTCCACACCGCCGCGCTCGGTGAACTTCACCGCGTTGGAGATCAGGTTGCGCAGCACCTGCCGCAGCCGGGAGTCGTCCGTGAGCACGTCGACCGGCACGCCGGCCGCCGTGGTGATGGTGAAGTCGAGGCTGCGCTGGGTGGTCATGGGCCGGAAGGTGGCCTCGACGTAGTCCAGGAGCTGGCGCACCGGCACCCGCTCCGGATTGACGTCCATCTTCCCCGCCTCGACCTTCGACAGGTCGAGGATGTCGTTGATCAGCTGCAGCAGGTCGGAGCCGGCCGAGTGGATGATGCCCGCGTACTCGACCTGCTTGGCGGTCAGATTGCGGGTCGGGTTCTGGGCGAGCAGCTGCGCCAGGATGAGCAGGCTGTTGAGCGGGGTGCGCAGCTCGTGGCTCATGTTGGCGAGGAACTCGGACTTGTACTTGGACGCCAGCGACAACTGCTGGGCGCGGTCCTCCAGTTCCTGGCGCGCCTGCTCGATCTCGAGGTTCTTCCCCTCGATGTCGCTGTTCTGCGCCGCCAGCAGCGCGGCCTTCTCCTCCAGTTCGGCGTTGGAGCGCTGGAGTTCCTCCTGCTGCACCTGGAGTTCCTCGGAGCGCGCCTGGAGTTCGCCGGCCAGCCGCTGGGACTCGCCGAGCAGTTCGTCGGTGCGGGCGTTGGCGACGATGGTGTTCACGTTGACGCCCACGGTCTCCATGAGCTGTTCGAGGAAGTCCCGGTGCACGGTGGTGAACGCCGTGAAGGAGGCCAGCTCGATCACGCCGAGGACCTGGTCGTCGACGACGATCGGCAGCACGATCAGGCCCCCGGGCGCCGTGCTGCCGAGCCCGGACGAGATGGCGACGTAGCCGCCGGGCACGTTGTCGGAGAGGATGACCCGCCGGCTGCGGGCCGCCTGGCCGACCAGCGACTCGCCCAGCAGGAAGCTCCCCGCCGCCTCGTGGCCGGCCGGCCGCCCGTACGACCCGACGAGCCGCAGCTCCAGACCGGAGCCGGACTCCTCGGCGAGGTAGAAGGCGCCGTACTGCGCCGACACCAGCGGCGTCAGCTCGTCCATCACGAGTTCCGCGACGACGGCCAGGTCCCGGTGGCCCTGCATCAGGCCGGAGACGAGGGCGAGGCTGGACTTCAGCCAGTCCTGCTCCTGGTTGGCCCGGGTGGTCTCCCGCAGGGAGCCGACCATCGCGTTGATGTTGTCCTTCAGTTCGGCGACCTCGCCGGAGGCGTCGACGTTGATGGACCGGGTGAGGTCGCCCTCGGCGACCGCGCTGGCGACCTCGGCGATGGCCCGCACCTGGCGGGTGAGGTTGCCGGCCAGCTCGTTGACGTTCTCGGTGAGGCGCTTCCAGGTGCCGGAGACGCCCTCGACCTCGGCCTGGCCGCCGAGCCGCCCCTCGCTGCCGACCTCGCGGGCCACGCGGGTGACCTCGGCGGCGAACGAGGAGAGCTGGTCGACCATGGTGTTGATGGTCGTCTTCAGCTCCAGGATCTCGCCGCGGGCGTCCACGTCGATCTTCTTGGACAGGTCTCCGTTGGCGACCGCCGTGGTGACCAGGGCGATGTTGCGCACCTGCCCGGTCAGGTTGTTCGCCATGGAGTTGACGTTGTCGGTCAGGTCCTTCCAGGTGCCGGCGACGTTCGCCACCCGCGCCTGGCCGCCGAGCTGGCCCTCGGTGCCGACCTCGCGGGCGACGCGGGTGACCTCGTCGGCGAAGGCGGAGAGGGTGTCGACCATCGTGTTGATCACACCCGCGAGCGCGGCCACCTCGCCCTTCGCCTCGACGGTGATCTTCTGCGAGAGGTCGCCCCGGGCCACCGCCGTGGCCACCTGCGCGATCGAGCGCACCTGGCCGGTCAGGTTGGACGCCATGACGTTGACGTTGTCGGTGAGGCCCTTCCAGGTGCCCGAAGCGCCCCGCACCGTCGCCTGCCCGCCGAGGTTGCCCTCGGTGCCGACTTCCCGGGCCACCCGGGTGACTTCGTCGGCGAAGGCGGAGAGCTGGTCGACCATCGTGTTGATGGTCTCCTTGAGTTCGAGGATCTCGCCGCGGGCGGTGACGGTGATCTTCTGGGACAGGTCGCCCTGTGCCACCGCCGTGGCGACCTGGGCGATGGAACGCACCTGGGCGGTGAGATTGCCGGCCATGGAGTTGACGGAGTCGGTGAGGTCGCGCCAGGTGCCGGAGACGCCCTTGACGTCCGCCTGCCCGCCGAGAATGCCCTCCGTGCCGACCTCGCGGGCCATCCGGGTGACTTCGTCGGCGAAGGCGGAGAGCTGGTCGACCATCGTGTTGATGGTCTCCTTGAGTTCGAGGATCTCGCCGCGTGCGGTGACGGTGATCTTCTGGGACAGGTCGCCCTGTGCCACCGCCGTCGTCACCTGCGCGATGTTGCGCACCTGGGCGGTGAGATTGCCGGCCATGGAGTTGACGGAGTCGGTGAGGTCGCGCCAGGTGCCGGAGACGCCCTTGACGTCCGCCTGCCCGCCGAGGTTGCCCTCGGTGCCGACTTCCCGGGCGACCCGGGTGACTTCGTCGGCGAAGGCGGAGAGCTGGTCGACCATCGTGTTGATGGTCTTCTTCAGTTCGAGGATCTCGCCGCGGGCGTCCACGTCGATCTTCTGCGACAGGTCGCCCCGGGCGACCGCGGTGGCGACCTGCGCGATGTCGCGGACCTGGGTGGTGAGGTTGCCGGCCATCGCGTTGACCGAGTCCGTCAGGTCGGCCCAGGTGCCGGAGACGCCGGGGACCTCGGCCTGTCCGCCGAGCGTCCCCTCGGTGCCGACCTCCCGCGCCACCCGGGTGACCTCGGAGGTGAACAGCGACAACTGGTCGACCATGCCGTTGAACACGGTGGCGATCTCGCCCAGCAGACCGTCCGCGTCGTCCGGCAGCCGGGTGCCGAAGTCACCGTCGCGCACCGCCGTCAGCCCCGCCAGGAGCTGCCGCAGCTCCGGTTCCCCGACCTTGCCCGTGCCGCGCGCACGCGTGCGCGCGGCCGGCCGCTCGCCTTCGACCGTCTCCGTCATGTTCGTCCCTGTTCAGCGCTCGGCGGACGCCCGGACGTGCCGGGCCCCGTCACGGCCCTGACTGGGCCGCCCCCCTTGCGTCGTGCGCCAATGATCATTGCCGCACGGCAAATGCGCCGCAGGTTATCCCGCCGCCGGGCGCCGCGTCCACGCGGCGCTTCGTTCCGCGGACACGGCGCTTCGCCCGGTGTCGACCGGTTCATCTTCCTCGTCGCGCCGAGGTCCGCCGGTGCGGCGGAAAACAGCTCGGGCCGCATGGCCGGGCTCCGTAGAGTGGCCGCCATGGTCACCCATCCGTCCGTGGAGCCCGGCGTCCTCGGCGCCCCGCTCCGCCGTCAGTTCGACGCCTTCCTCGACGAGCACCGGGCCGCCCTGCACGACAGCCTGAACGGCCTGACCGAGGAGCAGGCGCGCCGGTCCCTGGTCTCCTCCCGGACCACGCTGCTGGGCCTCCTCAAGCACGCCGTCTTCGTGGAGAAGGTCTGGTTCGACGAGGCGATCACCTGCCGCCCGCGCGAGGAGATCGGGATCCCCGCCACCCCGGACGAGTCGTTCGTCCTCGACGACGGCGACACGATCGCCTCGGTGCAGCGGGCCCACCGGCAGGCGTGCGAGGAGTCCCGCCGGGCCGTGGCCGCGCTGGGTCCGGACGACGTGGTGCACGGCAACCGCCGCGGCCCGCTGCCGCTGCGCTGGGTCTATCTGCACACCCTGCGCGAGCTGGCCCAGCACTGCGGGCACGCCGACATCCTGCGCGAGCAGATCCTCGACAGCGCGGAACGCCCGGGCTGACGAGCCCTATTCGACGGTGACGACGACCGAGTGCCATCCGCTCGCCCCGTCGGGGATCGTCCGGGTGCGCCGGTCGGTCTGGGTCGCGCCGGTGCCGTCGGTGGCCCGGACGGTGAGCGTGTGGCTGCCGGGCGTCGCCTTCCAGGGCCAGGACCACTGGCGCCAGGTGTCCGCGGTGTGCTCGGCTGCGAGGTCGGCGCGGCGCCAGGGCCCGTCGTCGACCCGCACCTCGACCGCCTCGATGCCGCGGTGCTGCGCCCAGGCGACGCCGGCGACCATCACGGTGCCCGCCCCGGGCCGGGCGAAGGGCTTGGGGGTGTCGATCCGGGACTGGGTCTTGACCGGCGCCTCGCGCGCCCAGTCGCGCTTCACCCAGTAGGCGTCGTAGGCGTCGAAGGTGGTGAGCTCGATGTCCTCGATCCACTTGCAGGCGGAGACGTATCCGTAGAGCCCGGGCACGACCATGCGCACGGGGAAGCCGTGGTCGAACGGCAGGGGTTCGCCGTTCATGCCGACCGCGAGGAGCGCGTCGCGGCCGTCCATGACGTCGTCGACGGGTGTGCCGATGGTCATGCCGTCGACCGAGCGCGACACGAGCTGGTCGGCGGGGCCGCCCCGGGACGGCGGCCGGACGCCCGCCTCGCGCAGCAGACCGGCGAGGGGGACGCCGATCCAGCGGGCGTTGCCCACGTAGGGGCCGCCGACCTCGTTGGACACGCAGGTCAGGGTGATGTCCCGTTCGACGAGCGCGCGGCGCAGCAGGTCCTGGAAGGTGAGGGTGAGCGGGGTGCGCACGCCCCGGCCGTGGATGCGCAGCCGCCAGGCGGTGGCGTCGACCTTCGGCACCACGAGGGCGGTGTCGACGCGGTAGAAGTCCTTGTTCGGGGTGACGAAGGGCTGGAGCCCGGGCACCCGCAGGGCCGCGCCCGGGGGCACGGGCGCCGCCTTCGACGCCGGGCGCGGCAGGGTGACGGCGTCGCGGGAGGCGGCGGCGTCGCCGCCCCGGGCACCGGCCGCGACGCGGGCCGCGGTGCCCGCGCCGGCGGAGGCGACGGCCGCGGCGGAGGCGGCGATCAGGAAGCCGCGCCGGTCCCAGGCGCCGCCGTCGGCCCCGTCCGCGCCGGGCGGGGCCGCGGTGAGGCGGCCCGCCAGCACATGGAGCACCGCGGCGCCGGCCAGCGCTCCGGCGACGGAGGGCAGGGCGTCGGTCCAGGAGGAGGAGTCCGGCCGCGACAGGGCCGCCGCCGCACCGACCACCCCGAAGAGGAGCACCCCGGCGGCGGCCGCCCGCCGGTGGCGAAGCGCGGCGAGTCCGAGGCCCACCGCGAGGAGGGCCAGCACCAGCAGGATGCCGAGCTGGAGGACGAGCTTGTCCGCCTCGCCGAACGTGCGGATCGCCCAGTCCTTGACGGGCGCGGGCGTCCGGTCGATCGCGCCGGAGCCGACCGCCACGACCGGGCCCGCCTCCGGGCGGACGGCGACGGCGGCCAGTTCGGCCACCGCCAGGGCGGCGGCCCCGGCGAGCAGGCCGCTGAGACCGGCCAGGGCACGGCGGGCGAGAGGTGCTCGGTTGATCGTCACGCCCGGGATTCGGAACACGGCGGGCGGCGGATTGGTCCGTTCTGCGACCGAGTGATCGAGCGACGGAGCGACGGAGCGACCGAGCGGCCGAGCGGTCAAGCGGCCGGGGCGGCCGGGGCCGGTGTTCGTCCGCCCAGCCGTCCACGGGCCCGTGGTGCGCCCGCCCGCGGTGCGCCGGTCAGGCGGCCTGCGGGGCGGCCTGCGTCACATGGCCGCTGATCCGGTGGATGATCTCGACGAGCTGGTCGGTGACCTCGGTGTCGTCGGCGGGGTGGGTCTCGGCGAAGCGGACCATCGAGTTCGGGATGGTGAGCTGGAGGTCGCCGAGGACGCTGCCGCCGGCGATGCCGGCCGCCTTGCGGGCTTCCTCCTGCGCCCAGGCGCCGCCGTACTGGCCGAACGCTGTGCCCACCACGGCGGTGGGCTTGCCGCTGACGGCGTTGCCGCCGAAGGGGCGGGACAGCCAGTCGATGCCGTTCTTCAGCACGGCCGGCATGGTGCCGTTGTACTCCGGGGTGAACAGCAGCAGCGCGTCGGCACGTCCGGCGGCCTCGCGCAGGCGGACCGCGGAGGCGGGGGCGCTGTCCGTGTCGATGTCCTCGTTGTAGAAGGGGATGTCCCCCAGGCCCTCGTAGAGCTCGACGGTGGTCCCCTCCGGGGCGTGGCGGGCGGCCGCCTCGGCGAGCTGACGGTTGTGCGAGCCGGAGCGCAGGCTGCCGACGAGAGCGAGGATGCGGACGGACATGGCGATCTCCCAAGGGGGCGGAACGGCGACAGGTAATCGGACCGTGGTCCGTTTACAGTTGTACCAGCTAAACGGACCGGGGTCCATTTCCATTCCGCGGTCCTCACCGCACGACGAAGCCCTAGGCTGGAGCCATGCCCACTCCCTCCCCGTTCCCCCTGCCCTCGGGGCCGGACGCGCCGGTTCTCATGGAGCTGACGGGGCCGGACGACACCCCGGCCCTGCGCGCGGACGCGGTGCGCAACCGCGCCCGTCTGCTGGAGGCCGCCTCCCGCTTCGTGGCGGAGCACGGGGTGGACTGCCTCACCATGGAGGCCGTGGCCAAGTCCGCCGGCGTGGGCAAGGGGACGGTCTTCCGGCGCTTCGGCGACCGCACCGGGCTGCTGATGGCCCTGCTCGACCACTCCGAGCAGGCGTTCCAGGCCGGGTTCCTCAGCGGCCCGCCGCCCCTCGGCCCCGGCGCCCCCGCACTGGACCGGCTGCACGCCTTCGGCCGCGCCACCCTCCGGGAGGCGGCGAGCAGGCTGGAGCTCTACCTGGCCGCCCAGCCGGACGGCGCGCGCCGCTACTCCAACCCGCCCTACCAGGTCCGCCTGACCCATCTGACGATGCTCGTCCGCCAGGTGGCGCCGGACGGGGACGCCGAACTGCTGTCCCAGGCGCTGATGGCCTCTCTGGATCCGGCGCTGATCCACCACTGCCTGCGCCGGCGCGCCATGCCGCTGGAACGGCTGGAGGCCGGCTGGTCCGACCTGGTCGACCGCTGCGCCCGGGCGGCGTGACGGCCCCGCCCCGTTCGCGAACGCCGTCGAGGGCACCGGCCTTGCGGCCGGTGCCCTCGACGTGACGCGACGTCGCCCCGCTACGCGGGACAGCGCCGGTCGCTGCCGTTGTCCTCCAGCAGGTCGTCGCGCATCCAGCCCGCGTAGCCGGTGCTGAGGTTGCGGGCGTACGTCCAGGTGTGGTTGTCCTGACCGAGCGTCCAGCAGTGGTAGTTGACGGTGTGCGACAGGTGGGCGAGGCCCCGGCTGCCGCACGCGGTGCTGGAGCCGGTGCGCATGTTCCCCCCGTTCGCCTTCCCCGTGCCCTGCTCGGGGTCGAGGTCGGGCGGCGTGCTTCCGCAGCCGTAGTGCGCGGGGGCGGCCGATGCGGTGCCGGCCAGGGCGAGCGGGCTCACGAACGCGGCTGCCACGGCGAGCGGCAGCAGTCTGGCGGTGAGTGACCTCACGGTCCTCTTCTCCTTCGTCGGTTGGACCCGGTGTGCCGGGGCCCCGGACCGTCCGTGTTCCGTGGGGGCCGCGGCCGGCCGGGACGGGCGCCCCGGCCGACGGCAGCATCCTCAGGCGCGGGCCGGGGCGACAAGCCGTTAAGCCACGCCTTAAAGGCCGGTGCCGCCGTCCCGGGTCCGGCCCGCCGTCGTACCGGTCCTCAGCAGGGCGAGCCCCAGCGGTGTGACCAGGTGCAGCACCGAACCGCCGCGGCGGCGGGTGGTGATGAGCTCCGCGCGGCGGAGCACCGTCGCGTGCTGACTGGCTGCCGCGGGCGAGACACCGAGACGGCGCGCCAGTTCCGTCGTCGTGCAGCCCTGCGCCGTCACCCGCAGCGCCGCGGCCCGGGTGCGGCCGAGCAGCGACTCCAGATGGGGGCCGGGGGAGCCGTCCGGCAGCGCCGGTCCGGCGCCGGTCAGCGGTTCCCGCAGCACCGGCACGGTCAGACGGGGAGGCCGCGAGGCGTCGAGCGGGTCCCAGAGGAAGCTCACCGACGGCGGGGAGAACACCGCGGGCGTGATCACCAGACCGCTGCCCCGCAGACGCACCTCGACCGGCCGGGGATGGGGCGCCTCCAGCACCGGCGGACGCCAGCGGACCAGCGGCGGGCACACCGACCGCAGCAGCAGGTCGGCACCGCCGTCCAGCAGCAGATCCGCGCAGCGCGCGGCGAACGCGGCCAGTTCGGACCGCGCCTGGCGCCAGTAGGGCTCCACCGCCAGCCGGTGGACGGCGCGCACCGCGTCCCCGAGGTCCTTGCGCGCCTCCCGGTCACCCTCCGACACCCGCCGGGCCCACGGGAGATGCGCGGGGTGGAAGTCGATCCCCGCGAACTCCCGCCGCAGCCGCGCCACGGGCACGGACATCAGATGGTCGACGGCATGCTCCAGGGAGCCCGCGTCCCCCATCAGCGCCGGCACGTCGAGCCCCGGTCCGCGCGCCGGGAGCAGGGACGTCAGCGGTCCGGCGTCCGCCCCCACCCGCTCTCGCACCACCGACCGCCACAGCGACAGCAGGGGTATGTCCCGTGGCTCGCGCAGCAGTTCCAGGCTGTGGACGGTCTCGGCCGCCGCACCGATCGTCGGGGCCACATGGGTCCGTGCGAGGTCCTCCGCCGTGAAGTGGATGCGTAACACCGCTCGCCCCCTGCCGCCGTCGCGGATGCCGTGCCGTCCCGTCCCGTCCCGGCCGTCAACACTAGGCCGACGGCGGCCGTTCGGCACGGCGCCGCGGCGGCGCCACCCGTCAGGCGCCGCCGCGTTCGCGGGGGATGCGGTGGCCCGCCTCGATCGCCAGCGGGAGGCGGTTCTCCGCGGGCGGCAGGGGGCAGGTGGCCAGATCCGTGTAGGCGCACGGGAGGTTCGCCGCCCGGTTGAAGTCCAGGACCACGCCGCCGTCGGGGGAGGGGACCCCCACCGTCAGGGCGCGGTTGGCGGCATAGGTGGTCACGCCCGAGGTCGCGTCGGTGAACAGCACCGTCAGTGTGCCCGGGAGGTGCCCGGGGAACGCCGTCAGGGACAACGGCCGCCCCTGGAGCGTGAATTCGATGCGTCCCGGGGCGTCGTAGACGTGCTCCAGACCCTCCACGGAGGCGCCCACGGTGGTCGGCCGGGGCTCCTCGAAGGCGAGGTAGCGGCCCTCGACGACCCAGCCGGGGTCCGGCGCGTAGGCGGGCGTGCCGGCGAAGGCCGTCCGCAGCGGCGCGTCCGGATGCCGCGGCCGGACGATGTCGTTGCCGCCGCGCCGGGCGACCTCGATCACCGCGTCGCCCCACACCGCGTCGACACCGCCGCGCTCGGGCAGCACGCCGAAGCGGTGCTCGCCGCGCACCGGCACCCCGTCCACCACCAGCTCCTCGCCCTCGGCCAGCGTCACGGTGACGCCGTCAGCGCCGGTGCGCCAGGCGCCGGGGGCGTCGTCGAAGCGCTGCGGCCGCTCGTCCAGCCAGTGCAGCGAGGTGATCGCGAGGAAGCCGTGCGGGGCCGCGAGCCGGTCCTCCTGCGCACGGTGCCAGGCGAGCCACTCCTCGGTGAACGCCTGCAGGTCCTTGGCCGTGGCCTGTGCGGTCATGGGTACTCCTCCGTCCGCGAGGCCCGGGGCCCCGCCGTGGTGTGCGGGTGGATGGGGCGGCGGTGCCGCCGCGGGGGTTCAGCCGGCCAGTTCGCCGAGGAGCGCCCAGGTGCGCCGCCGGTCCTCCTCGCCGGCGATCTCCGTTCCGGAGAAGACGACCTCCGTCGCCCCGGCGTCCCGGTAGCGCCGGACCTCCGCCGCGACCGTCTTCTCGTCGCCGATCACGGCCACGTCCGACGCCCGCCGGGCCCCGGAGAGTTCGACGACCCGCGCGTAGGACGGGATCTGCTCGTAGAACGCGAGCTGTTCGGTGGCCTTGCGCCGCACCCGTTCGACGTCGTCCGTGACCACGCCGTGCACCAGGGCCACGACCCGGGGTGCCGGGCGGCCGGCGGCCTCCGCCGCGGCCACCAGGGCCGGGACGATGTGGTCCGCCAGGGCGCGCGGGCCCGCGAGGTAGGGCAGGATGCCGTCCGCCAGTTCACCGCTGACCCGCAGGGCCTGCGGTCCCATCGCGGCGACCAGCAGCGGCACGCCGCCCTCGGCGCCCGGTACGCGTGCCGGGACCGGTGTCACCGCGGTGAGCAGTTCCCCGCGGAAGTCGGCCTCCCCCTCCCGCGTCAACTGCCGCAGGGCCAGCAGGAATTCGCGCAGCCGGGCGATGGGCCGCTCGAAGGGCAGACCGAAGCCGCCCTCGGTGAGCAGCTTGGTGCCCAGTGCGAGGCCGAGGTGGTAGCGGCCGTGGGTGGCGGCCTGGGCGGTCTGCGCCTGGCCGGAGACCACCAGGGGGTGCCGGCCGAAGACCGGGATCGCCGATGTGCCCACCTGGAGCCCGGGCACCGCGCGCCCGACGAGGGCGGCGAGCTGCGGCGAGTCGGCACCGAAGGTCTGCCCGAACCAGGCGGAACGCAGACCGGCCTCCGCGGCCTCACGGGCCAGCAGCACGGAGGCGTCGACCTGGTTGTCCGCGTCGGATGCGTTGAGCGCCACTCCTACTGTCATGTCTGGGAAAACCGCCGTCCGTCGGTACCGCATTCCGGTGGGTGTGTGACAGCTTCTTGTCGGTCATGTGAAGCGGGCGGCGGCAGGAGTTCCCCGACGAGGGCGGCCACCTGCTCCGTCTCGACGAGGAAGCCGTCGTGGCCGTGGGGCGACCCGATCAGCCGGACACCGTCCGCCGTGGGGATGCCCGCCGCCAGCTCCGCCTGCTGCGACGGCGGATAGAGCCGGTCGGAGTCGACCCCGGCGACGAGCGTCCTGGCTCGCACCCGGCCCAGCGCCGCGCGCACACCGCCCCGGCCGCGGCCGACGTCATGGCTGTTCATGGCCTCGGCCAGGGTCACGTAACTGCCCGCGTCGAAGCGGCGCACCAGCGTGGCGGCGTGATGGTCGAGATAGGACTCCACCTGGTACCGCCCGCCCGACCATGGATCCTCCGCGCCCTGTGCCGCACGGCCGAACCGCTCCTGGAGCTCCGGCTCGCTGCGGTAGGTGACGTGGGCGAGGCGCCGGGCGAGGCCGAGACCGGTGTGCGGGCCTCGGCCCGTGCCGTGGTAGTCGCCGCCGCGCCAGTCGGGGTCCGCCCGGATGGCACCCGTCTGCACACCGGCCCAGGCGATCTGCTCGGCGCTCGCTGCGGCCGTCGTCGCGAGCAGCAGCAGCGCCCCGGTGCGCTCCGGCCGGCCGACCGCCCACTCCAGCGCCCGCATGCCGCCCATCGAGCCGCCGACGACCAGGGCCCAGCGGTCGATGCCGAGGGCGTCGGCCAGACCGGCCTCGGCATCGACCTGGTCGCGCTGCGTCAGGAAGGGGAAGGCGCTTCCCCAGGGGCGGCCGTCGGGCCGCGGGGACGACGGCCCGGTGCTGCCCTGGCAGCCGCCGAGCACATTGGGCGCGACGACGAAGTACCGGTCGGTGTCGAGGGCCCGCCCCGGCCCGACGAGCCCGTCCCACCACCCCGCCGTGGGGTGGCCCGGCCCGGCGGGACCGGCGGCATGGCTGTCACCGGTGAGGGCGTGCAGCACCAGCACGGCGTTGGAGCGCCCCGGCGCCGGCCGGCCCCAGGTCTCGAACGCGAGCCGAGCGCCCGGCAGTTCGCCGCCCGCCTCCAGCCGCAGCGGCTCGCCGTGCTCGTACCAGCGGCGCCGCCCGGGCGGGTCCCCCTCCCGCCAGGCACCGGAGGCCGGCGGGAGGGGGACCGGGGAGGGCGCCGGCAGGGTGCTCAGGACGCGCCCTTCGCCGCCCGGAAGCCCGCCTCCAGGTCGGCCTTCAGATCGGCGAGGTTCTCGATGCCGACCGAGAGGCGCACCAGCCCGGGGGAGGCGCCGGTGGCCGCCGCCTGCTGCTCGTCGAGCTGGCTGTGGGTGGTGGACGCGGGGTGGATGATCAGACTGCGGACGTCGCCGATGTTCGCGAGATGGCTGAACAGCTCCACCGCGTCGACGAACCGCTTCCCCGCCTCCGCACCGTCCCGCAGTTCGAAGGCGAGCACCGCCCCGCCGCCGCGCGGGAGGTAGCGCTGCCCGGCCTCGTACCAGCGGTTGGAGGGCAGCCCCGGGTAGTGGACGGCGGCGACCTCGTCGCGCCGCTCCAGCCACTCGGCCAGCGCCTGCGCGTTCGCGGAGTGCCGCTCGATGCGCAGACTGAGCGTCTCCACGCCCTGGAGCAGCAGGAAGGCGGAGTGCGGCGAGAGGGCGGGACCGAGGTCGCGCAGCAACTGCACGCGCAGCTTGACCGCGAACGCGCCGGGGCCGAGCGCGGGCCAGTACCGCAGGCCGTGGTAGCTGGGGTCGGGCTCGCTGAAGTCGGGGAAACGCTCGGGGTGGGCGCCGAAGTCGAAGGTGCCGCCGTCGACGACGACACCCCCGATGGTGGTGCCGTGGCCGCCGAGGAACTTGGTGGCCGAGTGCACCACGATGTCGGCGCCGTGCTCGATGGGCCGCAGCAGATACGGCGTCGGCACGGTGTTGTCCACGATCAGCGGGACGCCCGCCTCGTGCGCGATGTCCGCCACGGCCCGCACGTCCAGGACGTTGCCGCGCGGATTGCCCAGGGTCTCCGCGAACAGGGCCCTGGTGCCGGGCCGGATCGCCGCCCGCCAGGCCTCGGGGTCGTCCGGGTCGTCGACGAACGACACCTCGATGCCGAACCGGGGCAGCGTGTGCCGGAACAGGTTGTACGTGCCGCCGTACAGCGACGTGCTGGAGACGATGTGGTCGCCCGCGCCCGCCAGGGTGAGGATCGCCAGCGTCTCCGCCGCCTGCCCGGAGGCCAGCGCCACCGCGGCGACACCGCCCTCCAGCGCGGCGATCCGCTGCTCGAAGACGTCCTGGGTGGGGTTGTGGATGCGGGTGTAGATGTTGCCCGGTTCGGCGAGCGAGAACAGGTCGGCGGCGTGCCGGGTGTCCCGGAACACGAACGACGTCGTCTGGTAGACGGGCGTCGCCCGGGCGCCGGTCGTCGGGTCCGGCGCGGCGCCGGCGTGCACCTGCTTGGTCTCGAAGGACCAGGCGGAGGTGTCGGGCCCGGCGGGCTCCTCGTCGGGGGTGTGGCCGGCGGTGACGGAGTCGATCGGCTGGCTCATGGTGGTGCTCCCTTGGTGCGGGCGTACGTCGGAGGAGACACCGCTGCGCTCCCGCCGCAGGACGCGGAGCGGCGCGGAGGGGAGGCAGGGTGGAGGATCCGCGCGGCCGCGCGCCCGGAAGCGGGCGGCGGGCGGGGCGGAGCGGTGCGAAGGCGGTTCAGATGCCTGAGCGAGTGGTCAGCGTCAGGCGGAACAACCCGTGGTGGTGACACGCACGTAGTCGACGTGGCGGCGGGTCACGAGCACGGTCATGGAGCCAGGTAACCACACCCCGGCCCCGGAGCGCCAGGACAACTCCCCTCGTACGCAGGTGCGATGGGCTCCCCGGGCGGGGCGCGCCGGCCGCCCGGGCAGACGGATCCGCCCGGGGAGACGGCATCCCCGTGGGGCCCGGGGAGACGGCACCTCCGTGGCGCGCGCCCCCGCGTCAGCGTTCGCCGGTGAGGGTTCCGGGCAGGGCGGGGAACGCGGGGTCGTGGACGGTCTCGTCCTCGGCGAGCAGCAGCACCGTGCCGAGGACGGCACCCGTCGCCCCGTCCTCGTCCGCGAACGGCAGGAACAGGCGCGGATGCGTGGCGGCGGCGAACGCGGCGGGCAGCACGCAGGGCCGGTCTCCCGGCTCGATCCGCACACCGCCGCTCGCCAGATGCACCCGGTAGGTCGCCCGGGTGCCGCGGACCAGGGCGCTGTGCCCCTCGACCGAGACCCGGCTCAGCCCCAGCTCGGCGACGAGTGCCGTCAGCACCTGCGCCCGGCTCGCCGCCACCGCCGTCGAGGAGTCCTCCGCCTGCCCCGTGCCGGCGACCGACACCACCAGGTCCAGGTCCCGCATCGCCTCGGAGAACACCACCGGCGGCACCTCGGCGGGCGGCACGGCCGCGCCGCCGTCCCCGCTCCCGGCGCGGAGCCGGCCGGTGAGGAACCGCAGTCCGCCGACGACGACGGGGCCCGTGCCGAACCAGCCGTGGACCTCGCAGCGCAGCGCCGCCGTCAGGCCCCCGCCGACCGCACGGGTCGCCTGGTGGTCGGCGTACTCGCTGTGAGTGCTCCAGCCCCGCCCGGAGAGCAGCCGGCCCGCCACCCTGCCGTCGACGGTCCGGCCGGCGAACCGCCGCGACTCCTGGCCCGCGTGTTCCGCGGCGGTCGGCAGGTACACCTCCCGGAACACCTGCCGGACCGGCTGCCGGAGCCGCTCGCGCACCACCCGGCCCTGCCAGCCGGCGAGCGACCCCGCCGCGAGCAGCTCCACGGGGTGGACGGCGCTCACACCGCCCGCGGCGTCGACCTCGCCGAGCAGCCCGACCGCCCCCGCCGCGTCCCGCCAGACCAGCCTGCTCAGCATCGCCGCGCCCGCGGGCAGCGACAGCAGCCGCGCCAGCTCCTCCGCGGACAGCGTCCCCGCCGTGGCGACCAGACGCTCCACCAGGCCCGACCGCATCCGCCGGGCCTGCTCCCGGAGCCGCTCCTGATGCTCCCGCAGCTCCCGGTAGGCGGCGTCGGAGCGCACCGCGGCCGGCACCGACTTCAGCGCCCGGCCGTTCCTGCCGACCTCGATCACCGGATCGTCGTCGTCGAAGCGCAGCACGGCACGGTAGGCGCCGATCTCCGCCTCGGCGGGGGCCGCCTCGACGAGGCGCGCCTCGCAGTCCCACTCCAGACGGCTCGCCTCCGCCACCCCGGCCACCTGCGCCAGGTGCTCCAGGGCGACCGCCACGGCGGCGGCGTGGCTGTGCCGGCGGTTCGGCCCGAGGGCGGCCCCCTTCCGCGCGGACTCGCGCAGCGCCAGGTAGCGGTCGAGGACCGTCTCCCCCTCGGCGAGGGGGAGCATCCCGTAGGCGGCGACCCCGTGCAGCGCGTGGTGCCGGAAACGCCGCAGGACCTGCGCCCGGTTCACGCCGACGACGGCCTCGGCCATCTCGTGCGGCACCAGTTCCAGCAGCCGCAGCGCGTTGTCGTGACCCGCGGCCGCCACGGCGCCGAGGACGGCGTCCCGGTCCCGGCGGACCACCTCGTCGGCCGGCATCGCACGGATCAGGCGCAGCAGCCCGGCCGCGGAGCCGAGACCGAACAGCGGCAGCAGCGCCTCCGCGTCACCCGCCTCCAGCCGCCACCCGAACACCCGCCGCCGCTCCGGCTCGGGCAGCTCCCGCGCCAGGGCGAGCAGCTCCGCGCGTTCGCCGGCGGTGAGCTCCGCCGCGCCGAGATGGGCCGCGGCCCGCGGGTCGCCCCGCCACTCCAGGGCCGCCCGCACGAACCGCAGCCCGCGCGGGACGAGGACCTTGGGCAGCTCGTCCCAGCCGGCCGGTGCCGGGCCGGTGACAAGGCGCCAGGTCAGCGCGTCCACCTGTGCCCGGACGGCGTCCGCGCACGCCTTCGGCGGACCGGGCTCCCCGCCGGACGGCGTGCTGCCGACGATCGCGTGCCCGAGGTGGAGGTCGGCGAGGAAGGCGTGCTCGACCACGGCGGCGTCCAGCGCGCCCGCCGCGTGCAGGGCGTCCAGGACGCGTGCCACCGCCTCCCGGCCGAGGTCGCTCAGCGGGGAGGTCACCAGCAGCCGCAGCAACGGCACATCGGCTTCCGCGGCGGCCCGCTCCGCGACGCCGTCCAGCGGCAGCCTGCGGAGGGGCTCACTGCCGAGGAGCGCGGCGAGCGCCGCCCGCCGGCCGGCCGACGGCCACGGGGCGCCGAGCAGGGCGGTGACGGCGTCGGCGGGGGCCACCGGGAAGGCGGTGTCGTACAGCGCGTCGAGCTCCGCGACCACATCGCCCAGGTGGGGCCGCAGATTCCCCAGGACCCGGTCGTCGCCCTGCTCGATCCGGCGCAGCACCGTGGCGGCCAGCTCGCGCAGGCCCGGCAGGTCGCCCGCCGCCACCGCCGACCGCACGGCACGCGCCAGGTCCCCCAGGGCCTCGCGCTCCTCGCGGACGGCGTCGGCGTAGATGTCCGGCACACCGCGCTCCACCGCCGTCACCCGCCGCTCGGCGCGACGGCGCTCCGGAAGCCGGCCGGATCACCCGCGCGCACCTCGGTCTGCGTCATGGGCGTCACCCTAGGACAGGGGTCCGACAACGCCGGCCGCCGGTCAGCGGCGGGCCCACGACACGCGCTGACACACCGTCAGGATGGTCACCGGGCTGCCTCGGCTGCGCACATGGGCCAGGACGACAGCGAGGACCCCCGGCGGCGCCACCTCCCGGCGCACAGCCCGGCCGCCCCCGCGGGCGGCGCGGTGCCGACGGCGTCGGACTCGCTCGACTGGCTCAAGGAACGCCTCTACCTCTGATCTTGGTCAGTGCTCCGCCCTTCAGGGCGGGGGTGAGGACGATCTTTTACCGGGAGGCGCGTAGTGCCGGAGTTCTCTGCGTTTCCGGGGTGACAGTCAGGCAGGCTGCTTCTGGTTGTCGATGTACTGCTTGACCACGGTCGGCGGTGGGCCGCCGCAGCTCCCGGCGAAGACGAGCCGCACTGGAAGTGTCCGCCCCACAGGCACCGGCGCAGGTGGCTGTCGTGCTTCGTGCGCTGCATCCGGGCCGAGACACCCTGGAGCGAGTTGACCAGCTTCGAGAGCTGGGTCTTGTGGGTAGTGCACCAGCGGATATGGTTGATCAACATGCAGCTTCGGTACAGCTTCCGCGTGTACCCGAGCGCCGGGCAACGCACAGCGTTAGCCCGGGCGTTCGGGTGTGCTCGGGTGGTCTTCAACGACGCGCTTCGCGTCCGTGAGACCGCCCGTGCCGCTGGGCTGCCGTTCGTTGCCTCTGGCGAGCTGTCCAAGCAGCTCACCGCTTCGAAGAAGACCTCTGAGCGGGCATGGCTCGGCGAGGTGTCCTCGGTTGTGTTGCAGCAGTCCCTGAGGGACCTGGACACGGCCTACAGGAACTTCTTCGACGGCCTCAAGGGCAAGCGCCCGCGCGTGGGTGCGCCCCGGTTCAAGTCCCGCAAGGACACCCGTCAGGCGATCCGCTTCACCGCGAACGCCGGGTGGAAGATCACGGCCGGCGGAAAGCTCCGGCTTCCGAAGGTCGGCGACGTGTCCGTGAAGTGGTCCAGGTCGTTGCCGTCAGTCCCGTCCACGGTGACCGTCATCAAGGACAGCGCGGGCCGGTACTTCGCCTCGTTCGTGGTCGAGACCGAGCCCGAGGCGCTGCCCGCCACGGACGCAGCGGTCGGGATCGACCTGGGCCTGACCCACTTCGCGATCCTCTCCGACGGCACGAAGATCGACTCCCCGCGCTTTTTGCGCCGGGCCGAGAAGAAGCTGAAGAAGGCACAGCGGAATCTGAGCCGGAAGGCGAAAGGCAGTAACAACCGGGCGAAGGCCCGGATCAGGGTTGCCCGCGCCCACGCACGGACCGCCGATGCGCGGCGCGAGTTCCACCACCAGCTCTCCACCAAGTTGATCCGCGAGAACCAAGCGGTCGCAGTGGAGGACCTGGCGGTCAAGGGGCTTGCCCGAACGCGTCTCGCGAAGTCCGTTCACGACGCCGGATGGTCGGCGTTCACTACGATGCTGGCGTACAAGGCCGCCCTGTACGGGCGCGCCTTCCACCGCATCAAACGGTTCGAGCCCACGTCTCAGGTCTGCTCGGCCTGCGGCGTCAAGGACGGCCCCAAGCCCCTCAACGTCCGGGTGTGGATGTGCGGGGCCTGCGGGACCGTCCTGGACCGGGACATCAACGCGGCGGTCAACGTCGCCAAGGCCGCCGGACTGGCGGTCACTGCCTGCGGAGCGCGGGTAAGACCGGGACACATCCCGGCGCAGCGCGAAGAAACAGGAACCCACCCGAAGCCCCAGCCGGTGACCACCGGCAGGCAGACGGGAATCTCCGCCCCTTAGGACTCCGTTGGGAACGGAGTTCTTTAGGACGGAGAGGATGTCAAAACGTCGTCCACATCGAGCCTGACCCCGGCCTGCTGCCCGGAGCGCTGCGCGGTCTGGTCTCTCGCTGCCTGGCCAAGGATCCCGCGCTGCGCCCCGGCCCGGCCGCGATCCTGGAGGCCGTAGGCCGGATCGCGCCCGCGGTGCGGCCCTGGCCCGCCGCCGTGCACGACCTGATCGACGCCCAGCACGCGGACGTGCTGCGCGTGCTGGGCCTGCGGGAGGACGAGAGCACGCTGGTCACGGAGTCCGGCACGCTGGCGGTGGTGCGCACCCCACCGGGCGCGGACACCTCCCGCACGGCCCCGTCCGGGAGCGACACCCCGGTGGGCGGCTCCTTCGCCGACCTGCCGACGGCGACCGCGGTCCCCTCGGAGCGGCGGCCTCGGGAAGGCGCATCGGGCACGGGCGCCCCCGGTGGCGCGGGCGCCAGGGGTGCGACAGCCGGCACGGGCGGCGCCCCCTCGGACGGGGCGAGAAACCCGGCCGGCTCAGGCGGTCGGGCGGCGGGCGGCGCCGATGCCCCCGGCGAGGCAGGCGTCTCGGGCAGCCCCGTCGGCACCCCGGGCGAGCAGGGGGCGCGCGGGGCGGGCGACCCCGGTGCCGTGGACGGCACCACCCCGGGCGGGCGACCCAGCAGGCGGACGCTGCTGTTCGGCGCCCTGGGGGTGGGCGGGGCCGCAGCCGCGGTCGCCGTGCCGCTGGTCCTGGACCGCGGGAGCGGGGGCTCCGGCCGCGGGGCGTCGGGCGCCGGCTCCTCGTCGAAGTCACCGTCCCCGTCCGCGAGCGCCTCCCCCTCGCCCTCCCCGTCCCCCTCCTACGAACGGACGTCCAACGCCCTGGCCTCCGCCGAGTCGGGCACCATGCTGAGCGCCGGGCGCTTCGGCAAGGACGGCCGGTTCCTCGCGGTCGGCGACCGGGACGGCTTCGTCGAACTGCGCGACAGCTCCACCCTGGAGGTGCTGGCCACGCTCCGGAACGAAGCGAGCGCGGCCGAGTCGGGGGTCGGGGACCTGCGGTTCAGCCCGGACGGATCGCTGCTGGCGGTGGTGGACGACCACGCTGCGGTCACCTTGTGGGACGTGGCCTCCCGGAAGGTCGCGGCGACGCTGCGCGGCGACAGCGCCCAGGTGGAGACGACGGTCGCGGACTGTCTCGCCTTCAGCCCGGACGGGCGCACCCTCGCCTACGGGGCGGACCGCACCGTCGTGGTGTGGGACGTCCCCTCGCGCCGCAGGATCGCGCGGATGACGGACTCCGCCGACCCCGAGGCGGAGTACAAGGCCGAGGACTACATCGGCGCACTGGCCTTCGGCCGTGACGGACGCACCCTCGTGCACTGCAACAACCTCGGCAAGCTGCGCTTCTGGGACCTCGGGCGGCGAAGGGTCACCGCCACCGTGCGGGAGCCGGTGGACTCCATCACCGATCTCGCCGTGTCACCGGACGGCAGTCTGCTGGCGGCGGCCACCCCGGAGGGAGTCAGCATCCTGCGCACGGACACCCGCAGGGTCACCGAGCGGCTCGCCTTCAGCAGCCGGACCGCCTTCGCCGTGGAGTTCAGTCCCGACGGCAGGCGGCTGGCCGCCACGGAGGAGGGCGGGAGGGTGCAGGTCTGGTCCACCGGCGGCTGGGAAGCCCTCGCCACCTTCGAGCGGCCCTCGGACACCCCGGACGGCTATCTCCGGGACGCCATGGCGAACGGCACCGTCCCGCAGGGGCTCTCGTTCGACCCGCGCGGTGACCGGCTGCTGGAGACGTTCGACTACCACCTCGTCATCTGGACGCTCCCCCGCTGAGGCACGGGCCCGGCGGCAGCCGGCCGCCCGGTGCCGTGTCGTCGACTATCGTGAACAGCTTCCGCGTCCCGGAGTGCACGAGCATCCGGTTCATCACCGAGGGCAGCGGCCCCAGCAGGACCAGGGACGTCCGGGCGGGAAGCAGCACCCTCAGCAGCGCGCAGTCGGCGAAGGCTACGGCGCGGCAGTCGACCACCACCCGCCGGACGGCGACCGGGACCTCCCGCAGGGCGTCGCCCACCAGAGGGGCGGTCGCGACGTCGAACTCGCCCGCCAGCACCAGCCGTACCCCGCCGCCGTCGTCACTCCGCACACCGACGGTCGCCGACTCGTGCGCACGCTGTCTCATACGGTCACGGCCCCTTTCGCTCCCCCGCCTCTCCTGTCCCCCGCCCTCGGCTTCTGCCCCGTGACACCACGTCACACCTGAGGAGCCCCGAGGCTTCGTTTTCCGGATACCGGCCGGACCGGCTCGCGCGGCCGGACCAGGCGGTGCTGGACGAGGCAGGCCGTGAGGAGTGTCGCGCCGAGGAGCGGCCAGGCCGCCGCGCCGGCGGTGACGGCGGCCCCGACCACGAGCGGGCCGAGGCTGCGCTGGGCGGACTGGGCGAGGCCGTGCACGCCGACGTAGGCGCCCTGCGCTTCGGCGGGGGCGAGGGCGACGGAGAGTTCCCAGGAGGTCAGCGAGTGCAGGATCTCGGCCAGGGTGAAGGCGGCGCCCGCGAGGAGGACGGCGCTGGTCGCGAACCACGGGCCGCCCCGTGTCGAGGCGGCGAGCGCCACGCCGCCGGCGAGGAAGGCGGCGCCGAGCGGCAGGAGCAGGCGGCGGGCCTCTGCGGTCGTCCCGGCGAAGCGGGACAGCGGCACCTGGAGTGCGACCACCATGACGCTGTTCAGGACCAGGATCAGGGGCGCGAGGCCGACGGGGGCCTCGGTGGCGTGGACGATCCAGAGCGGGAAGCCGACCTGGAGCACGCTGTCGTCGAGGAACAGCCAGACCTCCGTCGCGGTGAATCCCAGGTACCGGCGGTCGCGCCACGGTGTGGCCGGCCGTACGGGCGCGTCCGGGGCGGTGCCGGAGGTGGTCACGACCAGGCCGGGCGCGGTGGGTTCGGCGCAGGTGAGGGTGATCGCGGCGACGGCGAGGTAGGACGCGACGTTGCCGAGGAGCAGTACCTGGTAGGCGGTGGCGGTGCCGACGGTGAGGACGGCCGCGGCGCCGGCTCCGCCGACGGCCCATCCGATGTTGACCGCCGTGCGCTGGATCGCCTGGTAGCGCACGCGCCGCGGTCCGGCGACGCGTGCCGCGAACAGTTTGGTGAGCACGCTGGAGGCGCGGTCGGGCAGGGCGCCCAGTGCCGAGTACAGCATCAGCGGCAGGAAGTCGTGGGTGGTCAGCAGGGCCGCGAGGGCCGCGCCCCGGGCGAGCTGGGCGACGACCAGCAGGCGTGTCACGGGGAAGCGGTCGGCCAGCCGGCCCGCCAGCGGGGGGCCGGCGATGCCGAGGACGCCCGCGACTCCCATCAGGGTGCCGATCTGACCGATCGACAGATGCGCGACGTAGACGAAGTACAGGGTCGAGGCGCCGGCCCACAGTCCGGTGCCGATCTTGTCGACGACGGCGACCAGCAGCATCCGTCTGCCGTCCCGGCCCCCGGGTATCGCCGTGGCGATACGCCGTACGAGCGGTGTGCGGCCCTGCTTCGGCTGCATCCGTCCCCCCTCCACGCCCGGCGGTCGCGCCGGACGTTGACAGATCTTTTGTATCGGTACAGACTTGCTTCTGTGGCAGAACAATATGGGATCACCGGCGGAACGGCCAGGGAGATCGCGGCCTCCGTCGAGAACGGTGTGAGCGCCGGCGCGCTCGGGCCCGGCGCCGCCCTGCCCCCCGTGCGCCGGCTGGCCGGGGAGCTGGGCGTCAGCGCCGGCACGGTCGCGGCCGCCTACAAGGAACTGCGCGACCGCGGGGTGGTCCGGACGCTGGGGCGCGGCGGCACGGTCGTCGCGGCCGCGCCCGCCGTCGCCTCCCGGCGACCCCCGAAGGTGCCCGCCGGGCTGCGGGATCTGGCGGGAGGCCATCCCGACCCGGCCTGCCTCCCGGTGCTGCGCCCCCCGGCCCGGCTGGAGCCCGTGCCCGGCTCGCACCGCGCCGCGCCCCGCCTGCCCGCGCTGGAGGAGGCCGCCCGCGCCTGGTTCGCCCGCGACGGTGTGCCCGCCGAGGCCGTGACCTTCGCCCACGGCGCCCTCGACTGCATCGGACGGCTGCTCGCCACCGGGCTGCGGCCCGGCGACGCCGTGGCCGTGGAGGATCCCGGCTTCCACCATCTGCTCGACCTCGTCCCGGCGCTCGGGATGCGGATGCTGCCCGTCGAGGTCGACGACGAGGGCATGCGCCCCGAGGGCCTGCGCTCGGCGCTGCGCGCCGGGGCGCGGGCGCTGGTGTGCAGCCCGCGCGGCCAGAGCCCGCTCGGCGCCCGCTTCACCCCCGCGCGCCGGGAGGCGCTGCTCGGGGTCCTGCGCGACCACCCCGACGTCCTGGTGGTGGAGGACGACCACAACGCCGAGATCTCCGGCGCGCCCGCCGTGACGCTGGCCTCCGGCGGGCTCCCCCGCTGGGCCCAGGTGCGCACCGTCTCGAAGCACCTGGGCATCGACCTGCGCTGGGCGGCCCTGGCCTGCGACCCCGCCACCCTCGCGCGCCACGACGGGCGGATGCTGCTGACCTCGGGGTGGGTGAGCCACATCCTCCAGAGCACCGTCGCGGACCTGCTCACCGATCCCGCCACGACACGTCTGGTGAGCCGGGCGGCCGAGACCTACACCGTCCGCCGTGAGGCGCTGCGCGCCGAGCTCGCGCGGCACGGCGTCGGCTCCCGCGGGGTGAGCGGCCTCAATGTGTGGGTCCCCGTCCGGGACGAGTCGGCCACCGTCAACGGCCTGCGCACCCGCGGCTGGTGGACGGCGGCCGGGACCCGCTTCCGCATCGCCTCCCCGCCGGCCGTCCGCGTCACCACCGCCTCCCTCACCCCCGACGAGGCGCGCGCCTTCGCCCGCGACCTGGCGGACACCCTGCACGAGTCGGAACCGGTCTACGGAGGCTGACGCCCGTCACGGAGCGCACGGCGCCGGGCACCGGGCAGCACGGGTGGCAGGCGCCCTGTTTGCTGCGCACCCTGGAAGGGTGACGGGGCCGCCGGCCCGGGCGTCATGGATCCCACGAGACAGGGGGACGGTGTGCGACAGCCCGTCGTCGTCGGAGTGGACGGCACGTCCGACAGCCTGATCGCGGCCGGCTGGGCCGCCGGGGAGGCCCGGCGGCTCGATGCGCCGATGGTGCTGCTGCACGGCCACGTCCCGCAGTTCGGCTACAACAGGATGCTCTCGGGCGACATCGAGGACGAGCGCCGGGCCGCGCGGCGGCTGCTGGACGACTCGCTGGCGTGGGTGCGCGAACACTTCGCCGACGTCGAGGTGAGCGGCGAGGTGGTGGCGCAGCCGGAGGCGGACCTGCTCGTCGAGCGCGGCCAAGGCGCCCTGATGCTCGTGCTCGGCTCCCGCAGGCCGGGCCCGGTGACGGGCTTCCTGCTCGGGTCGGTCGGGCTGCGCGTCCTCGGCCGGGCCGCCTGCCCGGTGGTCATGATCCGCGGCGGCACGGCGAGCCGCCGCCCGCAGGACGGCGAGATCGTCGCCGGTGTGCCCCAGGCGGAGGAGGCCGAAGGCGTCCTGGACTTCGCCTTCCGGACCGCCGCCGCACGCGGGGCCCCGCTGCGCGCGGCCCGTGCCTGGAACCTGCCCACCCTGTTCACCTACGAGCCCGGGCTGCTCGGGCGGTCGGACGAACTGGGCGGTCTGGAGGAGGTGCACCGCCACGATCTGGCGACGCTGCTGGAACCGTGGCGCAGGCGCTATCCGCAGGTGACCGTGGTGGAACACGTCGAACTCGGTCCCGCGTCGGAGATGCTGGTGACCCTCGCGGCCGCGGCCCAGCTCCTGGTCGTCGGCCGCCGCGCCCGGCCCCGCAGCCGCTATCTGGGGCATGTCGCCCACGCGACCCTCCACTTCGCCGACGCGGCGATCGCCCTGGTGCCCCACCGGGTGGACGAGGGCGCGGACGACGAGGGCGACGACACCGACGAGTGACGGGCCACGCCGGGGCCGGCGCGTGCCCGGTCGCCCGGCGGACCCCGGCGGTCACCCGGGGCGGCCTGTCGGCGTCGTGTCCGCGACTGCCCGGCGACCGGGCGGGCGAGGCGCAGCCGACGGGTGGCCGAGGGGCGGCCTACCGTCGGTCGACGGTCAGTTGACGAAGACTCCCACGAGAAGGACCGTGGCGAAGCCGGTGCAGCCGACGGCCGTCTTCATGACCGTCCAGGACTTGAGCGTGTCCGCCACCGACATGCCGAAGTAGCGGTTGGCCATCCAGAAGCCGGAGTCGTTGACGTGGGAGAACGCCGCTCCCCCGCAGGCGATCGCGATCGTGGTCAGGGCGATCTGGGCCGAGCCGGCGTTCATGGCGTGGGCCAGCGGTGCGCTGAAGGTGGCGCCGGTGATCATGGCGATCATTCCGGAGCCCTGGCAGATGCGCATGACCGACGCGGTGAGGAAGCCGAAGACGGCCAGGGGGATGCCCGCGTCCTTCATCGACTCGGCGAGGACCGTGCCCAGTCCCGATTCGACGAGCACACCGCCGAAGGCGCCGCCGGCCCCCGTGATCAGGATGATCTGGCCCGCGGGGCCGAGCGCCGAGCCGGCGAGTTCGCGCAGCTCCGCCGTGGTGGCACCGCGGCGCAGGCCGAAGAACCACAGCGTGTAGAGGCAGGTGAGCAGCAGCGCGATGACCGGGTGGCCGACGAAGGCGAGGGCCGTGCCCCATGCCGAGTCCTCGCCGAGGGCCTTGTCGCCGACGGTGCCGAGCACGATCAGGGTCAGGGGAAGCAGCAGGGCGCCGACGACGGCGCCGAAGCCGGGCAGCACCCTCTCCTCCGGCTTCCCGGCGTGGCCGGGGCCGCCGTCGTCCCGGCCCGTACCGCCCTCGCCCGCACCGTCCTCGGTCACCTCGCCCCCGGTCGTGCCGCTGCCGCCGCCGGTGACGCCCGCGACCTGGAGGTGGGCGGGCACGGGGACGAAGATGCGCCGGGCGATCAGCCGGCCGAACAGCGGTCCGCCGACGACGACCGCGGGGATGCCGCACAGGATGCCGAAGAGGATGACGAGGCCGAGGTCGGCGTCCATGATCCCGGCGGCGGCCAGCGGTCCGGGCGACGGCGGCATGAAGGTGTAGGCGCAGCTCAGGCCGGCGCACAGGGGGATGCCGTAGTACAGCAGCGACTTGCCGGTGCGCTGGGCGATGCCGTAGAGCATCGGCACCAGGATGACGATGGCGACGTCGATGTAGACCGAGATCGACACCAGGAAGCCGGCCGCGGCGAGGCCCCAGGCGATGTTCCGGTCGGAGAACTTGCCGGCCAGCGTCGTCGCGATGCGCTCCGCCGCGCCCGCCTGCTGGAGCACGGTGCCGAAGACCGCGCCGAGACTGATCACCAGGGCGAGTTGGCCCAGTGATCCGCCCATCTCCTCGACGACCAGGTCGATCAGGGCGAGGGGGCTGGTGCCGACGGCGAGTCCGAAGGCGAGGGTGGTCACGAGGAGGGCGAGGAACTCCCTGCATCTTGAACTTGATCACCAACAGCAGGAGGAGGGCGATCGCCGCTGCCGCGGCTGTCAGTGTCCACGTCGAACTGGCCATGTCATCTCCGTTGATGCGGCTCGGTGGAGGGGAGAACGGGTGCGGGCGCGGGGCCGGTGGCTGCGGGGCCGGTCCGGGTCAGCGGGTGCGGGGAACGGATCCGCGGAAGGTCTCGGCCTGGAGGAAGCGGAAGTCGACGCCCTCCTCGGCCTGGGTGACCTGTTCGGTGAACAGGCGGGCGTATCCGCGGGCGGGCGTGGGCGGTGCGGACACCGGGGAGAGCCGTGCGCGCTCGGCGAGTTCGTCGTCCCCGACGTCGAGGTGCAGCGTCCGCTCCGAGACGCTCAGGCGGATCGTGTCGCCGTTGCGCACATGGGCGAGGGTGCCGCCGAGCGCGGCCTCGGGTGACACGTGCAGCACGATGGTGCCGGCGGCGGTGCCGGACATGCGTCCGTCGGAGATGCGGACCATGTCCTTGACGCCCTGGCGGGCGAGCTTCCTGGGGATCGGGATGTATCCGGCCTCGGGCATGCCGGGGGCGCCGAGCGGTCCGATGTTCTTCAGGACCAGGATGTCGTCGGCCGTGACGTCGAGGTCCTCGTCGTCGATCCGGCGGGCCAGGTCGGCCGCGTCCTCGAAGACCACGGCCCGGCCCCGGTGTTCGACGAGACGGGGACTGGCCGCGGCCTGCTTGATCAGCGCGCCGCCCGGTGCGAGGTTGCCGCGCAGGACGGCGAGTCCGCTGCCGGGGTGGATCGGCGAGCCCAGCGGGCGGATCACGTCCTGCTCGAACGGGGCCGGGGCGTCGTCGAGTTCCTCGCCCAGGGTGCGTCCGGTGACCGTCAGCGCGTCCAGGTCGAGCAGGTCGCGCAGCTCGTGCAGGAGGCGGGGGACGCCGCCCGCCCGGTGGAGGTCCTCCATGTAGTGCTCGCCGGCCGGTTTGAGGTCGACCAGCACTGGCGTCTGGCGGCTCATCCGGTCGAAGGCGTCGAGGTCCATGCGGTAGCCGAGCCGTCCGGCGACGGCGGCCAGGTGCACCAGGGCGTTGGTGGAGCCGCCGAGTGCGAGCACCACGCGCAGCGCGTTCTCGAAGGCCGCGGGGGTGAGGATCCGGTCGACCGTCAGCCCGTCGCGGGTCAGGGCGACCGCGCGGCGGCCCGTCCGCTCGGCGATCCGCATGCGGTCGGCGGTCACGGCGGGCGGGGTGGCGCTGCCGGGCAGTGCGATCCCGGCGGCCTCGGCCACGCAGGCCATGGTGCTGGCGGTGCCGGCGACCGAGCAGGTGCCGACGCTGCCGACCAGGCGGCCGTTGACGTCGCCGATCTCGCTCTCGTCGAGCTCGCCCGCGCGAAAACGCCCCCAGAACGCACGGCAGTCGGTGCAGGCTCCGACCGTCCGGCCGCGGTAGGAGCCCGTGAGCATCGACCCGGTCACGAGCTGGACGGCCGGCTTGCCCGCCGAGGCGGCGCCCATGAGCTGGGCGGGGACGGTCTTGTCGCAGCCGCCGATGAGCACCACGGCGTCGACCGGCAGCGCGCGGATCATCTCCTCGGTGTCCATGGCCATCAGGTTCCGCAGGAACATGCTGGTCGGGTGGGAGAAGGACTCGTGCAGCGAGATGGTCGGGAACTCCACCGGGAATCCGCCGTCGAGCATGACCCCGCGCTTCACGGCCTCGATCAGCTGGGGCATATTGCCGTGGCAGGGGTTGAACCCGCTGCCCGTGTTCACGATCCCCACCACGGGCCGGTCCAGCACGTCGTCGGTGTATCCGGCGCCCTTGATGAACGCCTTGCGCAGGAACAGCGCGAACTCGTCGTCGCCGTAGCTGACCAGGTTGCCGCGCAGTCCCGCCGCCGGCGTGTCCTCGGCCGTCACCCTTGCCTCCAGATTATTGATAATCTCATCGAAAGTAGGTCGGGGCATGGAATCACAGCCTCCGGGACGGGGCAAGGGGCGTGCGAAGATGGGCCCTCCGGCACCGTGACGCGAAGGAGAGCCAGGTTCCGTGACAGCCGAGCACGCACCGGATCCCAGGGCGGCCTCCAGCGGCGAGGTGACCGACCTGCTGGAGGAGGAGATCGTCCTGGGCCTGCGCTACCCGCGCGAGCGCCTGGTGGAGGACGAACTGATGGAGCGTTACGCGGCGAAGAGGCATGTCGTCCGCAGCGCCCTGAAGGAGCTGGAGACGCGCGGGCTCGCCGTGCGCAGGCCGAACGTCGGCGCCTTCGTCCGCGCGTACACGGCGAAGGAGGTGCACGACATCTACGCGGTGCGCGAGCTGCTGGAGGTGCACTGCGCCCGGACGATCGGCCTGCCCGCTCCCCCGCGCGCGCTGGAGGAGCTCGTCGCCGTCCAGCGGGAGCACGACAAGGCGATCGACGCGGGGGACCTGCGCGGCGTGGTGCGCGCCAACACCGCGTTCCACCGGGCCCTGTTCGCCCTCTCGGACAACGAGGCCCTGGTAGGCGACATCGCGCGGCACGCGCAGATGACCCACGCCATCCGGTCCGTCACCGCGACCTCACCGCAGTTCCAGCGCCGTTCGCAGCAGGAGCACTGGACGATGATCAGGGCCCTGGAGGACGCCGACACCGCGCTGCTCGCCGAGACCTGCCGGGCCCACCTGATCCCGTCCCGGGACGCCTACCTCCAGCGCGTCGCCCAGCCCCCGGCCGGCTGACGGAGCCGGACGGGGACCGGGCGACGCGGGGGCCGGGCCGTCACTCGCCCTCCAGCTCCTTGTCGATCAGGGCGAAGATCTCGTCGTCGTCCGCGGCGGCGGCCAGGTCGTCGTGCCCGCCGGACCGCAGCAGGTCGTCGGCGCCGCCGACCTCCGTCAGCAGCAGGCGCAGCCGCTCGGCCACCGCGCCCCGGTCCTCGCCCGCGACCGCGGCGACGGCGGTGCGCAGCCGTTCGATGTCGGCGAGGACGGCCGCGGCGGCATCGGGGGTGTCCGGCTGCGGGAAGAGCTCGGTCAGCAGCCGGTCGGCCAGCCGTTCGGGTGTGGGGTGCCGGAAGATGACCGTGCTCGGCAGCCCGAGGCCGGTGGCGGAGTTGATGCGGTTGCGCAGCTCCACGGCGGTGAGGGAGTCGAATCCGACCTCGCGGAAGGGCCGGTCCTCCTCCACCTCGTCGGCGTCGGTCAGGCGCAGCACCGTCGCCGCCTGGGTGCGGACCAGTTCGAGCAGCGCGTGGCGGCGCTCCTCGGGGGCCGCGCCGGCGAGCCGCCTGGCGAGGCTCGCGTCGTCGGCGCCCACGGCCGGGGACGGGGCGGCGGCACGGCGGCGGCCGGTGCCGGCCAGCGTGCGCAGGACGGCGGGCAGTGCGTCGGCGCTCTGCTCCCGCAGGGCGGCGATGTCGAGCCGGGCGGCGACGGCACAGGGTTCGTCGGCGGCGAGGGCCGCGTCGAACAGGGCGAGTCCGTCGGCCGACGCGAGGGGCGCGACGCCGGTCCGCGAGAGCCGTCCGACGTCCTGGCCGTCGAGGTGCCCGGTCATGCCGCTCGACTGCTCCCACAGGCCCCACGCGAGGGACACGGCCGCGCGGCCCCGGCGCCTGCGGCGGGCGGCGAGGGCGTCCAGCGCGGCGTTGGCGGCCGCGTAGTTGGCCTGTCCCGCCGTGCCGAGCACTCCGGCGACGGAGGAGAAGAGCACGAACGCGTCGAGGTCGGTGCCGGCGGTCAGCTCGTCGAGCAGTTCGGCGGAGCGGACCTTGGCGCGCAGGACCCGTTCCACCTGCGGGGGCGTCATGGCCTCCACGGTGGCGTCGTCGAGGAGTCCCGCGGTGTGCACGACGGCGCCGAGCGGCCGGTCGGCGGGGATGCCGGCGAGCAGTGCGGTGAGCGCGTCGCGGTCGGCGGCGTCGCAGGCGACGACGTCGGCGCGGGCGCCGAGTTCGCCCAGTTCGGCGGCGAGGGCGGCGGCGCCGTCGGCCTCGGGGCCGCGCCTGCTGGTGAGGAGCAGGTGGCGGACGCCGTGCCGGGTGACGAGGTGGCGGGCGACGAGGCTGCCCAGGGTGCCGGTGCCGCCGGTGACGAGGACGGTCCGGTCGGGGTCCCAGCTGTGCGGCAGGGTGAGGACGATCTTGCCGAGGTGGGTGGCGCCGCGGAGGGTCTCGAAGGCCTCGGGCGCGTGCCGGATGTCCCGGCTGCCGATGAGCGGGAGGCGCACCTCGCCGTCGGCGAAGGGGCCGGCGAGCCGGGTGAGCCCCTGGTGGATCCGGTCGGGCTCCTCGGCGAGCAGGTCGAAGTAGAGGTAACGGACGCCCGGGTGGGCGGCGGCGACGGCCTCGGGGTCGCGGACGTCCGTCTTGCCCATCTCGACGAACCGGCCGCCGCGCGGGAGGAGGCCGAGGGAGGCGTCGGTGAACTCGCCGCTGAGGGTGTTCATGACGACGTCCATCCCGGCGCCGTCCGTCGTGGCGAGGAAGTGCTCGCGGAAGGAGAGGTCCCGGCTGGAGCCGATGTGCGCGTCGTCGAGGCCGAGTTCGCGCAGGAAGGCGTGCTTGCCGGGGCCGGCGGTGGCGAAGACCTCGGCTCCCGCGCGACGGGCGAGCTGGAGGGCGGCGAGGCCCAGCCCGCCGGTGGCGGTGTGGACGAGGACCCGGTCGCCCGGTCCGAGTCCGGCGCCTTCGACGAGGCCGAGCCAGGCGGTGAGGAAGACGACGGGGGCGGACGCCGCCTGGCGCAGGGTCCAGCCGTCGGGGACGTGCGCCAGGGTGCGGGCGTCGGCGACGGCCAGGGGCGCCATGGCGTCGGGCAGCAGCCCCATCACCCGGTCGCCGACCGCGAACCGGGTGACGCCCGGTCCGGTCTCGACCACCGTGCCGGCGCCCTCCACGCCGATGCCCTCCAGCCCGGGCACCATGCCCAGACAGACCACCACGTCGCGGAAGTTGAGGCCGGCGGCCGCCATCCGCACCCGTACCCGGCCCGGCTCCAGCGGCCGGGCCGCGGCGGGCGCGGGCAGCAGGGCGAGCCGGTCGAGGGCCCCCTCGGCGGTGACACCCAGCCGCCAGGGCCCTTCGGCGGGCGCGGCGAGGACACGGTCCGCGGGGCGGGCGAGCCGCGGGACGGTCCGGCTTCCGGTGCCCGTCCGCACCTCCGGTTCGTCCCCGGCCGCCGCGGCGGCGTCCGCGTCGGAGGATCCGGCGGGCAGGTGGACGAGGGCGAAGCGCCCCGGGTGCTCGGTCCGTGCGGAGCGGACGAATCCGGCGACGGCGGCTTCGGCCGGGCTGTCGCCGTGCACGGCGAAGACGAGGGTCGAGCGGGCGGACCGCTCGTCGGCGAGCCACGCGCGCACGGTGCGCAGCGTGTGGCCGACGGCGGCGGCCACGTCGTCCGTGGCCGTGACGCGTGCGACGACGGTTGGCGGGAGGGGGTCGGGGAGTTCGTCGCCGTAGAGGCACCAGTCGACGGAGCCGGTGTCGGCCCCGGTGTCCGGGGCGGGCACCCAGGCGACCCGGTACAGGCCCTCCGGGACGGTGTCCGCCGGGCCGGCGGCGGCGGGCGCCTCGCGCAGGACCAGGGCCTCCACGTCGGCGAGCGGCCGGCCGCTCGCGTCGGCCACGGTCACGGCGACGGTGGCGGTCCCGGTGTCGCCGTCGGTCCCGGGACCGGCCGGGACGATGCGCACCCGGGCCGCGGTGGCGCCGGTGGCGTGGAGTTCGACGCCGGACCAGGCGAAGGGCAGCGCGGGGCGGGCGGCGCCCGCGTCGAGGCGGTCGAGGAGCGCGGCGTGCAGAGCGGCGTCGAGCAGCGCCGGGTGCACCCCGTAGGCGTGCGCCTCGGCGTGCCGGGCGTCGGGCAGGGCGACCTCGGCGTAGACGGCGTCGTCGCGTCGCCAGGCGGCGGTGAGCCCGCGGAAGGAGGGGCCGTACTCGTAGCCGAGGGAGGCGAGTTCGGTGTAGAGCTTCTCCAGGGCGACCGGCTCCGCGCCCGGGGGCGGCCAGGTGGTGAGGTCCGGGACGGGGGCCGGGGCGGCGGTGCGGGAGGGCGCGAGGGTGCCGGTCGCGTGGCAGGTCCACGGGATGTCCGGGGCGCCGTCCGCCGGACGGGTGTGCACGGTGAAGGGGCGGGCGCCGGTGCCCTCCCGGGGCTCGCGCACGGCGATCTGGAGGCGCACCGGGGAGCCGTTGCCGGGCAGCGGCAGGGCGGCGTGGAGCGTGAGGTCCTCCAGCCGGGCGCAGCCGACCTGTTCACCGGCGCGCAGCAGCAGTTCGACGAAGGCGGTGCCGGGCAGCAGGACGTCGCCGGTGACGGCGTGGTCGGGGATCCAGGGCGCGGTGGCGCGCGAGAGGAGTCCGGTGAGCAGGGCCCCGTCGCCGTCCGCGAGGCGTTCGACGGTCGCGGCGAGCGGGTGGTCGCCGGCCGCGGGGCGGGCGGTGGCGCCGTCGAGCCAGTGGCGCCGGTGCTGGAAGGCGTAGGTGGGCAGATCCACCACGGCGGCGCCGGGGAAGGCGGGACGCCAGTCGACGACGGCGCCGCGGACATGGGCCTCGGCGAGCGAGGTGAGGAAGCGGCGGGGTCCGCCGTCGTCGCGGCGCAGGGAGCCGACGGCCGTGAGGGAGCCGTCCGCGGTCTCCGCGACGGCCATGGTGAGCACGGGGTGCGGGCTCATCTCGACGAACAGGCCGTGCCCTTCGGCGGCGAGCCCTTCGACGGCGGTGGTGAACTCGACGGTGTGCCGCAGGTTGCGCACCCAGTAGGCGGCGTCCAGGCCGGCGGTCGCGACGACCTCTCCGGTGACGGTCGAGTGGAACGGCACGTCCGGCGTGCGGGGGCGCACCGGGGCGAGGATCTCCAGGAGTTCGTCGCGCACGGAGTCGACGTGCGAGGAGTGCGAGGCGTAGTCGACGGCGATGCGGCGGACGCGGACGCCCTCCGGTTCGAGCAGCGCGAGGAAGGCGTCGAGGGCGGCGGGCTCGCCGGAGACGACGGTGGCGGAGGGGCCGTTGACGGCGGCGACCTCCAGCCCCTCCCCGACCTCGGCGAGGCGGGCGCGGACGGTGGCCGCGGGGAGCGCCACCGACGCCATGCCGCCGCGCCCGGCGAGGCGCCGGCCGATGACGCGGCTGCGCTCGGCGACGATCCGGGCACCGTCCTCCAGGGTGAGGGCGCCCGCGACGACGGCGGCGGCGATCTCGCCCTGCGAGTGTCCGACCACCGCGGCGGGGGTCACTCCGAAGGACTCCCACAGGCGCGCCAGCGACACCATCACGGCCCAGGTCGCGGGCTGCAGCACGTCCACCCGGTCCAGGTCGCCGGCGAGTTCGGTCCGCAGGTCCCAGTCCGTCCAGGGTGCGAGCGCCTCGGCGCAGGCGTCGAGCGCGGCGTCGAACACGGGGTAGGCGGCGGCGAGTTCGCGGCCCATGCCGGACCACTGGGCACCCTGGCCGGGGAAGACGAACACAGGCCCGGCTCCGGTGCCCGCGGCGGCGCCGGTGACCGTCGTGCCGGCCGGCGCGCCGTCGGCGAGGGCGGCGAGCGCGGGCAGCAGGTCGTCCCGGTCGCCGCCGATCACGACGGCCCGGTGTTCCAGGGCGGACCGGGTGGTGGCGAGGGAGAGTCCGACGTCGGCCGGGTGCGGGGCGCTCTTGCCGGACAGGCGGGTGTGCAGTCGCCGGGCCTGGGCGGCGAGCGCGGGCGCGGTACGGGCGGAGAGCGCCCAGGCGACCGGGGTGTCCGCGCCGTGGGGGGTGGCGGGGGTGTCCGCGCGGTCGGCGGCAGGGGTGGCCTCCGCACGGTCGGGGGCAGGGATGTCGCCCGCGCGGTCGGCGGCAGGGACGTCGCCCGACGCGGCCTCCTCCAGGATGACGTGCGCGTTGGTGCCGCTGATGCCGAAGGAGGAGACGGCGGCCCGGCGGGGCCGGCCGCGGTCGGGCCAGGTCTCGGCCTCGGTCAGCAGCGACACGGCGCCCGTGTCCCAGTCGACGTGGGGAGACGGCTCACCGGCGTGGAGGGTCTTGGGCAGTGTGCGGTGGCGCAGCGCCATGACCGTCTTGATGACGCCGCCGACACCGGCGGCGGCCTGGGCGTGCCCGATGTTGGACTTCAGCGAGCCGAGCCGCAGCGGATGCGCGGGGTCGCGGTCGGCGCCGTACGTGGCGAGCAGGGCCTGGGCCTCGATCGGGTCGCCGAGTGTGGTGCCGGTGCCGTGCGCCTCGACGGCGTCCACGTCGTCGGGGGTGAGCCCGGCGCCGCGCAGCGCCTGCCGGATGACCTGCTGCTGGGCGTCGCCGTTGGGCGCGGTGAGGCCGTTGCTGGCGCCGTCCTGGTTGACGGCGGAGCCGCGGAGCACGGCGAGGACGCGGTGCCCGTGGCGGCGGGCGTCGGCGAGCCGTTCGAGGACGACGACGCCGACCCCCTCCGCCCATCCGGTGCCGTCGGCGCCGGACCCGAAGGCCTTGCAGCGGCCGTCCGCCGCCAGACCGCGCTGCCGGCTGAACTCCAGGAACATGCCGGGGTGCGGCATGACCGTCACCCCGCCGGCGAGCGCGAGGGAGCAGTCGCCCTGGCGCAGCGCCTGGGCGGCGAGGTGCAGGGCGACCAGGGAGGACGAGCAGGCTGTGTCCACGGTGACGGCGGGACCGCGCAGGCCGAGCCCGTAGGCGACCCGTCCGGAGAGCACGCTGCCCGCCGTCCCGGTCAGCATCTGCCCCTCGAAGCCTTCGGGTGCCTCGTGGAGGCGTGTGCCGTACTCCATGGCCATGGCGCCGGCGAAGACCCCGGTGCCGGTGCCGCGCAGGGCGGCGGGCACGATGCCCGCGCGCTCGACGGCCTCCCATGACGTCTCCAGCAGGAGCCGCTGCTGCGGGTCCATGGTGCTCGCCTCGCGGGGCGAGATGCCGAAGAACGCGGCGTCGAAGTCGGCGGCCCCGTCGAGGAATCCGCCGTGCCGGACGTACGAGGTGCCGGGGTGCTCCGGGTCGGGGTGGTACAGCGCGTCGAGGTCCCAGCCGCGGTCGGCGGGGAACGGGCCGATGGCGTCGGTGCCGTCGGCGACGAGGCGCCAGAGGTCCTCCGGCGAGGCGACGCCGCCGGGGAACCGGCAGGCCATGCCGACGACGGCGATCACGTCGTCGTCCTCGTCGGCGGCCGTCGCGGGCCCGTACGCGCCGGAGTCCCGGTCCGCGGTCCCGAGCAGGTCCTCGTGGATCCGGTCGGCGAGGGCGGCCGGGGTGGGGTGGGAGAACAGCACCCCGGAGGGCAGCCGCAGACCGGTGGCCCGGGACAGGCTCTGCTGGAGCTCGACGGTCATGTGGGAGTCGAACCCGGCGTCCTTGAAGGTCGCTTCGTCGTCGACGCGCGCGGCGTCGGTGTGGCCGAGGACGGCGGCGGCGTGGCGGCGCACGAGCTCCAGCAGGCCGCGGCGGTGCTGCTGCGGGGTCCGGCCCGCGAGGTGGGCGAGCGGTGCGGCGGAGGGCGTGTCCGGGTGCCGGGGCTCGGTGGGAGGGGCGGTGGGCACGGGGGTGGTGCTCCCGGCGGTGAGCCAGTGGCTCTCGCGCTGGAAGGCGTAGGTCGGCAGGGGGCCGCGCCGGGCTCCCGGCCGGTGGAACAGGGCGTCCGCCGCCACGGGCAGACCGCTCGCCCAGGCGGCGGCCGCCCCGGCGAGGAAGCGGTCCCGCCCGCCGTCGTCCCGCTTCAGCGACCCGATCACCGCGGTGGCGCCGGAGTCCTGGAGCCCGACGGCGAGGACGGGGTGGGCGCTGCACTCGACGAAGGCGGTGAGCCCGTCGGCGATCAGCGCCCGGACCGTGGCCTCGAACTCGACCGTCCCGCGCAGGTTCCGCACCCAGTACGCGGCATCCAGCGTGTCCGTGTCGATCAGGCCGCCGGTCACCGTCGAGTAGAACGGCACGGTGGCCGAGCGGGGCGCGACCGGGGCCAGCACCTCCAGCAGCTCGTCGCGGATGGACTCCACATGGGAGGAGTGGGAGGCGTAGTCCACCGCGATCCGCCGGACCCGCACACCGTCTCCCTCCAGCATGCTCAGCAGCTCGTCGAGCGCGACCGGCTCACCCGAAACCACCGTCGAGGAAGGCCCGTTGACGGCCGCGACCGCGAGGCGGTCCCCGTAGCCGTCGACCTTCTCGCGCACGGCCTCCGCGGGCAGGGCAATCGATGCCATACCGCCCCGCCCCGCCAGCCGTTCACCGATCACCCGGCTGCGCTCGGCCACGATCCGCGCACCGTCCTCCAACGACAACGCGCCCGCGATCACGGCGGCGGCGATCTCGCCCTGCGAATGGCCCACCACCGCGGCCGGAGTCACACCGAACGACTCCCACAGCCGCGCCAGCGACACCATCACCGCCCACGACGCCGGCTGCACCACATCGACGCGGGCGAGATCCCCCGCGAGCTCGGTGCGCAGATCCCAGTCCGTGAACGGCCCCAGCGCCTCCCCACACGCGTCGAGCGACGCGGCGAACACCGGGAAGGCGTCCGCAAGTTCCAGCCCCATCCGCGACCACTGCGCCCCCTGCCCCGGGAACACGAACACCGGGGCGGGCGGGCCCGTGGGGGCGTCGCCGCCGGTGATGCCGGGGTCGGGGAGGCCGTCCGCGAGGGCGGTGACGGCGGCGGTGAGCCGGCCGAGGTCCTCGCCCCGCACCACGGCGCGGTGGCGGAAGGCGGTGCGGGTGGTGGCGAGGGAGTGGCCGATGTCGGCGGGCACGGCGTCCGGGTGGCGTGCCAGGTGGTCGCGCAGGCGCGCGGCCTGGTCGCGCAGGGCCTCCGGTCCGGCCGCCGAGAGCGGCCACAGCACGGTGCCGGTGGCGGTGGACGGCTCGGCGGGGGCGGGCCCGTCGCTTCCCGGGCCCTCCACCACCACATGGCAGTTGGTGCCGCCGAGTCCGAAGGAGGAGACGCCGGCGACCGGCGTGCGCCGGGGCTCGGGCCAGGGTGTGAGGGCCGTCTGGACGCGGAGGCCCAGGGCGTCGAGGGGGATGCGCGGGTTGGGGGTGGTGTGGTGGAGGGTGGGGGGCAGCTCGCGGTGGCCGGCGCTCAGCAGCACCTTGAGCAGGCCGACGATGCCGGCGGCGCCTTCCAGGTGACCGATGTTGGTCTTGACGCTGCCGACGGCCAGCGGGGCGCCGTCGGGCCGCAGGGTGCCGAGGGCCGCCCCGAGGGCCGCGGCCTCGACCGGGTCGCCCACGGGCGTCCCGGTGCCGTGGAGTTCGACGTAGTGGACGTCGGCCGGGTCGGTGCCGGCCCGCCGGTGGGCGAGCCGCAGGACGTCCTCCTGGGTCTCGCGGCGGGGCACTCCGAGCGCGTCGCCGTCACCGTCGTTGTTGACCGCGCTCCCCCGGATCACACCGAGGATCCGGTCGCCGTCGGCACGGGCCAGGTCGAGGGGCTTGAGGACGAGGACGGCGCCGCCCTCGCCGCGGACGTAGCCGTCGGCCCGCGCGTCGAAGGTGTGGCAGCGGCCGGTGGGGGACAGTGCGCCCATCCGCTCCGACGCGGCCGTCGAGCCGGGGCCGGCGATCAGGTTGACGCCGCCGACGAGTGCGGTGGTGGCCTCCTCGGCGCGCAGCAGTTCGCAGGCGAGGTGGACGGCGACGAGGGAGGACGACTGGCCCGTGTCGACGGTGAGGCTGGGGCCGTTCAGCCCGAGGGTGTGGGAGAGGCGGTTGGCCAGCATCGCCCGCCGGGTGCCGGTGAACGAGTGGTGGGTGAGCGCCTCGGGGCCGCCGCCGTGGGTGAGTTCGGCGTAGTCGTCCCAGATGGCGGCGGCCAGCACGGCCGTCCGGCTGCCGCGCAGGGCGGCGGGGAGGGTGCCGGCGTTCTCCAAGGCCTCCCAGCCGAGTTCGAGGAGGAGGCGCTGCTGCGGGTCGGTGGCGGCGGCCTCGCGGGGCGAGATGCCGAAGAACCCGGCGTCGAAGGCGTCGATGCGGTCGAGGTAGCCGGCGACGGCGGGGGCCCCCGCGGTGCCGCGGCCCTCGGGCAGTGCGCGGACGGCGTCGCCGCCGGAGCGGAGCAGGTCCCAGAACTCGTCGGGGTCCGCGGCGCCGGGCAGCCGGCAGGCCATGCCGATCACGGCGACGGGGGCGACGGGTCCGGCGGGCGCCTTCGGTCGGCGGGCCCCCGGGCGGCCGGCGGAGTCCCGTCCCCCGGGGCCGCCGGCCGGGGCGGGGCCCGTCGCGGCGGCCGGCTCCGCCGCGGCCGTGCCCGGCCGGCCGGTGGTGGTCTCCGGCCGGTCCGGCGTGGGCCGCGGCCCGGATCCGTGCGCCGTCGACTCGTCGTTCCTCATGCCCTCAGCCCCCGCTGACCCGGTGGTCCCGTTGGTGGTGCGGCCTGTCTGATGCCGTACGGCGCCCGTCGGACGCCGGTCGTCATTCTGTGCGGGTGCCGGACGGTCCTGCCCTGGTGATCTCCCCCGGCCACACCCCCAGACTTTCCCGGGGACCGCGGGGCGCCGCCGCCCCGGGGGCCCGGGGTCCCCCCGCGCCCGGGCCCGGGGGGTGGGGGGCGGTTCAGACGGACGGGCCGCCGGGGCCGGGGCGGGGCGCGCCGAGGGTGCCGATGCCGCGGAGGGCGACCGTCGCGGCGGTGGTGATGGCGTCGAGCAGTTCACCGGAGGCGGGGTCGTCGGGCAGGACCGTGAGCGCGGTGTTGACCAGGGCGCCGACGAGGGCGCCGACGGCGGCGGCCGCCTCGGCCGGGGTGAGTTCGTCCGGGAAGGTGCGCAGCAGGGCGTCGGTGAGGTCCCGCTGGGCGCTGGTGATGCAGCGCATGGCGCCCGCCTGGAGGGCGGGGGTGGAGAGCACCAGGCGGATCCTGCGGGAGGCGACCTCGCCGGACAGCTCCTGTGCGGCCGTGCTGGTGTCGAGCGCCTCCAGGAGGGCGCGCAGCAGGGCGTCGGCGGGGCCCTCGCCGGGCCGGCGGTCCGTCACGCGCCGTACGGCGTCCTCGATCCGCTGCCCGGTCTCGGCGAAGAGGATGTCCTCCTTGCTCGGGAAGTAGGCGAAGAAGGTGCGGGTGGAGACCTCGGCGGCGGACGCGATCTCGGCCACCGTCGTCTCGTCGTACCCCTTGGCGTGCATGAGTTCCACCGCTGCGGAGATCAGCGTGGCCCGCGTCCGCTGCTTCTTCCGCTCGCGCAGCCCCGGGGCGGCGGGCGGGGCTGCGGTGGCGGTCGGGTGCGGGCCGGTGGTCGCTGGGACATCTGTCATAGGCGCATTTTAGTCTTCACCGGATGCACATTCGCACTCATTGAAAAACTGCATCGAGTGCGATTTCATGCTTCCCATGGAACGCTTACTGGAACGGCTCGGTGCGCTCTGCGCCCGGCGCCCGTGGCGCACGATCTCCGCCTGGCTGCTGATGGCCGCCGCCCTGCTGGCCGTCGGCCAGACCGCGGGCAGCGCCTTCGTCAACGATTTCCGGGTACCGAACGCGGAGTCTCAGGAAGCCACGGACGTGGCCCGTGAGCACTTCCCGACCTTCGGCGTGGTCAACGCCCAGGTCGTCTGGCGGGCGCCCGAGGGCGAGCTGGACGATCCGGCGCGCGCCGCGGCCGTCCAGCGGATGATCGCGGAGATCCGCGAACAGCCCGACGTGGCGGGCGTGGACGACCCCTTCCCCAGTCCCGACGGGGAAGCCGCGATGGTCAACGTCGACTACGACAAGGAACTGGGCGAGCTGGACGCCTCGCACTACGAGCGGCTGCGGGAGGCCGCCGAACCGGCCCGGGACAGCGGTCTGGACGTCGAGTTCCGCGGCATGGTGGTCGACCTCGGCACCGAACCGTCCACCAGCGGCGCCGAGATCGTCGGCGTGGGCACCGCCCTCGTCGTGCTGATCGTGGCGTTCGGCTCGGTGGTGGCCGCCGGTCTGCCGCTCGCCGTGGCGCTCGTCGGCATCGTGGTGGGCACCGCGCTGGTGCTGCTCGTCGGCCTGGTGGTGGACATCCCGACCTCGGCGCCGATCGTGGCCGTGATGCTCGGCCTGGGCGCGGGCATCGACTACGCCCTCTTCGTCCTCAGCCGCTTCCGCGTCGAACTGTCCCACGGACACCCACCGGTGAAGGCCGCCGGGCACGCCACCGCGGCCGCGGGCCACGCCGTGGTGTTCGCCGGCGGGACCGTCGTCGTCGCCATCCTGGGCCTGATGTTCGCTGGCATCCCCTTCGTCGGCGCCATGGGCGTCGCGGGCGCGCTGACGGTGGGGGTGATGGTCGTGGCAGCGGTGACGCTGCTGCCGGCCCTGCTCGGGCTGCTCGGACACCGGGTGGACTCGCTGCCCGTGCCCCGGCTGCGCCATCGCGGCGAGCGCCGACCCGCCCCCGACGACGAGAACACCATGACGTACCGCTGGGGCAGCCATGTCCAGCGGCACCGGGTGAAGTACGCGGCCGGCTCCACCGCCGTCCTGCTGCTGCTGACCGTCCCCGTGCTGGGGCTGCGGCTCGGGACGCCCGACGACGGCATCCAGCCCTCGGAACTGACGCAGCGCCAGGCGTACGACCTGGTCGCCGAGCACTACGGGCCGGGCTGGAACGCCCCGCTGGTCATCACCGTCGAGGGCGCCGACGCGGCCGGGCTGGACCGGCTCAAGGGGGCGCTGGAGGCGGACGAGGAGGCGGAGACCGTCATGCCGCCCGCGCCGAGTGAGGACGGCGAGGCCGCCGTGGTGACCGTCATCCCGCGGCACGCGCCGCAGGACGAGCAGGTCGGCGAGCTGGTGCACCGCATCCGCGACGACCTGGCGCCCCGGGCGCTGGGCCCGGCCGGCGGCACGGCGATGGTCGGCGGCGCGACCGCGGTGGTCATCGACATGGCCGACGTCGTCGGCGAACGCCTCCCCTGGGTGATCCTGGCGGTGGTCGGCGCCGGGATGCTGCTGCTGTACGGGATGTTCCGGGCGCCGCTGGTGGCACTGAAGGCGGCCGTGATGACGCTGCTGTCGATCGGTGTGTCCTTCGGCGTGATCATCGCGATGTTCCAGTGGGGCTGGGGCCTGGACCTGCTGGGTCTGGACAAGACGGTGCCCATCATGTCCGCCGTGCCGATGCTGCTGTTCGCCGTGCTCTTCGGACTCTCCATGGACTACGAGGTGTTCCTGCTCTCCGCCGTCCGGGAGGCCTACGACCGCGACGGGGACGCACAGCGCGCCGTGGTACGCGGGATCGGCGCGACGGCCCGGGTGATCACGACGGCGGCCATCATCATGGCGGTGGTGTTCCTCAGCTTCGTCTCGGTCCCGGAGACACTGATCCAGATGATCGGCATCGGGCTCGCAACAGCGGTGATCATGGACGCGACCGTGATCCGGATGGTGCTGGTGCCGGCCGTGATGAGCCTCATGGGCGACCGGGCGTGGTGGCGGCCCGGAGCCCGCAAGGCGGCGGGACCGGAGCGGCCGGGCAGGACGGACGAGCCGGAGCCGGCGGCGGCCGGGGAGGCCTGACGTGCCGCCACCCGGCATGCGCGGCATGCCGGGTGGCGGTCGGCGGAAGGGGCCGTGCCCGCGGGCACGGCCCCTTCGTCGCGTCCTGGGCCCCCGGGTCTCCGGTGGGGACGCGGGCGGGCCGGGTCACTTCACCCCCGGCGCCTCACTCGGCGACGTAGGTGCGGCGCGACCACTCGAACACCCGCAGCCGCACGCCTTCCCGCTCGACGCTCTCGGCGGTCGGGAGGAAGTGCTCGTAGGCGTTGCCGAAGAGCACCTTCAGGTGCCCCTCGACGTCCGTCGCGTAGCGCGTGCGCTCCTCGTCGGGCAGCCAGGCCGGTCCACCGCGCAGGACGACGTTGGGCAGCTGCCCCGTCAGGACCTCGGGCTGGGCGGAACTCATACGGAATCACTCTCCGTCTCGGGTGGTGGGGTGAGGGGTGGGTCGAAGCGCGCGTCCGGCGGGCGCCGGGCGCGCGGGTCGGGGGCGGTGCGTCGGCGGTGCGGGCGGGTCAGCGCGGGCCGGCGCCGAACGCGGCCAGACAGGCGCGGACCGCCGTGCCGACGGCGGGCCACTGGTCACCGAGGTAGAAGTGGCCGCCGGGGAAGGTCCGCAGGGTGAAGGCGCCGGTGGTGTGGTGCGACCACGCCCGGGCGTGGTCCGCCGTGACCCGCGGATCGCCGTCACCGGTCATCACGGCGACCGGGCAGGCCAGTTCGGGCCCCGGCGTGTGGCGGTACGTCTCGACGGCGGTGTAGTCGGCGCGCAGGGACGGCAGGATCATCGCGCGGACCTCGGCGTCGTCCAGCAGGCTCCCGGCGGTGCCGCTGAGCGCGCGCACCTCGTCGACCAGGCCGTGGTCGTCGCGCAGATGGACGGTCTCCTCGACGAGGACCCCGGGGGCGCGACGGCCGGACGCGATCAGTCCGAGCGGACCCGCGCCGGTCTCCCGCTCCAGCCTCCGGGCCAGTTCGTAGGCGACGACCGCGCCCATGCTGTGGCCGAAGAAGACGTACGGCCGGTCGCCCCATTCCTCCAGCTCGGCGCGGACGCCCTCGACGAGGACGCCCAGATCGGCGGGCGGCGGCTCGGCGCGGCGTTCCTGGCGCCCCGGGTACTGCACGCCGAGGACCTCGGCGGCGTCGCCGAGCGCCCGGTGCAGCGGGTGGTAGAAGGACGCGGACCCGCCGGCGTGGGGGAAGCAGATCAGACGGACCCCGGGCGGGGCGCCCGGGGCGGGGCCGAACCTGCGGATCCACAGGTCCGTGGGGGTGTCGGTGAGCGGCATGGGCGGTGGTGCCTCCTGGGTGTCGTGCGTGGGAGTCCCCGGCCGGTGCCCGTCGGCACGGGCACCGGCCGGGGACGGGGGCGTTCAGCCGGCCGGGGTCCCGGCGGCGGTTCCGGCGGTGTTGTCGGCCGGGGTCCCGGCGGCGGTCCCGGCCGCGGCTCCGGCGGCGGTTCCGGCCGTGATGAGGTGCAGCGGGGTGCGCAGCCAGTAGCCGGTGCGCTGGAACGGGTAGGTCGGCAGTTCGACCAGGCGGTGCGGGGTGTCCCCGCAGACCCGGTCCCAGGCGACGGCGACGCCGAGCGTGTGCAGCCGGGCGAGCGCCGCGGTCACGGCGTCGGTGCCGTCCCCGGTGACGGCGAGCACGACGCGGTCGGCCGCCTCCTCCGTCCCCGTCCCCGGCGCCGGGCGCGGTGTGCCGCCGAGGTCGAGGACGACGGCCCCGGCGGGTGCCGCGCCGCTGCCGAGGGACCAGGCCGCCGTCCAGTAGGCCGCCGACCCCGGCTCGGGGCTGCCGGTGTCACCGGAACCCGAGGCGTTCGCGGAGTCCGAGGCGTTGAGGGCGTGCCGGGCGTCCAGCGGCGGCAGCGCGGCCCCGGCCGTGGGCGGGGTCAGCCCGGCGACGACCGCCTCCAGGGGCTCGCCCCCGCCCGCGAGGGCGACGAGCAGACGCGCCGCCCCGTCCTCGTCCAGCGCCCCGGTGGCCACGGCCGCGGCCACCGCCCCCGGGCCCCGCCCGGCGGCGGCCGTGGGGCGGACGCCCCAGGAGGCGAGCAGCCGGAACAGGGCGAGCCCGAGGGCGTAGGACGCCGCGTGCGCGGTCGGCGCGTGGCGTGCCGCGCCGGTCTCCGGCGCGTCGGCGAGCAGCAGATCGAGCGGGGAGTGCTCCAGCAGCGGTTCGAGCCGGGCACAGACCGCGTCCAGGGTGTCGGCGAACTCCGGGACCGCGGCGTGGAGGGCGCGTGCCGCGCCCGGGGCCACGGGCGCGTCACCGAAGGCGACGGCCACCGGCCGGTCGCCGGTGCCGGACCGGCCGAGGAACACGGACGGGCTCTCCTCGCCCCGCTCCACGGCGGCGAGGCCGTCGAGGAGCGCGTCCCGGCCGGCCGCCAGGACGACGGCACGGTCGGCGAAGGCGGACCGGCCCGCCGCCAGGGTCCAGGCGACGTCGGCGACATCGGCCGCGGGCCGTGCGCCGAGGTGCGCGCGCAGCCGGGCGGCCTGCTCGCGCAGGGCGTCCGTGCCGCGCGCGGACAGCACGACCGGGGCCACGGGCAGGCCCTGCCGGGTGCCGCGGGCGGCGGGCCCGGCGTCGTCGGCGGCGGGCTGTTCGAGCAGGATGTGCACCTTGGTGCCGCTGGCGCCGAAGGACGACACACCGGCGCGGCGCGGCCGGCCGGTCTCCGGCCACGGGATGGTCTTCCGCAGCAGGCGCACTCCCCCGGCGTTCCAGTCGACGTGGCTGCTCGGCTCGTCGGAGTGGAGGGACCGGGGCAGGCTGCCGTGCGTCAGGGACAGCACCGTCTTGATGACGCCGATGACACCGGAGGCGGCCTGCGGGTGGCCGATGTTGGACTTGACCGTGCCGAGCCAGAGCGGCCGGGCCGGATCGCGGTCCTGACCGTAGACGGCCAGCAGGGCCTGGGCCTCGATCGGGTCGCCGAGTTCGGTGCCGGTGCCGTGGCCCTCGACGGCGTCGACGTCGCCGGGCGCGAGGCCCGCGTTGGCGAGGGCCTGCCGGATGACCCGCTGCTGCGAGGGGCCGTTGGGGGCGCCGATGCCGTTGCCGGTGCCGTTGTGGTTGACGGCGCTGCCCCGGACGACGGCGAGCACGCGGTGGCCGCGGGCGCGGGCGGTGGACAGCCGCTCGACGAGCACCATGCCGGCGCCTTCGCCCCACCCGGTGCCGTCGGCGCCCTCCGCGTACGACTTGCAGCGGCCGTCGCCCGCCGCGCCGACGCCCATGTCCGGGGAGACGGCGGGGTTGGCGAGCACGGACGCGCCGCCGGCGAGGGCCTGTTCGCACTCGCCGTTGCGGACCGCCTGGCAGGCGAGGTGGAAGGCGAGCGAGGAGGACGAGCAGCCGGTGTCGAGGGTGAGCACCGGGCCTTCGAGGCCGAGGGTGTAGGCGATCCGCCCGGCGGCGAGCGCCGGGGAGATGCCGCCGCTCAGATAGGGCCGGGTCGCCTCGGGGACCTCCTGCATGCCGGTCCAGTAGCCCTGCGAGAAGGTGCCGAGGAAGACGCCGACGGGCGCGCCGCGCAGCGAACCCGGCGCGGTGCCGGACCGCTCCAGGGTCTCCCAGGACAGCTCCAGCAGCAGCCGGTGCTGCGGGTCCATGGCGAGCGCCTCGTCGTCGCCGATGCCGAAGAACGCGGCGTCGAACCGGGAGGCGTCCCGCAGGAAGCCGCCCTGCCGCACGAACCGCATGCCGGGGACGTCGAGTCCGGCCGCGACCAGGGCGTCGACGTCCCAGCCGCGGTCCTCGGGCAGGCCGGCGACGGCGTCGCGTTCCTCCACGACGAGCTGCCACAGCTCGTCGGGTGTGTCGACGCCGCCGGGCAGCCGGCAGCCCATGCCGACGACGACCACGGGGTCGTCGTCCGCGGCGCCTGGGCGGGCCGCCGCGGCGGCGTCCGGTGCGCCGTCGGCGCCGTCGTCCGCGTCGCCGAGGAGGGTGCCCCGCAGGTGGGCCGCCAGGTCACGCGGTGTGGGGTGGTCGAAGACGACCGTCGCGGGGAGGGTGATGCCCGTCGCCGCGCCGAGCCGGTTGCGCAGTTCGACGGAGGTGAGCGAGTCGAACCCCAGCTCACGGAAGGGCCGGTCGGCGTCGAGGGCGTCGGGCGACGCGTGGCCGAGGACGGCCGCGGCGTGGGTGCGCACCAGGTCGACCAGGGCCCGTTCGCGCTCCTCGCGCGGCAGTGCGGCCAGTTCCCGGGCGGCGGGGAGGCCGCCGCCGGTGTCGTCCGTGCGGGGCTCGCGTTCCGCGGCGCGCAGCAGCCGCCGCACGTCCTCCAGTTCCCGCAGGAACGGGCGCGGCCTGCTGTCGGCGCCGGTGGCGTTGGCGGCGATGCGGTCCCATTCGATCAGCGCGAGCGCCACCACGGTCTCGTCGTGGTCGAGGACGTGGCCCAGGGCACGCAGCGCCGTGTGCGGCTCGATCTCGGAGCCGCCGCGGCGGCGGAGCTGCGCCTCGGCGGTGCCGGAGGCGATGCCGCCGCCGGACCAGTGGCCCCAGGCGACGGAGGTGCCGGGCAGCCCCTGGGCGCGCCGCGCACGGGCGAGGGCGTCCAGGTAGGCGTTGCCGGGCGCGTAGTTGCCCTGCCCGGCGACGCCGAAGGTGCCGGCGAAGGAGGAGAAGAGGACGAACGCGGTGAGGTCGGCGTCGCGGGTCAGCTCGTCGAGGTGGTGCGCTCCGCGTGCCTTGACGCGCAGGACGCGGTCGAGCTGGGCCGGGGTCAGCGCGTCGACGACGGCGTCGTCCAGCACCGCCGCCGTGTGCACGACCGCCCGCAGGGGCAGCTCGTCCGGCACCTCGGCGAGCACCCGGGCCAGCGCGTCGCGGTCGGCGACGTCGCAGGCGACGACGGTGACGCGGGCTCCCAGGCCGGTGAGTTCACGCTCCAGCTCGGCGGCGCCGGGCGCGTCGGGGCCGCGTCCGCTGAGCAGCAGCAGGTGCGGCGCGCCCTGGGCAGCGAAGTGGCGGGCGACGTGTCCGCCGAGCGCCCCGGTACCGCCGGTGACGAGGACGGTGCCGTCGGGCCGCCAGACCCGCGGCTCGCGCCCGTCGCCCCACGGCGCGCGGACCAGCCGGTGGGCGAGGACACCGGACCGGCGCACGGCGACCTGGTCCTCGTCGTCCGCTCCGCCGAGGACGGCGGCCAGCCGGGCGCGCGCCCGGGCGTCGGCCTGCTCGGGGAGGTCGACGAGTCCGCCCCAGCGGTGCGGGTTCTCCTCGGCGACGACCCGGCCGAGCCCCCAGATCTGGGCCTGGGCGGGGTCGGTCAACGGGTCGGAGGGGGCGGTGGAGACCGCGCCGCGCGTCGCGCACCACAGGGGTGCGTCGATCCCGGCGTCCCCGAGCGCCTGCACCAGGGTCAGCGTGCCGGCGAGCCCGGCGGGCGTCGAGGGGAGGCCGGGCAGGGGTGCGTCGGCGAGCGCGAGCAGCGACAGCACGCCGGTGACGTCCCCGGCGCCGGTCCGCGCGGCGGAGAGCATCGCGGTGTGCTCCGCGCGTCCGGCGCCCGGGTGGAGGGCGACCCGGAGCGTGTCCGCCCCGGCCTCCCGCACGGCGGTCTCGACGGCGTCGGCCCATACCCCGGCGGCGTCCGGGGACGGCTCGGGGACGACGACCAGCCAGGTGCCGGAGAGCACGGCCTCGGGCGTGGTGACGGGCCGCCAGGCGGTCCGGTAGCGCCAGGAGTCGATGACGGACTCCTCGCGGCTGCGCCGCCGCCAGGAGGCGAGTGCGGGCAGCAGGGTGCCGAGGCCGGCCCCGTCGAGGCCGGTCCCATCGAGGTCGAGGGAGGCGGCGAGCGAGGCGGCGTCCTCGCGCTCGACCGCCTCCCAGAAGGCCGCCTCCGCCACATCGGCCGGTCCCGGCTCGGGCGTGGCGTCCTCCTCGCCGACCAGCCAGTAGCGGGTCGCACGGAACGGGTAGGTGGGCAGCTCGACGGGCCGGGCGCCGCCGAGCAGCGGCGTCCAGTCGACGGGGAGTCCGGCGGTGAAGGCCTCGGCGAGCGAGGTCACGAAGCGCTGTGCCCCGCCGTCGTCACGGCGCAGCGAACCGACGGTGCCGGTGGCGCCGGAGTCCTGGATCCCGACGGCGAGGACGGGGTGGGCGCTGCACTCGACGAAGGCGGTGAGCCCGTCGGCGATCAGCGCGCGGACCGTGGCCTCGAACTCGACCGTCCCGCGCAGGTTCCGCACCCAGTAGGCGGCGTCAAGGGTGTCCGTGTCGATCGGACCGCCGGTCACCGTCGAGTAGAACGGGACGGTGGCGGTACGGGGCGCGACCGGGGCCAGCACCTCCAGCAGCTCGTCGCGGATGGACTCCACGTGCGAGGAGTGGGAGGCGTAGTCCACCGCGATCCGGCGGACCCGCACACCGTCGCTCTCCATCATGCTCAGCAGCTCGTCGAGCGCGGCCGGCTCACCCGAAACCACCGTCGACGACGGCCCGTTGACGGCCGCGACCGCGAGGCGGTCCCCGTAGCCGTCGAGCTTCTCGCGCACAGCGTCGGCGGGCAGGGCGACCGACGCCATACCGCCGCGTCCCGCAAGCCGTTCACCGATCACCCGGCTGCGCTCCGCGACGATCCGCGCACCGTCCTCCAGGGAGAGCCCGCCCGCGATCACGGCGGCGGCGATCTCGCCCTGCGAGTGGCCCACCACCGCGGCCGGAGTCACACCGAAGGACTCCCACAGCCGTGCCAGCGACACCATCACCGCCCACGACGCGGGCTGCACCACATCGACGCGGGCGAGATCACCCGCGAGTTCGGTGCGCAGATCCCAGTCCGTGAACGGCCCCAGCGCCTGCCCACACGCGTCGAGCGACGCGGCGAACACCGGGAAGGAGTCCGCCAGTTCCAGCCCCATCCGGGACCACTGCGCACCCTGCCCCGGGAACACGAAGACGGCCTTGTCGCCGCCGCCGGGTGTGCCGGTGACGACCGCGGGGTGCGGCTCGCCGGCCGCGACGGCCGTCAGGCCGGCGAGCAGGGCCGCGCGGTCGGCGCCGACGACGACCGCGCGCCGGTCGAGGACCGCGCGATGGCGGGCGAGGGTGGCGCCGGTCCCGGCGGGAGTGTGCTCCGGGTGGCGTTCGAGGTGGGCCCGCAGGCGGTCGGCCACGGCGCAAAGCTGCTGCTCGTCGCGCGCGGAGACGATCCACGGCAGCGCGGGCGCCGCCACGCCCGCCGGGCGGGCGGCGTCGGCGGCGGCGGGGGCCTGTTCGAGGATCACATGGGCGTTGGTGCCGCTGACGCCGAAGGAGGAGACGGCGGCGCGCCGGGACTCCCCGGTCTCGGGCCACGGTTCGGCCTCGGTGAGCAGGGAGACGGCTCCGGACGCCCAGTCGACGTGTGTCGACGGCTTGTCGACGTGCAGGGTCTTCGGGAGGGTGCCGTGGCGCAGCGCCATGACCATCTTGATCACGCCCGCGACACCGGAGGCGGCCTGCGCGTGCCCGATGTTCGACTTGATGGAGCCGAGGCGGAGCGGCCGGTCCGCGGCCCGGCGGCGTCCGTAGGTGGCGAGGAGGGCCTGGGCCTCGATGGGGTCGCCGAGGGTGGTGCCGGTGCCGTGGGCCTCGACGGCGTCCACCTGGTCCACGGTCAGGCGCGCGTTGTCCAGCGCCTGGCGGATGACGCGCTGCTGCGAGGGCCCGTTGGGGGCGGTGAGCCCGTTGGAGGCGCCGTCCTGGTTGACCGCTGAACCGCGCACCACCGCCAGTACGCGGTGGCCGTTGCGGACCGCGTCCGAGAGCCGTTCGACGAGCAGCACGCCGACGCCCTCCGCCCAGCCGGTGCCGTCGGCGGCGTCCGCGAACGCCTTGCAGCGCCCGTCGGGCGAGAGGCCGCGCTGGCGGCTGAACTCCATGAACACACCGGGGTCGGACATGATCGTGACGCCGCCGGCCAGCGCCATGGTGCACTCGCCCTGGCGCAGCGCCTGCACGGCGAGGTGCAGGGCGACCAGGGACGAGGAGCACGCGGTGTCCACGGTGACCGCCGGGCCCTCCAGGCCGAGGGCGTAGGCGACGCGGCCGGAGACGACGCTGGTGGCGAGGCCGGTCAGGGTGTAGCCCTGGATCTCCTCCGGGGCGTCCTTGAGGCCGGCGCCGTAGCCGGGGGTGCCGGAGCCGATGAAGACACCGGTCCGGCTGCCCTTGAGGGTGTGGGCGTCGATGCCGGCACGCTCCACGGCCTCCCACGCGGTCTCCAGCAGCAGGCGCTGCTGGGGGTCCATCGCGAGGGCCTCGCGGGGCGAGATGTGGAAGAACTCGGCGTCGAACTCCCCCGCCGCGTGCACGAATCCGCCCTCGCGGACGTAGCTGGTGCCGTGGGAGGAGTCCGGGTCGAAGAGGGCGTCGAGGTCCCATCCCCGGTCGGCCGGGAACGGGGACATGGCGTCGGCCTCGTCGGCGACGAGGCGCCACAGGTCCTCCGGGGACCGTACGCCGCCCGGGTAGCGGCAGGCCATGCCGACGATGGCGACGGGCTCGCTGAGCGTCGCCGTCAGCTCCTTGTTGCGGCGGCGCAGTTCCTCCGCCTCCGTCAGCGACGCCCTTAGGGCGGTGACGAGTTGGTCGGTCGATGTGGTCATGCGAGCTCCGTCTCGGTGTCGCGTCCTGCTTCGTTCTTGTGGAGCGCCATGTCGACGAGGGCGTCGATGTCCATGGCCGCGATGGAGGCGGCGTCGTGTTCCGGCGTCTCCGGGGTGTCCGTCTCGTCCTCGAATCCGGTCAGGCGGCGCAGGAGGCCGAGGACCCCCGCGTCACGCAGCGCGGACATCGGCACGTCTGCAAGGGCGCGGCGGAATTCGGCCTCGGACCGGTCGCCGCCGCCGGGGGCGCCGTCGGTTCCGGGGGCGAGGTGTTCCAGCAGGTGCTCGGTGAGCGCCGACGGGGTGGGGTGGTCGAACACCGACGTCGGGGACAGGCGTATGCCCGTCGCCGCGGCCAGCCGGTTGCGCAGTTCCACACCCGTCAGCGAGTCGAAGCCCGCCTCACGGAAGGGGCGTTCGGCCTCCACGCGTCCGGTCTCGCCGAGTCCGAGGACCGCGGCGGCCTGCTGGCGCACCAGGTCGAGCACGATCCGGTGCCGTTCGGTCCCGGAAGCGGCGTCGAGGCGACGGCGCAGCGACTCGGCGCCCGAGGCGTCGACGACGCCCGCGGTGCGCCGTCCCGTCGCGCGGACGAGCCCGCGGAACAGGCCGGGGACCTCCTCGCCGGCGGCGCGGGCGCGCAGGGTGGTGAGGTCCAGGCCGACCGGCACGAGGAGGGCCTCGTCGGTGGCGAGCGCCGCGTCGAAGAGGGCGAGGCCCTCCTGCGAGGTGAGGGCCCGGACACCGGACCGGTCGGCACGGGCCCGGTCGCCGCTGCCGAGGTGGCCGGTCATGCCGCTGGCCTCCTCCCAGAGTCCCCAGGCGAGGGACTGCGCGGGCAGGCCGCGTGCGCGGCGGCGTTCCGCCAGCGCGTCGAGGAAGGCGTTGGCGGCGGCGTAGTTGCCCTGGCCGGCGCCGCCGAGGACGCCGCCGACGGACGAGTAGAGGACGAAGGCCGCGAGGTCGGCGTCCGCGGTGAGGTCGTCGAGGTTGACGGCGGCGTCGGCCTTCGGCCGCAGCACGCGTTCGACCTGCTCGGGCGTGAGCGAGGTGAGGACGGCGTCGTCGACGACGCCCGCGGTGTGGATCACGGCGGTCAGGGGGTGTTCGGCGGGGACGGCGGCCAGGGTGGCGGCCAGCGCCTCACGGTCGGCGGCGTCGCACGCGGCGACGGTGACCGTGGCCCCGTCCTTCTCCAGCTCCACCACCAGCTCGGCCACCCCCTCGGCCGCGGCACCGCGCCGCGACGCCAGCACCAGGTGCCGCACACCGTGCGCGGCCACCAGATGCCGCGCCACCAGCGCCCCGAGCGTGCCCGTACCACCCGTCACCAGCACCGTGCCGTACGGATCCAGCGCACGCGGCATCGTCAGCACGACCTTGCCCACATGCCGGGCCTGGCTGATGAACCGGAACGCCTCCCGCGCCCGGCGCACGTCCCACGACGCGACCGGCAACGGCTCCAGCGTGCCCTGCTCCAGCAGGCCCACGATGTCGGTGAGCCAGCCGCCGATCCGTTCCGGGCCCGCCTCGATCAGGTCGAACGCCCGGTAGACGACGTCCCGGTGGAGGGTGCGCACGGTGTCGGCGTCACGGATGTCCGTCTTGCCCATCTCGATGAACCGGCCGCCGCGCGGCAGCAGGTCGAGCGAGGCGTCCACGAACTCGCCGGAGAGCGAGTTGAGGACGACGTCGACACCGCGCCCGCCGGTCGCGCCGAGGAACCGCTCGCGGAACTCCAGCGACCGCGAGGACGCGATGTGCGCGTCGTCCAGGCCCAGTTCGCGCAGGGCGCCCCATTTGGCCGGGCTGGCCGTGGCGAACACCTCCGCGCCGAGGTAACGCGCCACCTGCACGGCGGCCATGCCCACACCACCGGCGCCCGCGTGCACCAGCACGGCCTCACCGGCGCGCACACCGGCCAGTTCGGCCAGCCCCATCCACGCCGTCAGGAAGGCGACCGGGGTGGCCGCGGCGGTCTCGAAGGACCATCCGGCGGGCAGCGCGGCGAGGAACCGGTGGTCGGTCCGGGCGACGGGGCCGACGGAGTCCGGCAGCAGGCCGAACACGGCGTCGCCGGGGGCGAGGCCGGGCACACCGGGCCCGGTCTCCAGGACGACTCCGGCCGCCTCGTTGCCGATCGCGGGCGCGGCCCCGCCGGGGTACATGCCGAGGGCGATCAGCACATCGCGGAAGTTCAGGCCCGCCGCGCGGACGGCGATCCGCACCTCACCGGGCTCCAGCGGCTCGTCGGCGGGGTCGGGCAGCGGCGCCAGCGACAGGTCCTCCAGGGTGCCCGTCCCACCGCGCACCGCGAGCCGCCAGTTGGGGGCGGACGGCACGGGCAGGGCGTCGGCGGAGGCCGCCCGGGCGAGGCGCGGCCCGAACAACCGGCCTTCCCGTATCCGCAGTTGGTTCTCACCGGTGGCGACGGCGCTCGCCACCGCCGCCGGTGCGGGCCGGTCCTCGTCGGTGTCGACGAGGAAGAACCGTCCCGGGTTCTCGGTCTGCGCGGTCCTGACCAGGCCCCACACGGCCGCGTGGGCGAGCGTGCCGGCCCGGGTGACCACGGCGAGGCGGGTGGCGTCGCAGCGCGCGTCGCCGAGGAAGCGCTGGAGCAGCGCCAGGGTGTCCCCCACGGCACGCCGCACGTCGGCGGCGGGATCGGCATGGGTGACGAGGAGTTCGGGGAGACCGCGGGCCACGAGGTCGTCCAGGGCAGACGCCTCCTCCAGCACGGCGGCGGCCGGGCCGGGGTCCTCGGCAGCGGCGAGCGGTACCCAGTCGATGCGGTAGAGCGAGTCGTGGCCGGCGGTCGAGGCACGCAGGGCGTCCGCGGACACCGGGCGGAGCGTCAGCGCGTTCACGGACACCACCGGCTCCCCCGCGGTGTCGGCCACGAGCAGCGACACGGCGTCGCCCCCGACGGGGGTGAGCCGCACGCGGACGACGGACGCGCCGGAGGCGTGCAGTTCCACCCCGTCGAAGGAGAACGGCAGCAGGGTGCCTCCCTCGTGGGCGTCGACGAGTCCGCCGAGGCCGATCGGGTGCAGGGCGGCGTCCAGCAGGGCCGGGTGCACACCGAAGGCGCTGGTCTCGACGCCCTCGGGGAGGGCGACCTCCGCGAAGACCTCGCCTGCGGTCCGCCAGGCGGCCCGCAGGCCCCGGAAGACCGGCCCGTAGGCGGAACCGGCCTCCGCCAGCCGCGGGTAGAAGCCGTCGAGGTCGACGGGTTCGGCGTCGGCGGGCGGCCAGGCGGCGAGGTCCTGGTCCGGGGCATCGCCGGTGGCGGCGGTGAGCCGTCCGGTGGCGTGCAGGGTCCAGGTGTCGCCCGCGTCGGGCCGCGAGTGCACGGCGACGGGCCGGCCGCCCGTGGCGTCCGGGGCCTCGACCACGACCTGGAGCCGCACCCCACCGCGCTCGGGCAGGATCAGCGGCGCCTGGAGGGTCAGCTCGTCGACCCGACCGCAGCCGACCTCGTCCCCGGCCCGCACCGCGAGTTCCACGAACGCCGTCCCGGGCAGCAGAACGGCACCGGCGACCTGGTGGTCCGTCACCCAGGGCTGAGCGCCCCGCGCGACCCGACCCGTCAGCACCACGCTCCCGCCCTCGGCCAACGACACCGCAGCCCCGAGGAGGGGGTGACCGGTGCCGGAGAGACCGAGGTCCACGGGGTCCGAGGTGCCGTTGTTCCGCTGGAGCCAGTAGCGACCACGCTGGAAGGCGTAGGTGGGCAGGTCGATCCGCCGGCCGCCGGAGCACAACGGCGTCCAGTCGACCGGCACGCCGGACGTCCAGGCGCGGCCGAGTCCCTCGACCACCGACACGGCCTCGTCCCGGTCCTTGCGGCACAACGCCACCAACGCCAGCGCCTCCGGATCGGCCAGCGCCTGACCCGCCATACCCGTCAGCGTCGCGTCCGGACCGATCTCCACCAACGCCGTCAGCCCACGCCCTTCCAGATCCGCCACCGCATCCGCGAACCGCACCTCCACCCGGGCATGACGCACCCAGTACTCGGCACTCGCCACATCACCGCCACCCGCAACGGTCGACACCCACTCGACCGACGGCGCACGGAAGGTCAACTCAGCAAGCACCTGCCTAAACTCGTCCAGCATCGGCTCCATCAACGGCGAGTGGAACGCATGCGACACCCGAAGACGACGGGTCCGCACACCCCGCTCCACGAACAACGCCGCAACCTCCTCGACAACGCCTTCGGCACCGGAGATCACCACCGACGACGGACCGTTCACCGCCGCCACCGACACATCCCGGCGGCCGGCCAGTACCTCCAACACCTCCGACTCCGCCACCGCGACCGCCACCATCGCCCCACCCACAGGCAACTCCTGCATCAACCGGCCACGCGCCACCACCAGACGCACCGCATCAGCCAGCGACAACACCCCCGACACATGCGCAGCCGCGATCTCACCCACCGAATGCCCGACCACCACATCCGGCCGCACACCCCACGACTCCACCAACCGGAACAACGCCACCTCAAACGCGAACAACGCAGGCTGCGCCCACCCCGTCCGCGACACATCCTCCTCACCCGGCGACAGACCGACCGCCGCCCACACCTCGTCCCACACCGCACCGAACACCGGGAACGCAGCCGCCAACTCACCACCCATACCGGCACGCTGCGAACCCTGACCGGCGAACAGGAAACCCACCCGGCCGTCCCGCACACCCACACCCACACCCACACCCGCGTCCGCACCCGCATTCACAGCCGCGGACAGAGCACCCAACAGGGCACCCCGGTCACGACCCGCGAACACCGCGCGATGCGTCAGCCCGGAACGACCGAGCAACGACACGGCCACATCAGCCGCGCCCAGTTCCGGACGAGCCTCCACATGCGCGGCCAACCGCTCGATCTGCGCCGCGAGCGCCGCCTCCGAGCCCGCCGACAGCACCCACGGGATCACCTCTCCGGGCTCGGGCAGTGCCTCGGCCGCGGGCTCCTCCTGCGGGGCCTGCTCCAGCACCACATGCGCGTTGGTGCCGCTGATGCCGAACCCCGACACCGCCGCCCGGCGCGCCCGGCCGGTCTCCGGCCAAACGCGCTCCTCGGTCAGCAGCTCCACCGCACCCGACGCCCAGTCCACCTCCGGCGACGGCTCCTCCACGTGCAGCGTCCGCGGCAGGAGTCCGTGGTCCATCGCGAGGACCATCTTCATGACGGAGGCGACTCCGGCGGTGGCCTGGGTGTGGCCGATGTTGGACTTCAGCGAGCCGAGCCACAGGGGCTGTGCGGGGTCGCGGTCCTGGCCGTAGGTGGCCAGCAGCGCCTGCGCCTCGATCGGGTCGCCGAGCTTGGTGCCGGTGCCGTGCGCCTCGACGGCGTCGACGTCGCCGGTGGTGAGGCCGGCGTCGGCGAGGGCCTGGCGGATGACGCGCTGCTGCGAGGGCCCGTTGGGGGCGGTGAGCCCGTTGGAGGCGCCGTCCTGGTTGACCGCTGAACCGCGCACCACGGCCAGGACCCGGTGGCCGTTGCGGCGGGCGTCCGAGAGGCGCTCCACGAGGAGCACGCCCGCGCCCTCGGCCCAGCCGGTGCCGTCGGCCGAGGCGGCGAACGCCTTGCACCGCCCGTCCGGCGACAGGCCGCGCTGGCGGCTGAACTCGACGAAGACCTCGGCGTCGGGCATGACGGCCACGCCCCCGACGAGGGCCATGCCGCACTCGCCGCGCTGGAGGGCCTGGGCGGCGAGGTGGAGGGCGACGAGCGACGAGGAGCAGGCCGTGTCGACGGTGACGGCCGGTCCTTCGAGCCCGAAGGTGTAGGCGATCCGGCCGGACATGACGCTGGAGGCGTTGCCGGTCATCGTGTAGCCCTCGGCGCCCTCGGGGAGCTGGCCGAGGCTGGTGACGTAGCCGCGGTGGCCGGCTCCGACGTAGACGCCGGTGCGGCTGCCGCGCAGCGCGGCGGGGTCGATGCCCGCGCGCTCCATCGCCTCCCAGGACGTCTCCAGCAGCAGCCGCTGCTGCGGGTCCATCGCCAGCGCCTCACGCGGCGAAATCCCGAAGAAGCCGGCGTCGAACTCGGCCGCGTCGTACAGGAATCCACCCTCGCGGACGTACGACTTCCCGGGTGCGTCCGGGTCCGGGTCGTAGAGGTCGTCCACGTCCCAGCCGCGGTTGTCGGGGAAGAGGGCGATGGCGTCGCCGCCGTCCGCGAGGAGCCGCCACAGGTCCTCGGGCGAGGTGACATCGCCGGGCAGCCGGCAGGCCATGCCGACGATCGCGACGGGCTCGTCCGTGGCGCCGGGCGCGCCGCCGGCCGGGGCGGCGGCGTCGTGCGGGGGGCCGTCGGCGAAGAGCTGCTCCTCGATGTGGCGGGCGAGTGCGGCCGGGGTGGGGTGGTCGAAGACCAGGGTGGCGGGCAGCCGCAGGCCGGTGGCCTGGGCGATGCCGTTGCGCAGGTTCACGGCGATGAGGGAGTCCGCGCCGAGGTCGCGGAAGGGGCTGCCGGCGGGGACGGCGTCCGGGTCGGCGTGGCCGAGGGCGGCCGCGGCCTGCTCGCGGACGAGGCGCAGCAGTTCACGGGCGCGGGCGGGCCGGTCGAGGCCGGCGAGCCGCTCGGCGAGGGCGTTGCCGTCGCCCGCTGCGGCGTCGGCGCCGGCCGTGGGCGTGATGGCCCTGCGGGCCTCGGGCACACCGGTGATCAGCGGATAGGGGCGGACGGAGACGGCGGTGGGGGCGACGCGGGCCCAGTCGATGTCGACGACGCCGACGACGGTGTCCTCCTCGGCGAGGGCGCGGGCGAGCGCTGCCACGGCCGCTCCCGGGTCCATGGGCGGGACGCCCTGGGCGCGGAGGCGTTCGCCGATCTCGCCGTCGGCGAGTCCACCGCCGCCCCAGGAGCCCCACATGACGGATGTCGCGGGCAGGCCGCGGCCGCGCCGGTGGACGGCGAGGGCGTCGAGGTAGGCGCTGGCGGCGGCGTAGTTGGCCTGGCCGACGCTGGGGAAGACACTGGCGAAGGAGGAGTACAGCACGAACGCCGACAGCTCGGTGCCGAGGGTCAGTTCGTGCAGATGGCGGGCGGCGAGTGCCTTGGCCCGCGCGACGCCTTCGGCCCGTTCGGGGGTGAGGGTGTCGACGATGGTGTCGTCGACGACGCCGGCGGTGTGGAAGACGGCGGTGAGCTGGTCGCCGTCGGCGTCGAGGCGTTCCAGCAGCGCGGCGAGGGCGTCGCGGTCGGCGACGTCGCAGGCGGCGAGGGTGACGCGGGCGCCCAGGTCGGTGAGTTCGGCCGCGAGGTCGGCGGCGCCGGGTGCTTCGGCGCCGCGGCGGCTGGTGAGGACGAGGTGCTCGGCGCCCTCGCGGGCCAGCCAGCGGGCCAGGTGGGCGCCGAGCGCGCCGGTGCCGCCGGTGACGAGGCTGGTGCCCTCGGGGCGCCAGGCGGGTGCCGGGCGGTCGGGGCGGGGGGCGCGCACGAGGCGGGCGGCCAGCAGTCCGGCGGGGCGGACGGCGAGCTGGTCCTCGCCGTCGGTGCCGGTGAGGGCGGCGGTGAGACGGCGCAGCGCGAGACGGTCGGCCGTCTCGGGGAGGTCGACGGTGCCGCCCCAGCGTTCGGGGTATTCGAGTGCGGCGACGCGCCCGATGCCCCAGGCGGGGGCCTGCTCGGGATGCGGCAGGCGGTCGTCGGGGCCGGTGGCGACGGCTCCGCCGGTGACGCTCCACAGGGGGGCGGTGTGCGCGTACCGCCCCAGGTCGCGCAGCAGGGCGAGGGTCGCGAGGGTGCCCCGGCCGACGGCCGGGTGCTCGGGGTGGGGCCGCTGGTCGAGCGGGAGGAGCGACAGGGCGCCGGCGATCGGGGGCACGTCGGCGAGTGCGCCGCCGAGCACGCCGGTGAGGCCCTGGTGGGCGGTGTCCGTGTCGACGTCGACCCGGGCGACGCCGGCGCCAGCCTCCCGCAGCGCACGGGCGCAGGCGTCGGCCCAGTGGGCCGTGTCCGCACCGTCGGCCTCGGTGTGGGGCGGCGGGTCCTGTGTGCCGTCGCCGGTGTCCGGGCCGCCGGGGACCTGCGGGACGACGAGGAGCCAGGTGCCGGTGAGGCGCGGGTCGGTGTGCTCGGGGAGGTTCTGCCAGGCGAGCCGGTACCGCCAGGCGTCCACGGCGGACTGCTCGCGGCTGCGGGTGCGCCACGCAGAGAGGGCGGGGAGCAGCTCGCGCAGGCGTTCCTCGTCGAGTTCGAGGGTGCGGGCGAGTCCTTCGGCGTCCTCGCGTTCGACGGCGTCCCAGAATCCTGATTCCACCACGTCGGCGGCGCCGACCGCTTCGACGGTCGCGGCGTCGACGTTCTCCAGCCAGTAGCGGGTGCGCTGGAAGGCGTAGGTGGGCAGGTCGACCGCGCGGGCGGAGCCGGTGAGGAGGGGGTTCCAGTCGACGCGCAGGCCGTGGACGGACGCCTCGGCGAGGGAGGCGACGAAGCGTTCGGCACCGCCTTCGCCGCGTCGGATGGAGCCGACGGTGGCGACTTCGGTGCCGGTGGCGTCCGCCGTCTGGGAGACGCCGAGGGCGAGGACGGGGTGGGCGCTGCACTCGACGAAGGCCGTGTAGCCGTCGTCGACGAGGGCCCTCGTCGTGGCCTCGAACTCGACCGTCCCGCGCAGGTTGCGCACCCAGTAGGCGGCGTCGAGGGACGCGGTGTCGGTCACGCCGCCGGTGACGGTGGAGTAGAAGGGCACCGTGGCACCGCGGGGGGCCACGGGGGCCAGGACGTCGAGCAGTTCGTCGCGGACGGACTCGACGTGCGCCGAGTGGGAGGCGTAGTCCACGGCGACGCGGCGGACGCGGACGTCCTGGGCGACGAGGGTGGCGAGGTAGCCGTCGAGGGCGTCGGGTTCGCCGGAGACGACGGTCGAGGACGGGCCGTTGACGGCGGCGACGGCGAGGCGGTCGCCGTAGCCGTCGAGCTGCTCGCGGACGGTGTCGGCGGGCAGGGCGACGGATGCCATCCCGCCCCGGCCCGCGAGCCGTTCGCCGATGATCCGGCTGCGCTCGGCGACGATCCGCGCGCCGTCCTCCAGGGAGAGCCCGCCCGCCACCACTGCGGCGGCGATCTCGCCCTGCGAGTGGCCCACCACGGCGGCCGGGGTCACACCGAAGGACTCCCACAGCCGCGCCAACGACACCATCACCGCCCACGACGCCGGCTGCACCACATCGACCCGCGCCAGATCACCCGCGAGTTCCGTGCGCAGATCCCAGTCCGTGAACGGCCCCAGCGCCTGCCCACACGCGTCGAGCGACGCGGCGAACACCGGGAAGGCGTCCGCCAGTTCCAGCCCCATCCGCGACCACTGCGCGCCCTGCCCCGGGAACACGAAGACGGCCTTCTCGGCGAGGGGGCCGGTGCCGACGACGGCGCCGGCGGCCGCGGTGCCGGACGCGACGGCCTCCAGGCCGGCGAGCAGGGCGGGGCGGTCGCCGCCGACGACGACGGCCCGGTGCTCCAGGGCGGCGCGGGTGGTGGCCAGGGCGGCGGCCACGTCGGCGGGGTCGAGCGCGGGGTGGTCGCGCAGGTGCGCGAGCAGGCGGCCGGCCTGGGCGCGCAGACCGTCGGCGCTCCGTGCGGACACGGCCCAGGGCAGGACCCCGCCGGGCGCGGCGGCTGCCTCGCCGTTCGGTGCCGTCTCCGGGGCGGGCTGCTCCCCCGGCGTGGTCTCCCCCGGTGCTGCCTGCCCTGGTGCCTCCTGCTCCGGTGCCGCCTGCTCCGGGGCGGTCTCCTCCGGGGCCGCCTCCTCCAGGATGACGTGGGCGTTGGTGCCGCTGATGCCGAAGGAGGACACACCGGCGCGGCGCGGTTCGCCGGTCTCCGGCCAGGGGCGCGACTCGGTGAGCAGCGACACGTCGCCCGCGGTCCAGTCGATGTGCGGCGAGGGCTCGTCGGCGTGCAGGGTCCGGGGCAGCACGCCGTGCCGGAGCGCCATGACCGTCTTGATGACACCGGCGACGCCGGCCGCGGCCTGGGCGTGGCCGATGTTGGACTTGAAGGAGGTCAGGTGCAGCGGCCGGCCCGCGGGGCGGCCCTGACCGTAGGTGGCCATCAGGGCGTGCGCCTCGATCGGGTCGCCCAGCGGGGTGCCCGTGCCGTGGGCCTCGACCATGTCGACGTCCGCGGTGGTGAGGCGTGCGTCGCCGAGCGCCGCGCGGATGACCCGTTGCTGCGCGGGGCCGTTGGGGGCGCTCAGCCCGTTGCTGGCGCCGTCCTGGTTGACGGCGGAGCCGCGGATCACGGCGAGGACCCGGTGCCCGTTGCGGCGCGCCTCGGAGAGGCGTTCCAGCAGCAGCACACCGATGCCCTCGGCGAGGCCGAGGCCGTCGGCCCCGGCGCCGAAGGCCTTGCAGCGGCCGTCCTCGGACAGCCCGCGCTGGCGGCTGAAGGCGATGAACCCCTCGGGCGTGGACAGCACGGCGGAGCCGCCGGCGATGGCCATGCCGCAGTCGCCGTGGCGCAGGGCGAGACAGGCGAGGTGGAGGGCGACGAGTGAGGAGGAGCAGGCGGTGTCGAGGGTGACGGCGGGGCCTTCGAGGCCGAAGGTGTAGGCGATCCGGCCGGAGGTGACGCTGGAGTTGCTGCCGGTCAGCAGGTGTCCCTCGACGCCGTCGGGGACGCTGCCGAGGTGTCCGGCGTAGTCGGGGCGGTTGCCGCCGATGAAGGTGCCGATGCGGCGGCCGCGCACGCCCGTGGGGTCGAGTCCGGCGCGTTCGAAGACCTCCCAGGAGGTCTCCAGGAGCAGCCGCTGCTGCGGGTCCATCGCCAGTGCCTCGCGGGGGGAGATCCCGAAGAGGCCGGCGTCGAACCGGGAGGCGTCGTAGAGGAAGCCGCCGTCGCGGACATAGCTCTTGCCGGGGGCGTCCGGGTCGGGGTCGTAGAGGCCGTCGACGTCCCAGCCGCGGTCGGTGGGGAGGTGGGAGACGGCGTCGACGCCGTCCTCGACCATCCGCCACAGGTCCTCCGGGGAGCCGACGCCGCCGGGGAAGCGGCAGGCCATGCCCACGATCGCGATCGGCTCGTGGGCGGCGTCCTCGGCGTCCCGCAGGCGCTGACGCGTCTCGTGCAGGTCCGCGGTCACCCACTTGAGGTAGTCACGGAGCGTCTTTTCGCTGTTGGCCACTGGTGTCTCCCACGAGTCGTTCAGGCGTAGCAGTCGTCAGGTCTGGGCGCCGGGCGGCGGCGGGGAGGGCCGCCGCCGCCCGGCGGGTCCGGGGGGTCGCTCAGGAGCGGCCGAACTCCCGGCGGATGAAATCGAACATCTCCTCGTCGCTGGCGGACTCCAGCTGTTCGGCGACGGAGGCGGGTCCGGCGGCGCCGTCCGGCTCCCCGGCCGTCCAGCGGTCCAGCAGGGACCGCAGCCGCGCGGTCACGGGCGCGCGTTCGGCGGTGTCGACGTCGAGCCGGGCGAGGACGGTCTCCAGGCGGTCGAGCTGGGCGTGGAGGGACTCGGAGGTGGCGGGCCCGTCGTCGAGGAGTTCGGTGCGCAGCAGCGCGGCCACCGCGTTCGGGGTGGGGTGGTCGAAGACCAGGCCGGCGGGGAGGCGCAGGCCGGTGGCGCGGTTGAGGCGGTTGCGCAGTTCGACGGCGGTGAGCGATTCGAAGCCGAGGTCGCGGAAGGCGCGCGCGGGCTGGACCTCGTCCGGGCCGTCGTGGCCGAGGGAGGCGGCGGCGTGCTCGCGGACCAGGTCGAGCAGGTGCCGGTCGGCCTCCTCGGCGGTGAGCGCGGAGAGCCGCTCGCGCAGGGTCTCGGCCTCCTCCTCGTCGTCCGTGGTGCGCTTCTCGCTCTCGGCGATCCGCTCCAGGGCGGCGCGGGCCTCGGGCAGGTCGTCGAGGAGGCGGGTGGGGCGGGCCATGGTGAACAGGGAGACGAAGCGGTCCCATTCGATGTTGGCGAGGGCGACGTTGACGTCGTCGTGGTCGACGGCCTGGCGGAACGCCTCGATGCCGAGGTCGGGCTCCAGGAACGGCAGTCCCTGGGCCTGGGCGCGTTCGCTGATGGCCATGCGTTCGGCGGCGTAGCTCTCCTGGATGTCCACGGGCCGCCACACGCCCCAGGCGAGGGAGGCGGCGGCCTTGCCGCGGGCGCGGCGCTGCTGCGCCATGGCGTCCAGGTGGGCGTTGGCGGCGGCGTAGGAGCCGTGCAGGCCGCTGCCCCAGAAGGCGGCGATGGACGAGTAGAGGACGAAGGCGTCGAGGTCGTGGTCCTCGAAGACGCGGTCGAGGTTGCGGGCGCCGCGGATCTTCGCGTCGTAGGCGTCCGTGAACTCCTCGACGGTGGTCTCCAGGAGGGGGCCGAGATCGATGTGGGCGGCGGTGTGGACGACGGCGGTGACGGGCGGGCCGTCGGCCTCGACGCGGTCGACGAGCGCGGCCAGTTGGCCGTGGTCGGCGATGTCGCAGCCGGCGATGGTCACGCGGACGCCGAGGCCGGTCAGTTCCGCTTCGAGGGCGTCGGCGCCGGGGGCGCCGGGTCCGCGCCGGCTGGTGAGGACGAGGTGCTCGGCGCCGTTGCTGGCGAGCCAGCGGGCGAGGAGCTTGCCGAGGGCGCCGGTGCCGCCGGTGACGAGGACGGTGCCGCGCGGCCGGTAGGTGCGCGCGGGGGTGCGGTCGGCTGCCAGGTCGCGGACCATGCGGCGGCCGAGGGGGCGCCCGCCGCGTACGGCGATCTGGTCCTCGGCGTCGGTGCGGCGCAGGGCGGCGGCGATCTCGCGCGCGGCGGTGGCGTCGTCGGTGGCGGGGTCCAGGTCGACGAGGCCGCCCCACAGGCGGGGGTTCTCCAGGGCGGCGACGCGGCCCATGCCCCAGAGTTCGGCCTGCACCGGGTCGGCGGGGGTGCGGTCGTCGGTGGCCACGCCGCCCCGGGTGACGCACCACAGGGGCGCGGTCAGACCGGTGTCGGCGAGGGCCTGGAGGACGGCGAGGGTGCCGAGGGTGGCCGTGCTGAGGGTCGGGCTGCCGGGCAGCGGGCCGCCGTCGAGGGACCACAGGCTGAGCACGCCGGCGAGGTCCCGGCCGTCGCCGACGGCCTCGTGCAGACGGGCGGCGAGCTTGCCGCGGTCGGCGTCGGCGGAGGCGACCGGCAGCAGGTGGACGTCGGCGCCGTCCGTCTCCAGGGCGCGCAGTGTCGCGGCGACGAAGGGTGCGGACGCCTGCTCCTCGGGCGCGACGAGCAGCCAGGTCCCGGCGGGCGCGGGTCCGGCGGGGGCGGGGCCGAGCGGACGCCAGCCGGTCTTGTAGCGCCAGGCGTCGACGGTGGCCTGCTCGTGGCGGGTGCGCCGCCACGCGCCGAGGGCGGGCAGCAGTTCCGGCAGTCCGGCGCCCTCGGACAGGCGGAGGGTGTCGGTGACGGCGGAGAGGTCGCCCCGGTCGACGGCCTCCCAGAAGCGGGCCTCGGCGCGGTCCGCCGGCGGGGCCGCGGCGAGGGCGGCGGGCTCCGGCTCCAGCCAGTAGCGCTTGTGCTGGAAGGCGTAGGCGGGCAGCGGGGTGGTCCGCGCGCCGTCCGGGAGGGCGGGGGTCCAGTCGACGGGGGCGCCGTGGACGAACGCCTCGGCGAGGGAGGCCAGGAAGCGGTCGTGGCCGCCGTCGCCGCGGCGCAGGGAGGCGACGGTGACGGTGTCGGGGCCGGTCGTCTCCTCGATCGCGAAGGAGAGCACGGGGTGGGCGGCGGCCTCCACGAAGAGGGTGTGGCCGGCGTCCGCGAGCTGCCGGGCGACCTGGGCGAACTCCACGGTCCGGCGCAGGTTGCGGACCCAGTAGGCGGCGTCGAGCCCGGTGGTGTCGAAGGGCCGGGGGCCGGCGTCGACGGTGGAGTGGAACGGCACCCGGGCGGCGCGGGGCGTGATCGGGCCGAGTTCGGCGAGGAGTTCGTCGCGCACGGCCTCGACCTGCGGGGAGTGGGAGGCGTAGTCGACGGGGACGACACGGGCCCGTACGCCGTCGGCCTCGCAGGCGGCGACGAGTTCGGCGATCGCGCCGGGTTCGCCGGAGACGACGGTGGCGCGGCTGCCGTTGACGGCGGCGACGCCGAGCCGGTCGGCCCAGGGGCGCAGGCGCTCCTCGGTGTCCTCGCGGCCGAGCGCCAGGGAGGCCATGCCGCCGAGGCCGGCCAGGCGGCGTCCGATGACCTTGCTGCGCCGGGCGACGACGAGGGCGCCGTCCTCCAGCGACAGCGCACCGGCGACGACGGCGGCGGCGATCTCGCCCTGCGAGTGGCCGACGACGGCGGCGGGCTCCACGCCGTGCGCCCGCCACAGCTCGGCGAGGGACACCATGACGGCCCAGGAGGCGGGCTGGACGACGTCCACCCGGTCGAGGGGGCCGCCGAGTTCGGTGAACAGCTCCCAGTCGACGTGCGGTTCCAGCGCCGCGGCGCAGGCGTGCAGGGAGGCGGCGAAGGCGGGCTCGGCGTCGGCGAGGGCCAGCGCCATGCCGGACCACTGCGCGCCCTGCCCGGGGAAGACGAACACGGGGCGCGTGGCGCCCTCGCGGACGGAGCCGGTGGTGACGGTGCCGTTGCAGGCGATGGCGCCCGAGGTGGCGATGCCGGCGAGGCCGTCGAGGAGGGCGGCCGGGTCGGAGCCGACGACGGCGGCCCGGTGGTCCAGCGCGGCGCGGCCCGTGACGAGTGTCCGGGCGACGTCGGACGCGTCGGTGCCGGGCCGGTCGGCGAGGAAGCCCCGCAGCCGGGCGGCCTGTTCGCGCAGGGCGGCCTCGGTCGCGCCGGACACCACCCAGGCGAGGGCCCTGCCGTCGGCGGGCGCGGCCTGCTCGCCCGTGGCTGCGGCGGGCGCGGCCTGCTCGCCCGTGGCTGCGGCGGGCGCGGCCTGCTCGCCCGTGGCTGCGGCGGGCGCCGGGCGGTCGGCGGGGTCCGGCTGTTCGAGGATGACGTGGGCGTTGGTGCCGCTCATGCCGAACGCGGAGACGCCCGCGCGGCGCGGCCGGTCGCGGTCGGGCCAGGGCAGGTTCTCGGTCAGCGGGGTGACCGAGGCGTCGGACCAGTCGACCTCGGGGGTGGGCCGCTCGGCGTGCAGGGTCCGCGGCAGCAGTCCGTGACGCATGGCCTGGACGGTCTTGATGACGCCGCCGATGCCTGCGGCGGCCTGCGCGTGGCCGATGTTGGACTTCAGCGAGCCGATCCACAGCGGCCGGTCCTGCGGGCGGTTCCGGCCGTAGGTGGCGAGCAGCGCGCCGGCCTCGATCGGGTCGCCGAGCTTCGTGCCGGTGCCGTGGGTCTCGACGGCGTCGATCTGGTCGGGTGCGAGCCGGGCGTCCTGGAGCGCGGCCTCGATGACGCGCGCCTGGGCGGGCGCGCTCGGCGCGGTGAGCCCGTTGGAGGCGCCGTCCTGGTTGACGGCGGAGCCGCGGACGACGGCCAGGATCTCGTGGCCGTTGCGGCGGGCGTCGGCCAGCCGTTCCACCAGGACGAGGCCGACGCCCTCGCCGAGGCCCATGCCGTCGGCGTCGGCGGAGAACGCGCGGCAGCGGCCGTCGGCGGACAGTCCGCGCTGCCGGCTGAAGCCGACGAACTCGGCGGGCGTCGACATGACCGCGACGCCGCCGGCGACGGCGAGGTCGCACTCTCCGCGGCGCAGCGCCTGCACGGCCAGGTGCAGGGCGACCAGGGAGGAGGAGCACGCGGTGTCGAGGGTGACCGCGGGGCCCTCCAGGCCGAAGGTGTAGGCGATGCGGCCGGAGACGACGCTCGCGGCGCCGCCGGTCAGCAGGTGTCCCTCGAAGCCGTCGGGCACGGTGGTCAGCCCGGAGCGGTAGTCGAGCGGGTTGGCCCCCACGAAGGTGCCGACGCCGCTGCCGCGCAGGGACAGCGGGTCGATGCCGCCGCGCTCGAAGACCTCCCAGGCGGTCTCCAGGACGAGCCGCTGCTGCGGGTCCATGGCGAGTGCCTCGCGCGGGGATATGCCGAACAGCCCGGGGTCGAACTGGTCGGCGCCGTCGAGGAAGCCGCCCTGGGTGACGTAGGTGGTGCCCTCGCGGTCGGCGTCCTGGTCGTGGAGGGCTGCCAGGTCCCAGCCGCGGTCGGCGGGGAAGGCGCCGATGGCGTCGCCGCCCTCGCTCACCAGCCGCCACAGCTCCTCGGGGTCGCGCACCCCGCCGGGGAAGCGGCAGGCCATGGCGACCACGGCGACCGGCTCGTGCTCGCGGGACTCGACCGAGCGCAGCCGCTGCTGGGTCTGCTGGAGGTCGGCGGTGACCTTGCGCAGATAGTCGAGGAGTTTCTCTTCGCCGGCCGGCGTGGACGTGTTCGACATCGTGGGATCTCCAGTCAGGGGTTCGGGTCGTCGGGAGGCGGGGTCCGTCTCGGTCACGAGGGATCCAGTCCCCTGTCGATCAGGTCGAACAGTTCGTCGGCGGAGGCCGAGGCCACGTCCACGGGGGCGGTGGCGTCGCCCTGTCCGGCGGCGGCGCCGTCGGCGGGGCCGCCCTCCTCGGACCAGCTCCACAGCAGGCCCTGGAGCCGGCGGGCGAGCTGCTGCCTGGTGGCCGGGTCGGGCGGGGAGGCGGCGAGCGCGGCCTCGAAGTCGCCGAGCCGGAGCAGGGCGAGCGGGTGGGCGGAGTCGTCGTCGGGCAGCAGCAGGGCGCGCAGCCGTGCGGCGAGCTCCAGCGGCGAGGGGTGGTCGAAGACGAGGGTGGCGGGCAGTTTCAGACCGGTGGCGGAGGCGAGCCGGTTGCGCAGCTCCACCGCCGTCAGCGAGTCGAAGCCCATCTCCCGGAACGCCCGCCCCGGATCGACGGCCTCCGCCTGCGGGCCGTGCCCGAGGACGGCGGCGGCCTGGGCGCGGACCAGTTCCAGCAGGAGGTGCGCCTGCTCGGGCCGGGAGAGCCCGTCGAGCCGCCGGGCGAGCCCGTCGGCCCCGTCGGGTCCCGCCGTGGGCTCCTCGGGGGACTCCAGGGCGCGTGCGGCCTCCGGCACCTCCGTGAGCAGGACGGATTCCCTGGCCATGGTGAACAGGGCGACGAAGCGGTCCCAGTCCACGTCGGCGACGGCGACCACCGTCTCGTCGTGGTCGATGATGCGCCGCAGCGCGGTGAACGCCTGCTCCGCGTCGAGCAGCGGCAGCCCGTGCCGGCTGGACTTCTCGTTCTTCAGCGCCCGCATCTCGGTGTTGCGCTCGTCCCAGTCGTTCGCGGCGTCCCAGATGCCCCAGGCGACGGAGCTCGCCCGCAGCCCCCGTGCCCGGCGGCGTTCGGCGAGCGTGTCGAGGTGGGCGTTGGCGGCGGCGTAGGCGCCGTGGTCCCCGCTGCCCCAGAACCCGGCGATGGACGAGAAGAGCACGAACGCGTCGAGGTCCCGCCCGGCGAAGACCGCGTCCAGGTTCTCGGCGCCGAGCACCTTGGCCCGGCAGATCTCCGACAGCGCGCCGGCGGTGGTGTCCGCGAGCATGCCCAGTTCGATGTGGGCCGCGGCGTGCACGACGGCGGTGACGGGCGGTCCGTCCGCCTCGACCTGCCGCACCACGGCGGCGAGGGCGTCGCGGTCGGCGATGTCGCAGGCCGCGAACACCGTCTCGGCACCCAATTCCTCTATGGCGGCTGCCAGTTGGGGCGCGCCGATCGCGTCCTCGCCGCGCCGGCTGACGAGCACGAGGCGCTCGGCCCCGCCCCGCGCCAGCCAGCGCGCCAGGTGCCCGCCGATGCCGCCGCTGCCGCCGGTCACCAGGACCGTGCCGCGCGGAGCCCAGGTGCGGCCGGGTGTCCGGCCCGCGAGCAGGGAGCGCACCAGCCGGCGCCCGAACACCCCGGCCGCCCGGACGGCGAGCTGGTCCTCGCCGGGGGCTGCGGCCAGCGCGGCCGTCGCGAGCCACAGGGCACGCTCGTCCGCCGCCGCGGGCAGGTCCACGAGACCGCCCCACAGCTTCGGGTGCTCCAGCGCGGCCACCCGGCCCCAGCCCCAGAGCTGGGCCTGGGCGGCACCGGTGAGGCGGTCCGTGTCGGACACGGCCACGGCGTCCCGGGTGAACAGCCACAGCGGCGCCTCGGCGCCCAGGTCGTGGAGGGCCTGGAGCAGGGTGAGGCCCCCGAGCGAACCGCCGCTCAGAGCAGGGAAGTCGGGGTGCGGGGCGTCGTCGAGACCCCACAGGGCGACGACACCGGACAGCCGCACGCCCTCGCCCGCCACCTCGGCGATCCTGGCCGCCAGTTTGGCCCGGTCGGCGTCCCCGGCGGACACCTCCAGCAGGCAGACGTCCGCGCCCCGGGCCTCCAGGGCCCGGGTGAGGGCGGGCGTCGTGCCCGCGCGCTCGGTCACGGGAGCGACCACGAGCCAGGTACCGGAGAGCGCGGACCCGTCGTCGAGGCCGGCCAGCGGCCGCCAGGCGGTCTTGTAGCGCCAGGAGTCGATCACGGACTCCTGGCGGCTCGCCCGCCGCCACGACGCCAGCGCCGGCACCAGGGGGCGCAGATTCTCGCCGTCCAGATCGAGCGAGCGCGCCAGCGACTCCAGGTCCTCGCGCTCGACGGCCTCCCAGAACCGCTCCTCCACCTCGTCCCGCGACACGGCGGTGGCGGGAAGCTCACCCGCCTCCAGCCAGAAGCGGGTTCCCTGGAACGGGTACGTCGGGAGATCGACCGTCGAACCGTCGGCGACCAGCGAGGACCAGTCGACGGGGAGCCCGGTGGTGAAGGCCTGCGCGAGGGAGGTGACGAACCGCTGGGCGCCACCGTCGTCGCGCCGCAGCGAACCGACGACGCTGGACGCGCCCGACTCCTCCACACCGAGAGCGAGGACGGGGTGGGCGCTGCACTCGACGAAAGCGGTCAGCCCGTCGCCGATCAGCGCGCGGACCGTCGCCTCGAACTCGACCGTCCCGCGCAGATTCCGCACCCAGTACGCGGCATCGAGCGTGGCGGTGTCGATCGGACCGCCGGTCACCGTCGAGTAGAACGGGACGGTGGCGGTGCGGGGCGCGACGGGGGCGAGGACCTCCAGCAGTTCGTCGCGGATGGACTCGACGTGGGAGGAGTGGGAGGCGTAGTCCACGGCGATCCGCCGGACCCGCACACCCTCCGACTCCAGCATGCTCAGCAGCTCGTCGAGCGCGGCCGGCTCACCCGAAACCACCGTCGAGGACGGCCCGTTGACGGCGGCGACCGCGAGGCGGTCACCGTAGCCCTCGACCCGCTCCCGCACAGCGTCCGCAGGCAGGGCGACGGACGCCATACCGCCGCGTCCAGCGAGCCGTTCGCCGATGATCCGGCTGCGCTCGGCGACGATCCGCGCACCGTCCTCCAGGGAGAGTCCGCCCGCCACCACCGCGGCGGCGATCTCGCCCTGCGAGTGGCCCACCACGGCGGCCGGGGTCACACCGAAGGACTCCCACAGCCGTGCCAGTGACACCATCACCGCCCACGACGCGGGCTGCACCACATCGACGCGGGCGAGATCCCCCGCGAGTTCGGTGCGCAGATCCCAGTCCGTGAACGGCCCCAGCGCCTGCGCACACGCGTCGAGCGAGGCGGCGAACACCGGGAAGGCGTCCGCCAGTTCCAGCCCCATCCGCGACCACTGCGCCCCCTGCCCCGGGAACACGAACACCGGACGCGAACCCGCACCCGCACCCGCCACACCCGACACCACACCCGGCTCACCCGCGGCCACGGCACGCAGACCGGCGAGCAGCTCGTCGCGGTCGCGTCCCACCACCACCGCGCGCCGCTCCAGCCGCGCCCGCGACCGCACCAGCGCACCGGCGACGGCGGCGGGGGCTTCGTCGGGCCGGCTCTCGGCGTGGGCGTGGAGGCGGAGTGCCAGGCGTCGCAAGGATGCGTCGGACCCGGCGGTGAGCGCCCAGGGCACGACTCCGTGTGCCGCGCCGGCCGGTGCGGGCCGTTCGGCGGGGGCCTCGTCGGCCGCGGGCTGCTCGAACAGCACGTGCACATTGGTGCCGCTGATGCCGAAGGAGGAGACACCGGCCCGGCGCGGGCGTCCGGTTTCGGGCCACGGCTCCGCCGCGGTCAGGAGCGAGACCGCGCCCTCCGACCAGTCGATGTGCGACGAGGGGGCGTCGACGTGCAGGGTGCGGGGCAGCACCCCGTGCCGCATCGCCATCACCGTCTTGATCACACCGGCGACACCCGCCGCCGCCTGCGCGTGGCCGATGTTGGACTTGACCGAGCCGATCCGCAGGGGCTGCGCGGGGTCCCGGTCGCGGCCGTAGGTGGCCATGAGGGCCTGCGCCTCGATGGGGTCGCCCAGCTTGGTGCCGGTGCCGTGGGTCTCCACCGCGTCCACGTCGCCCGCCGCCAGACCGGCGTTGGCGAGGGCCTGGCGGATGACGCGCTGCTGCGAGGGGCCGTTGGGGGCGGTGAGCCCGTTGGAGGCGCCGTCCTGGTTCACTGCCGAACCCCGCACCACCGCCAGCACCCGGTGACCGTTGCGCCGCGCGTCCGACAGCCGCTCCACGAGGAGCATGCCCACGCCCTCGGCGAGGCCGAAACCGTCGGCCGCGTCCGCGAACGCCTTGCACCGGCCGTCCGGCGACAGGCCGCGCTGACGGCTGAACTCGGTGAACGCGGCGGGCGACGCCATGACGGTCACACCGCCCGCGAGCGCCATCGTGCACTCGCCCTGCCGGATCGCCTGCACGGCCAGGTGCAGGGCGACCAGCGACGACGAGCACGCGGTGTCGACGGTGACGGCGGGGCCCTCGAAGCCGAAGGTGTAGGAGACACGGCCCGAGGCGACGCTCGCGGTGCTGCCGGTCATCCGGTAGCCCTCCAGCCCCTCCGGGACGGGCAGGGCGGGGTGGGTGACGCCGTAGTTGTGGTGCGTCATCCCGGCGAAGACACCGGTCCGGCTGCCCTTGAGCGACGTGGGGTCGATCCCCGCGCTCTCCAGCACCTCCCAGGACGTCTCCAGCAGCAGGCGCTGCTGCGGGTCCATCGCCAGCGCCTCACGCGGCGAGATCCCGAAGAACTCCGGGTCGAACCGGTCCGCGTCGTGCACGAACCCGCCTTCGCGGACGTAGGTGCGGCCGGTCGCCGCCGGGTCGGGGTCGTACAGCGTCTCGATGTCCCAGCCGCGGCCGGCGGGCAGCGGCGAGATGGCGTCCCCTTCTCCGGCGACGAGCCGCCACAGGTCCTCCGGCGACGCGACCCCGCCGGGAAGGCGGCAGGCCATGCCGACGACGACGACCGGGTCGTCGTGCCCCGCCGTGCCGCCCTGCCGGACGGTGACGGCCGACTCGGCGCCCTCGCCGAGGAGTTCGGTGTGGAGATGGGCGGCGAGCCCGGCCGGCGTCGGATAGTCGAAGACCAGGGAGGCCGGCAGGCGCAGGCCGGTGAGGCTGTTGAGGCGGTTGCGCAGTTCGACGGCGGTCAGCGAGTCGAAGCCGAGGTGCCGGAAGGCACGGCTCTCGTCGACGGAGGCGGGGTCGTCGTGGCCGAGGACGAGTGCGGCGTTGCGGCGCACCAGTTCGGTGAGTTCGCGGCGCCGGTCGGCCTCGGGCAGGGCGGCCAGCCGGCCGACCAGCTCGGACGCCTCCTGCTCGTCGTCCTCCGCCGCCGCCGCCGCGTCGGCCTCGAAGAGCGCGCTGCGGGCCTCGGGGATCTCGTCCAGCAGCCTGCTGGGCCGCTCGGAGGTGAACACCACGGCGAAGCGGTCCCACCGCATGTCGATGACGACGGGGCAGGTCTCGTCGTGGTCGAGGATCTGCTGGAGCGCCCGGGTCGCGGGCTCGGCGTCCAGGGCGAACACGCCGTGGCGGCGCGCCCGGTCGCCGACCGCGCCCTCGGCCATGCCGGCTCCGGCCCAGGTGCCCCAGGCGACGGCGGTCGCGGGCAGCCCGGCCGCGCGGCGCTGCTCGGCGAGGGCTTCGAGGTGGACGTTGCCGGGCGCGTAGTTGCCGAGCCCCGGGGTGCCGAAGGTGGCCGCGAACGAGGAGAAGAGGACGAAGGCGGTGAGGTCCAGGCCGCTCGTCAGCTCGTGGAGGTTGAGCGCGCCATGCGTCTTCACGCGCAGCACCCGCTCGACCCGGTCGGCGTCGAGGGCGTCGACGACGCCGTCGTCCAGGACGGCGGCGGTGTGGAACACGGCCGTGAGCGGCAGGTCGCCGGGGACGCGGGCGAGTTCGGCGGCGAGGGCGTCCCGGTCGGCGATGTCGCAGGCGGCGAGCGTGACGCGGGTGCCCGACTCGGCCAGTTCGGTGACGAGTTCGGATGCTCCCGGAGCGTCCGGTCCCCGGCGGCTGAGCAGGAGGAGGTGCGGGGCCCCGTTGCGGGCCAGCCAGCGGGCGATGTGGGTGCCGAGGGCGCCCGTGCCGCCGGTGACGAGGACGGTGCCCTCGGGCCGCCAGTCGCGCGGCGGGACCGCGCCGCCGAGGGGTGCCCGCAGCATGCGGCGGGCGAGCAGCCCGGTGGGCCGGAGCGCGAGCTGGTCCTCGCCGTCGAGCCCGGAGAGCGCGGCGGCGAGACGGCGCCGCGAGGCGGTGTCCGGCTCCTCCGGCAGGTCGAGCATGCCGCCCCACAGGCGGGGCTGCTCCAGGGCGACGACCCGGCCGAGGCCCCACAACTGGGCCTGCGCGGCGTCGGCCGGCGGCTCGTCGGGGCGGGTGCCGACGGCTCCCCGGGTGGCGCACCAGACCGGCGCGCCGAGGTCGCTGTCGGCCGCGGCCTGGACGAGGGCGAGCGTGGCGGCGTAGCCGCTGGTGACGGTGGTCAGCCCGGGGTGGGTCCGTCCGTCGAGCGCCAGCAGCGAGAGGACGCCGGTGACGGCGGCGCCGCCGAGGTCGGCGGCGAGGGTGTGCCGGTCGGCCGCCGTGGTGTCGGGGGCGAGGACGGTGACCCGGGCGCCCGCGTCACGCAGCGCGCGCTCGGCGGCCTCGTTCCACGGCTGCGCGCCGGGGACGTCGGATACGACGAGGATCCAGTGTCCGTCGAGCCGTGCCGCCGCCGGGTCGGGCAGCGTGCGCCAGGCGATGCTGTACCGCCAGGAGTCGGTGACGGTCTGCTCGCGGCTGCGGCGCCGCCAGCCGGCCAGGGCGGGCAGCAGGGGACGCAGGTTGTCGTCGTCGAGGTCCAGCGAGGCGGCCAGCGCACCCAGGTCCTCGCGCTCGACGGCGTCCCAGAAGGTCTCCTCCGCGGGATCGCGCGGGGCGGCCGTGCCGACGGACGCCCTGGCCAGCCAGTACGAGCGGCGCTGGAAGGCATACGTGGGCAGGTCGACCACGGGGCCGTCGCCGAGCAGCGTGGACCAGTCGACGGGGAGCCCGGTGACGAAGGCCTGCGCGAGGGAGGTGACGAACCGCTGGGCGCCGCCGTCGTCGCGCCTCAGCGAACCGACGACGGTCGACGCGCCCGACTCCTCCACACCCACGGCGAGCACCGGGTGCGCGCTGCACTCGACGAAAGCGGTGAGCCCGTCGGCGATCAGTGCACGGACCGTCGCCTCGAACTCGACCGTCCCGCGCAGGTTCCGCACCCAGTAGGCGGCGTCGAGCGTGTCGGTGTCGATCGGACCGCCGGTCACCGTCGAGTAGAACGGGACGGTGGCGGTGCGGGGCGCGACGGGGGCGAGGACCTCCAGCAGCTCGTCGCGGATGGACTCCACGTGCGAGGAGTGGGAGGCGTAGTCCACCGCGATCCGGCGGACCCGCACACCGTCGCTCTCCAGCATGCTCAGCAGCTCGTCGAGCGCGGCCGGCTCACCCGAAACCACCGTCGACGACGGCCCGTTGACCGCCGCGACCGCGAGCCGGTCCCCGTAGCCGTCGAGCTTCTCGCGCACGGTGTCGGCGGGCAGGGCGACGGACGCCATCCCACCCCGGCCCGCGAGCCGTTCACCGATCACCCGGCTGCGCTCGGCGACGATCCGCGCGCCGTCCTCCAGGGAGAGCCCGCCCGCCACCACCGCGGCGGCGATCTCGCCCTGCGAATGGCCCACCACCGCGGCCGGAGTCACACCGAAGGACTCCCACAACCGCGCCAGCGACACCATCACCGCCCACGAGGCGGGCTGCACCACATCGACGCGGGCGAGATCACCCGCGAGTTCGGTGCGCAGATCCCAGTCCGTGAACGGCCCCAGCGCCTGCCCACACGCGTCGAGCGAGGCGGCGAACACCGGGAAGGCGTCCGCCAGTTCCAGCCCCATCCGCGACCACTGCGCACCCTGCCCCGGGAACACGAACACCGGGCTCGGTGTCCCGTCGGCCGCCGTGCCGTGGGCGACGTCGGCGTCGGGGGTGCCGTCGGCGAGGGACCGCAGGCCGCGGAGGAGGTCGTCGGGCCGGGTGCCGACGACCACGGCGCGGTGGCCGAGCGCGGCGCGCGTGGTGGTGAGCGCGCGGGCGACGTCCGCGGGCACCGGCTCGCGGTCGGTGGGGTGGCCGGTCAGGTGGTCGAGGAGCCGGGCGGCCTGGGCGCGGAGGGCCTTGGGCCCCGCGGCCGAGATCGTCCAGGGGACGGTGGCCGGTGTCGGGGCGTCGTGGGCCGCGACGGGGTGGTCCGGGGTGCCGGGGGCCTCGGCCGGCGTCTCGGCGGGGGCGTCCTCGATCACGACATGGGCGTTGGTGCCGCTGACACCGAACGAGGAGATGCCCGCGCGGCGGGGCTCCTCACCCGCAGGCCACGGGCGGGCGTCGGTGAGCAGGGACACGGCGCCCGCGTCCCAGTCGACGCGAGGCGTCGGCTCGTCGGCGTGCAGGGTCCTGGGGAGGGTGCCGTGGCGCAGCGCCATGACCATCTTGATCACACCGCCGACCCCGGCCGCGGCCTGGGAGTGGCCGATGTTGGACTTCAGCGAGCCGAGCCACAGCGGCTGTTCGGGGTCGCGTCCCTGGCCGTAGGTGGCGAGGAGGGCCTGCGCCTCGATGGGGTCGCCGAGGGTGGTGCCGGTGCCGTGGGCCTCGACGGCGTCGACCTGGTGGGAGGCGAGACCGGCGTTGGCGAGGGCCTGGCGGATGACGCGCTGCTGCGAGGGGCCGTTGGGGGCGGTGAGCCCGTTGGAGGCGCCGTCCTGGTTCACGGCCGAGCCGCGCACCACCGCCAGCACGCGATGGCCGTTGCGGCGGGCGTCCGACAGCCGCTCCACGAGGAGCACACCGACGCCCTCGGCCCAGCCGGTGCCGTCGGCCGAGGCGGCGAACGCCTTGCAACGGCCGTCCTGCGACAGGCCGCGCTGGCGGCTGAACTCGGCGAAGAGTTCGGGGGTGGGCATGACGGTGACGCCGCCCGCGACGGCGAGGGAGCACTCGCCCTTGCGCAGTGCGGTGACGGCGAGGTGGAGGGCGACGAGCGACGACGAGCAGGCGGTGTCGACGGTGACGGCCGGCCCTTCGAGGCCGAGGGTGTAACTGATCCGGCCGGTGACGACGCTGGCGGCCTTGCCGGTCATCGAGTAGCCCTCGACGCCCTCGGGGAGGTCGCTCTGGCCGAAGGTGACCCCGTATCCGGGGTGTCCGGCGCCGATGAAGACCCCGGTGTCGGAGCCCTTGAGGTGTGCCGGGGCGATCGCCGCGCGTTCGACGGCCTCCCAGGTGGTCTCCAGCAGGATCCGCTGCTGGGGATCCATGGCGAGGGCCTCGCGCGGGGAGATCCCGAACAGTTCCCCGTCGAATTCGGCGGCGTCGTGGAGGAAGCCGCCCTCGCGGACGTAGCTGGTCCCGGGGGTGCGCAGCTCCGGGTCGTAGAGGGCGTCGAGGTCCCAGCCGCGGTCGGTGGGGAAGCCGGACACGGCGTCGCGGCCCTCGTCGACCAGGCGCCACAGGTCCTCGGGGGACCTCACGTCCCCGGGGTAGCGGCAGGCCATGCCGATGATGGCGACGGGTTCGTGGTCGCGCTCCTCCAGTTCGGAGATGCGCCGCCGGGCCTGGCGCAGGTCGGTCGTGGCCCGCTTGAGGTAGTCACGAAGCTTGTCTTCGTTGGTGGTCATGATCGCTACTCACCTGTCCTGGGCCGCGTCACGGGGTTTCGAGTTCGTCGTCGAGGAGGCCGAACAGCTCCTCGTCGGTGGCCGAGCCCAGATCCTCGGCAGGGTCGCCGTCGGTCGGGTCGGCCTTGGCGTCCCAGCGGGAGAGCAGCGTGCGCAGCCGCAGGGTGACCTCGGTGTGGACGGCGGCGTCCACGTCGAGGGATGTGAGGGTGCTTTCGAGCCTGCTCAGCTCCGTGAGGAGCCGGGGCACGGCCTGCGTGCCGCCGTCGGAGGCGAGGTGCTCCAGCAGGTGTTCGGTGAGCGCCGCCGGGGTGGGGTGGTCGAAGACGGCGGTGGGCGACAGCCGCACCCCGGTCGCCGCACCGAGCTTGTTGCGCAGTTCGACGCCGGTGAGCGAGTCGAAGCCGGCCTCCCGGAAGGGGCGTTCGACCTCGACGAGGCTCGCGTCCGGCAGGGCGAGCACGGCCGCGGCCTGCTGCCGGACGACGTCCACGAGCAGGCGTCGGCGCTCGGGCGCGGACGCGGCGTCGAGGCGGCGGCGCAGGGCCTCGGCGGCGGAGGTGCCGGTGTCCGTGGCCGCCGTGCGCCGGCCGCCGGCGCGCACCAGTCCGCGGAAGAGGGACGGCAGTTCGCCGTCGGACGCGGCGCGGGTCCGCAGGACGCCGAGATCGAGGTGCAGGGGCACGAGGAGGGCTTCGTCGGTGGCGAGCGCGGCGTCGAAGAGGGCGAGGCCCTCCTGCGAGCTGAGCGCGCGGACGCCGGTGCGCTCCATGCGGGCGCGGTCGCTGTCGCCGAGGTGCGCGGTGAGGGCGCTCTCCTCCTGCCAGAGTCCCCAGGCGAGGGACTGTGCGGGCAGGCCGCGTGCGCGGCGGCGTTCGGCGAGCGCGTCGAGGAAGGCGTTGGCGGCGGCGTAGTTGCCCTGGCCGGGTGTTCCGACGACGCCGGACGCGGACGAGTACAGGACGAAGGCCGCGAGGTCCGCGTCCGCGGTGAGGTCGTCGAGGTTGACGGCGGCGTCGGCCTTCGGCCGCAGCACGCGTTCGACCTGCTCGGGCGTGAGGGTGTCGAGCGCCGCGTCGTCGGACACACCGGCGACGTGGATCACGGCGGTCAGGGGGTGTTCGGCGGGGACGGCGGCCAGGGTGGCGGCCAGCGCCTCACGGTCGGCGGCGTCGCACGCGGCGACGGTGACCGTGGCCCCGTCCTTCTCCAGCTCCACCACCAGCTCGGCCACACCCTCGGCCGCGGCACCGCGCCGCGACGCCAGCACCAGGTGCCGCACACCGTGCGCGGCCACCAGATGCCGCGCCACCAGCGCCCCGAGCGTGCCCGTACCACCCGTCACCAGCACCGTGCCGTGCGGATCCAGCGCCCGCGGCACCGTCAGCACGACCTTGCCCACATGCCGGGCCTGGCTGATGAACCGGAACGCCTCCCGCGCCCGGCGCACGTCCCACGACGCGACCGGCAACGGCTTCAGCGTGCCCTGCTCCAGCAGGCCCACCACCTCGGTGAGCCAGCCGCCGATCCGCTCCGGACCCGCCTCGATCAGATCGAACGCCCGGTAGGTGACTCCGTCGTGCTCGGCGGCGACGGTCTCCGGTTCGCGGATGTCGGTGCGGCCCATCTCGACGAACCGGCCGCCGCGCGGGAGCAGGTCGAGCGAGGCGTCCACGAACTCGCCGGACAGTGCGTTGAGGACGACGTCGACACCGCGCCCGCCGGTCACGTGGAGGAACCGCTCGCGGAACTCCAGCGACCGCGAGGACGCGATGTGCGCGTCGTCCAGGCCCAGTTCGCGCAGCGCGCCCCATTTCGCCGGGCTGGCCGTCGCGAACACCTCCGCGCCGAGGTGACGCGCCACCTGCACGGCGGCCATGCCCACACCGCCGGCGCCCGCGTGCACCAGCACGGCCTCACCGGCGCGCACACCGGCCAGTTCGGCCAGCCCCATCCACGCCGTCAGGAAGACGATGGGCACGGAGGCCGCGGTCTCGTGCGACCAGTCCTCGGGCACCCGGACGACCATGCGTGCGTCGGCGACGGTCCGGGTGGCGAAGGCGCGCGGCACGATGCCGAGGACGCGGTCGCCCGGCGCCAGGTGGGTGACGGCCGCCCCGGTCTCCAGGACGACGCCCGCGGCCTCGTCGCCGAGCCAGGGGGCCGACTCCCCGGGGTACATGCCGAGGGCGATCAGCACGTCCCGGAAGTTGACACCGGAGGCGCGGACGGCGATCCGCACCTGTCCGGGCTCCAGCGGCGCGTCGGCCTCCGGGGCGGGCGCGAGACGCAGCGCGTCGAGGGAGCCGGCCTTCGCGGTCTCCAGGCGCCACGGCCCCTCGGCCGGGGGAAGCAGGGTGTCGGGTCCCCCGGCACGCGCCAGTCGCGGCACCCGTACCTCTCCGCCGCGCAGCCGGACATGGTCCTCGCCGGGGACGACGGTGCCGGCGAGGGCGGGCGCCGGGAGGGTGTCGTCGTCCGTGTCGAGCAGCAGGAAGTGTCCCGGGTGTTCGGCCTGCGCGCTCCTGACGAGACCGCGTACGGCGGCGTGGGCCGGGTCCTCGCCGTGGGTCACGACGAGCAGCGGCGTCCCGGCGGCCGGGGACTCCTCGTGGAGCCGGAGGCGGGCGAGGGCCAGCACCCGGTCGACGGCCTCGCGGACGCCGAGTCCCCGGGGCACCCGGGTGAGCAGCAGTTCCGGCGCCTGCCCGTCCGGAAGTGGCGTCGCGGCGGCGTCCGGGCCGATTTCGGCGACGGTCACCGGCCGGCCCGCCGCCCCGTCGGTGCGCGGTGCGGGCACCCAGTCGACGCGGTACAGCGAGTCCTGGCCCACGGACGCGGCCCGCAGCGCGTCCGCCGAGACGGGCCGCAGGGCGAGGGCGTCGACGGACGCGACCGGCCGGCCGGTGGCGTCGGCCATCAGCAGCGACACGGAGTTCCCGCCGGCGGCGGAGAGCCGCACCCGCAGCAGGGTCGCGCCGGTGGCGTGGAGTTCCGCACCGTCGAACGAGAAGGGCAGCATCGCCCCGCCCGGGGTGTCGACGAGTCCGCCGAGGCCGATCGGGTGCAGGGCGGCGTCCAGCAGGGCCGGGTGCACACCGAAGCCGTCGGCCTCGGCACCGGCCGGGAGGGCGACCTCGGCGAAGACCGCGCCGGCGCCGCGCCAGGCGGCCCGCAGGCCCCGGAAGACCGGGCCGTAGGCGAGCCCTTGCTGGGCCAGCGCGGCGTAGAAGTCGGTGAGGTCGACGGGTTCGGCGTCGGCGGGCGGCCAGGCCGCGAGGTCCTGGTCCGGTGCGGCGCCGGCGGCGGTGAGCCGGCCGGTGGCGTGCAGGGTCCAGGCGCCGTCGTCGGCGTCCTCCGTCAGGGAGAAAACCGAGACCGGGCGGCCACCGTCCTCGTCGGCGTCCCCGACGACGACCTGGATGCGCACGGGACCGTCCTCCGGGAGGACGAGCGGTGCCTGGAGGGTGAGTTCGTCGACCCGTCCGCAGCCGACCTCGTCCCCGGCCCGCACCGCGAGTTCCACGAACGCCGTCCCGGGCAGGAGAACGACGCCGCCCACCTGGTGGTCGGTGACCCATGGGGTGGCGGAACGCGAGAGGAGGCCGGTGAGGACGAGCCCCCGTCCGTCGGCCATCGGCAGGGCAGCGCCGAGGAGGGGGTGACCGGTGCCGGAGAGACCGAGACCTTCCGCGTCACCCGAGGCGGTGGACTTGGGCAGCCAGTAGTGGGTGCGCTGGAACGCGTAGGTGGGCAGGTCGATCCGCCGGCCGCCGGAGCACAACGGCGTCCAGTCGACCGGAACGCCGGACGTCCAGGCGCGGCCGAGTCCCTCGACCACCGACACGGCCTCGTCCCGGTCCTTGCGGCACAACGCCACCAACGCCAGCGCCTCCGGATCGGCCAGCGCCTGACCCGCCATACCCGTCAGCGTCGCGTCCGGACCGATCTCCACCAACGCCGTCAGCCCACGCCCTTCCAGATCCGCCACCGCATCCGCGAACCGCACCTCCACCCGGGCATGACGCACCCAGTACTCCACAGTCGCCACATCACCGCCACCCGCAACGGTCGACACCCACTCGACCGACGGCGCACGGAACGTGAGCGAGTCCAGCACCTGCCTGAACTCGTCCAGCATCGGCTCCATCAACGGCGAGTGGAACGCATGCGACACCCGAAGACGCCGGGTCCGCACACCCCGCTCCACGAACAACGCCGCAACCTCCTCGACAACGCCTTCGGCACCGGAGATCACCACCGACGACGGACCGTTCACCGCCGCCACCGACACCGCATCACCACGGTCGGCCAGTGCCTCCAACACCTCCGACTCCGCCACCGCGACCGCCACCATCGCCCCACCCACAGGCAACTCCTGCATCAACCGGCCACGCGCCACCACCAGACGCACCGCATCAGCCAGCGACAACACCCCCGACACATGCGCAGCCGCAATCTCACCCACCGAATGCCCGACCACCACATCCGGCCGCACACCCCACGACTCCACCAACCGGAACAACGCCACCTCGAACGCGAACAACGCAGGCTGCGCCCACCCCGTCCGCGACACATCCCCCTCACCCGGCGACAGACCGACCGCCGCCCACACCTCGTCCCACACCGCACCGAACACCGGGAACGCAGCCGCCAACTCACCACCCATACCGGCACGCTGCGAACCCTGACCGGCGAACAGGAAACCCACCCGGCCGTCCCGCACACCGACCCCACCCCGCACACCCACACCCGCGTCCGCACCCGCGTCCGCACCCGCATTCACAGCCGCGGACAGAGCACCCAACAGCGCACCCCGATCACGACCCGCGAACACCGCACGATGATCCAGACGCGCACGCCCCAGCAACGACACCGCCACATCCACCGCGCCCAGCTCCGGACGAGCCTCCACATACGCGGCCAACCGCTCGATCTGCGCCGCGAGCGCCGCCTCCGAGCCCGCCGACAGCACCCACGGCACCACACCGGCCGGGGCCGGTGTCTCGGCCCCGTCCTGGGTGGCGTCCGCTGCGGCGTCGGCAGGCGTCGGCGCCTGCTCCAGCACCACATGGGTGTTGGTGCCACTGGCTCCGAAGGAGGACACGGCGGCGCGGCGCGGACGGCCGGTCTCCGGCCAGGCTCGGCGCTCGGTGAGCAGGGCGATCTCGCCGCTGTCCCAGCCGACCTGGGGCGTGGGCTCGTCCAGGTGGAGGGTGCGGGGCAGTACGCCGTGGCGCATCGCCATGACCATCTTCATCACGCCGCCCATGCCGGCGGCGGCCTGGGAGTGGCCGATATTGGACTTCAGCGAGCCGAGGTAGAGCGGGTGTCCGCCGTCGCGGTCCTGGCCGTAGGTGGCCAGCAGCGCCTGCGCCTCGATCGGGTCGCCGAGTGTGGTGCCGGTGCCGTGCGCCTCGACGGCGTCGACCTCGGAGGCGGAGAGCCGGGCGGCGGCCAGTGCCTGGCGGATGACGCGCTGCTGGGCGGGGCCGTTGGGAGCTGTGAGGCCGCTGCTCGCGCCGTCCTGGTTGACGGCGGTGCCGCGGACGACGGCCAGGACCGGGTGGCCGTTGCGGCGGGCGTCCGAGAGTCGTTCGACGAGCAGGACGCCCGCGCCCTCGGCCCAGCCGGTGCCGTCGGCCGAGGCGGCGAACGCCTTGCACCGCCCGTCCGGCGACAGGCCGCGCTGTCGGCTGAAGCCGATGAAGACGTCGGGTGTGGCGAGGACGGTCACACCGGCGGCGAGGGCCATGGTGCATTCGCCCTGCCGGAGGGCGGTCACAGCGAGGTGCAGCGCGGTCAGCGACGACGAGCAGGCCGTGTCGAGGGTGACGGCCGGTCCTTCGAGGCCGAAGGTGTAGGCGATCCGGCCGGAGAGGACGCTCCCCGCGTTGCCGGTGCCGATGAACGCCTCGACGTCCTGCGGCACCTGGTCCATCGGGGCGCCGTAGTCGTGGTACATGATCCCGGCGTAGACGCCGGTGCGGCTGCCGCGCAACGCGGCGGGGTCGATGCCCGCGCGCTCCATCGCCTCCCAGGAAGTCTCCAGCAGCAGCCGCTGCTGCGGGTCCATCGCCAGCGCCTCACGCGGCGAGATCCCGAAGAAGCCTGCGTCGAACTCGGCCGCGTCGTACAGGAATCCGCCCTCGCGGACGTACGACTTCCCGGGTGCGTCCGGGTCCGGGTCGTAGAGCGTGTCGAGGTCCCAGCCCCGGTCGGCGGGGAAGCCGGACACGGCGTCGCGGCCCTCGTCGACCAGGTCCCACAGGTCCTCCGGGGACCCGACGCCGCCGGGGAAGCGGCAGGCCATGCCGACGATCGCGACGGGTTCGGTGGCGGCGGCCGTCAGCCGGTCGTTCTGCCGGCGCAGCCGCTCGGTCTCCTTCAGCGCGTTCCGGAGGGCGCCGACCACCTTGTCCTGGGTCGGCCGGTCTCCGGCGTTGTCCTGGGATGGAGTCATGGCTCGTTCCTTGGCTTCGGCGCGGTCGGGGGTCACTGGTCGTCTCCGGCGAGGCGGAGGAGGTCGTCGAGGTCCATGCCGTCGATGCCGGCGCTCGCGTCGTCGTCCGTCGTGCCGTCGGGGTCACCGTCGGGCGAGGGAGCCCCGGTGAGGGCGTCCGCGGTGTCCAGTCCGGCGAGGCGGACCAGTGTGTCGAGGACGCCGGCCTCCCGGAGCCGGTTGAGCGGGATGGCGGAGAAGGCCCGGCGGACGCGCTCCTCCTCGGCCGCGCGGGTGTCCGTGCCGTCGGCGACGGCGAGTTCCTCGCCGAGGTAGCGGGCGAGCGCGGTCGGTGTCGGGCAGTCGAAGATGACGGTCGCGGGCAGCCGGATCCCGGATTCGAGGGCGAGCCGGTTGCGCAGTTCGACGGCCATGAGGGAGTCGAAGCCCTGGTCGAGGAAGCCGGTCTCCGCACCGACGGTGCCGGGGCTGCCGTGTCCGAGCACCGTCGCGGCGTGGCCGCGGACGGTGTCGAGCAGCAGCGCCTCCCGCTTCTCGGCCGGGACGGCGGCGAGGCGCCGGGCGAGCGTGGGGCCGTCGCCCGCCGCAGGGCCGCCGACCGCCGCGGCGCGCCGGACGGGCACCCGCACCAGGTCGCGGAAGAGCGGCGGCACGGGTTCGGTGGCGGCGCGGGCGGTGAGCGCCCGCTGGTCGAGTGCGACCGGGACGAGCAGCGCCCGGTCCGCGGTGAGTGCGCGGTCGAACAGGGCGAGCGCCTGCCCGGTGGTGAGGGCGCGGACGCCCGCCCGGGTGCCGCGTGCCAGGTCGCCGCGGTCCAGTCGTCCGGTGATACCGCTGGCCTGCTCCCACAATCCCCAGGCAAGCGACACGCCGGGGAGACCGAGGGCCCTGCGGTGCTGGGCGAGAGCGTCGAGGAACGCGTTGGCGGCGGCGTAGTTGGCCTGTCCGGCGCTGCCCAGCACACCGCTGAACGAGGAGAACAGGACGAAGGCCGACAGCTCCATGTGCTGGGTCAGACGGTGGAGGTGGACGGCGGCGTCGACCTTGGGCCGCAGGACCCTTTCGAGCTGTTCGGCGGTGAGGGTGCCGACGATGCCGTCGTCCGTGACGCCCGCGGCGTGCACCACGCCGCTGAGCGGGTTGTCGTCGCCGAATCCGGCGAGCAGTCCGGCGAGTGCGGACGGGTCGGCGGCGTCGCAGGCGGCGACGGTGACCTCACTCGCCCCGGCGGCCGTGAGGTCGGCGACGAGGTCCGCCGCGCCCTCCGCGTGCTGGCCGCGGCGGCTGGTCAGCAGCAGACGGCGTACACCGTGCCGGGTGACCAGGTGGCGGGCGACGAGTCCGCCGAGGGTGCCGGTGCCTCCGGTGACGAGGACGGTGCCGGTGTCCAGGCGCACATCCGGGGTGGTCTCGGGAGCGGCTCCGGCCGGGGCGAGCGCCGGTGCCAGCGATGTGCCCGCGCGGACGGCGAGTTGTTCGTGTCCCGAGGCGACGGCTCCGGCGAGGGCGTCCCAGGAGGCGGCCGAGTCGTCGACGTCGACGACGGCGAACCTGCCGGGGTGCTCGGCCTGCGCGGAGCGCATCAGCCCCCAGAGGGCGGCGCCGGGGAGACCGGTGGCGGCATCGCCCGCGAGCGGCACGGCGCCGCGGGTGACGCAGACCAGCCGGGCCCTGGCGAAGCGCTCGTCGGCGAGCCACCGCTGTGCCGTGGCGAGCGCGTCCGCGGTGCGGCGGTGCACGGTGCCGGCGAGGTCGTCACCGACGGCGCCGGCCGTGGCCGGCGTCGCCAGCACCACGGTGTCGGGCACAGGGGCGCCGGCGTCCACGCCCGCGATCAGGGCATCGAGGTCCGGGTACGCCTCGACGGTCGCGGCACCGCTCTTGAGCGCCGGCAGTACGTCCGCGCCGGTGCTCTGGAGCACGGCCCACCGGCCGTCGCCCCGTGCCGGGGCGGCCGAAGTGATCTCGGAGGCCGGCTTCCAGTCCAGGTGGAACAGCGACTCGCCGCCCGCCGCCGCACCGAGCGCGCCGCCCTTCACGAGCCGGGAGACGAGGCCGTCCACACGGGCCACGGTGTGTCCCGACGCGTCGAGCAGGGTGAGCGCGACGGAGTCGGTCCCGGTCCTGGCGATGCGCACCCGCGCCGCGGCGGCACCGGAGGCGTGCAGCTCGACCCCGTCGAAGGAGAAGGGCAGCCGGACGTTCTCCTCCCCGGGAGCCCCCGCGTCGAGGAGCACCGGGTGCAGCGCGGCGTCGAGGAGTGCGGGGTGGATGCCGTAGGAGGCGGCGTCGCCGTCCTCGGGCAGGGCGACCTCGGCGAGGAGGTCCGTGCCGTGGCGCCATGCCGAGGCGAGCCCGCGGAAGGCATGTCCGTAGTGGTAGCCGCGTTCGGCCAGGTCCTCGTAGAAGTCGGTGAGGTCGACGGGTTCGGCGTCGGCGGGCGGCCAGGCCGCGAGGTCCTGGTCCGGGGCATCGCCAGCGGCGGCGGTGAGCCGTCCGGTGGCGTGCAGGGTCCAGGTGTCGCCCGCGTCGGGCCGCGAGTGCACGGCGACGGGCCGGCCGCCCATGGCGTCCGGAGCCTCGACCACGACCTGGAGCCGCACCCCACCGCGCTCGGGCAGGATCAGCGGCGCCTGGAGGGTCAGCTCGTCGACCCGTCCGCAGCCGACCTCGTCCCCCGCCCGCACCGCCAGTTCCACGAACGCCGTCCCGGGCAGCAGAACGGCACCGGCGACCTGGTGGTCCGTCACCCACGGCTGAGCGCCCCGTGCGACCCGACCCGTCAGCACCACGCTCCCGCCCTCGGCCAACGACACCGCAGCGCCGAGGAGGGGGTGACCGGTGCCGGAGAGACCGAGACCTTCCGCGTCACCCGAGGCGGTGGACTTGGGCAGCCAGTAGTGGGTGCGCTGGAACGCATACGTCGGCAGGTCGACCCGCCGGCCACCGGAGCACAACGGCGCCCAGTCGACCGGCACGCCGGACGTCCAGGCGCGGCCGAGGCCCTCGACCACCGACACGGCCTCGTCCCGGTCCTTACGGCACAACGCCACCAACGCCAGCGCCTCCGGATCAGCCAGCGCCTGACCCGCCATACCCGTCAGCGTCGCGTCCGGACCGATCTCCACCAACGCCGTCAGCCCACGCCCTTCCAGATCCGCCACCGCATCCGCGAACCGCACCTCCACCCGGGCATGACGCACCCAGTACTCGGCACTCGCCACATCACCGCCACCCGCAACGGTCGACACCCACTCGACCGACGGCGCACGGAACGTGAGCGAGTCCAGCACCTGCCGGAACTCGTCCAGCATCGGCTCCATCAACGGCGAGTGGAACGCATGCGACACCCGAAGACGCCGGGTCCGCACACCCCGCTCCACGAACAACGCCGCAACCTCCTCGACAACGCCTTCGGCACCGGAGATCACCACCGACGACGGACCGTTCACCGCCGCCACCGACACATCCCGGCGGCCGGCCAGTACCTCCAACACCTCCGACTCCGCCACCGCGACCGCCACCATCGCCCCACCCACAGGCAACTCCTGCATCAACCGGCCACGCGCCACCACCAGACGCACCGCATCAGCCAGCGACAACACCCCCGACACATGCGCAGCCGCAATCTCACCCACCGAATGCCCGACCACCACATCCGGCCGCACACCCCACGACTCCACCAACCGGAACAACGCCACCTCGAACGCGAACAACGCAGGCTGCGCCCACCCCGTCCGCGACACATCCCCCTCATCAGGCGACAGACCGACCGCCGCCCACACCTCGTCCCACACCGCACCGAACACCGGGAAAGCAGCCGCCAACTCACCACCCATACCGGCACGCTGCGAACCCTGACCGGCGAACAGGAAACCCACCCGGCCGTCCCGCACACCCACACCCGCACCCGCACCCGCGTCCGCGTCCACAGCCACGGACAGAGCACCCAACAGCGCACCCCGATCACGACCCGCGAACACCGCACGATGACCCAGACGCGCACGCCCCAGCAACGACACGGCCACATCCACCGCGCCCAGCTCCGGACGAGCCTCCACATACGCGGCCAACCGCTCGACCTGTTCCGTCAACGCGGCCTCGGAAGCGGCCGAGAGCACCCACGGCACGACCGCGCCCGGCTCCTGAACCTCCGGCTCGGGCAGTGCCTCGGCCGCGGGCTCCTCCTGCGGGGCCTGCTCCAGCACCACATGCGCGTTGGTGCCGCTGATGCCGAACCCCGACACCGCCGCCCGGCGCGCCCGGCCGGTCTGCGGCCAAACGCGCTCCTCGGTCAGCAGCTCCACCGCACCCGACGCCCAGTCCACCTCCGGCGACGGCTCCTCCACATGCAACGTCCGCGGCAGGACACCGTGCTGGAGCGCCAGCACGGTCTTGACGACACCGGCGATACCGGCCGCGGCCTGCGGGTGCCCGATGTTGGACTTCAGCGAGCCGAGGTAGAGCGGGTGTCCGCCGTCGCGGTCCTGGCCGTAGGTGGCCAGCAGCGCCTGCGCCTCGATCGGGTCGCCCAGCGTGGTGCCGGTGCCGTGCGCCTCGACGGCGTCGACCTCCCCGGTCGTCAGCCCGGCGTTGGCGAGGGCCTGGCGGATGACGCGCTGCTGCGAGGGGCCGTTCGGTGCGCTCAGTCCGTTGCTGGCACCGTCCTGGTTGGTGGCGGAGCCGCGGATGACGGCGAGCACCGGGTGGCCGTGGCGCCGGGCTTCCGACAGGCGTTCCAGGAGGATCACACCGACGCCCTCGGAGAGACCGATGCCCTCGGCGTCGCTGGAGAAGGTGCGGCAGCGGCCGTCGTGGGACAGACCTCGCTGACGGCTGAAGCCGATGAAGCCCTCGGGCGTGGACATGATGGCCACACCTCCGGCGAGCGCCATCTCGCACTCGCCCTGCTTCACCGCCTGCGCGGCGAGGTGCAGCGCGGTCAGCGACGACGAGCAGGCGGTGTCGACGGTGACGGCCGGCCCTTCGAGACCGAAGGTGTAGGCGATCCGGCCGGACACGACACTGTTGTGCCCACCGGTGACGAGGTGGCCCTCGTAACCCTCGGGCGCCTGGCCCATGGCCGCCCGGTAGTCCGACGGGTTGGCGCCGATGAAGGTGCCGGTGCGGCTGCCCTTGAGGGTGGCCGGGTCGATGCCGGCCCGCTCGATCGCCTCCCAGGACGTCTCCAGCAGCAGGCGCTGCTGCGGGTCCATCGCCAGCGCCTCACGGGGGGCGATGCCGAAGAAGCCGGCGTCGAACTCGGCCGCGTCGTGCAGGAAGCCGCCGTGGCGGGCGTAGGTCTTCCCGGGGGTGGCGGGGTCGGGGTCGTAGAGGCCGTCCAGGTCCCAGCCGCGGTTCTCCGGGAAGCCGGTGATCGCGTCGCCGCCGTCGCGGACGAGCCGCCACAGCTCGTCGGGCGAGGCGACGCCGCCGGGCAGCCGGCACGCCATGCCGACGATGGCGACGGGCTCGTCGTGCAGCGCCGTGGTCGCGGTGACGACGGGGGCGGCCGCCGCGGGCCGGTCGGCCGCGTCCGGGAAGCACCTGTCGTGGAGGTGGGCCGCCAGCTCGGCGGGGGTCGGATGGTCGAAGACCACGGTCGCGGGCAGCCGCTCGCCGGTGGCGGCGTTCAGCCGGTTGCGGAGGTCGACGGCGGTCAGGGAGTCGAACCCCAGCTCACGGAAGGCACGGTCCAGACCCACCTGGTCCGCCGTGGCGTGCCCGAGGACGGCGGCGGCCTGCGCACGCACCAGGTCGGCCAGTTCGCGTTCCCGGTCCTCGCGGGGCAGCGCTCCGAGCCTGCGGAGCAGGGCGGCCGCGTCGTGCCCGGCGGCGTCGCCCGGTGCGGCGGCGTCGGCGGCCGCGGCCGCCTCCGGGATCTCCCGGATCAGGGCGCTGGGCCGGGCCGAGGTGAACAGGGTGGCGAAGGGCCCCCAGGCGATGTCGGCTATCGCGACGAACGTCTCGTCGTGGTCGAGCGTCTGCCGAAGGCCGGCGCACGCCGCCTCCGGGTCGAGCAGCGGAAGGCCCTGCTGCACGGCGCGGTCGGTGATCGTGCGGCGCTCGGCCGCGCTCATGGAGTCCCAGTCGTTGTACGCGTCCCAGATGCCCCAGGCGATCGAGGTGGCGGCGAGGCCGCGTGCGCGGCGGCGTTCCGCGAGCGCGTCCAGGTGGGCGTTGGCCGCTGCGTAGGCGGCGTGATCGCCGCTGCCCCAGAAGCCGGCGATCGACGAGAAGAGCACGAAGGCGTCCACGTCCGCGCCCAGCAGGGCGTCCAGGTGCTCGGCACCGGCGACCTTGGCGCCCAGGAGTGCGGCGAAGTGGCCGGGGGAGGCGTCGGTGAGCGGGGCGAGTTCCGCCTGGACGGCGGCGTGCATCACGGCACGGACGGGATCGCCCTGCTCCGCGAGCCCGGTGACGAGGGCCTCGACGGCGGCGCGGTCGGCGATGTCGCAGGCGGCGACGGTGACCCGGGCGCCGAGCGCGGTCAGTTCCCGCGCCAGGTCCTCGGCGCCGGGGGCGTCGCCGCCGCGCCGGCTGGTGAGGACGAGGTGCTCGGCACCCTCGCGGGCAAGCCAGCGGGCCACATGTGCGCCGAGGGCGCCGAGTCCGCCCGTGATGAGGACGGTGCCGTCGGGCTGCCAGCGGCGGGGCGCGGCAGCGCTGCCGAGCGGCGCGCGCACCATGCGCCGGGCGAGGACACCGGCGGCGCGGACGGCGAGCTGGTCCTCGCCGCCGGGCTCGGCGAGGATGCCGCAGAGCCTGCGCAGCGCGCGCTCGTCGGCGTCGGCGGGGAGGTCGACCAGACCGCCCCAGACACCGGCCTGCTCCAGCGCCGCCACCCTGCCGACGCCCCACACCTGCGCCTGCACGGCGCTGATCGTCATCGTCGCATCCGAGGGTCCGGTGGCGACGGCGCCGCCGGTGAGGCACCAGAGCGGCGCGGGCGCGTCGAGGTCGCGCAGCGCCTGCACCAGGGCGACGGTGCCCGCGAGCCCGGCCGACACCAGCGGCTGGGCGTCCGTCGGCGTCTCGTCGAGCGCCCACAGCGACAGCACACCGCCCGCCTTCGGGCGCCCGGCCAGCGCCTCCTGGACGCGGGCGGCGAGCGCGGTCCGGTCGGCGTCGTCCGCCGTGACGGCCAGGGTCACGACGTCGGCACCGCGGCCGGTCAGCGCACGGACGAGGGAGGTGGTCGTGTCGTCCTCGGCGATCGCCGCGGGGACCACGACGAGCCAGGTGCCGGACAGGACGGGGACGGAGGTGCCGGGGACGGGCCGCCAGGCGGTCTTGTAGCGCCAGGAGTCGATCACGGACTCCTGGCGGCTCGCCCGCCGCCACGACGCCAGCGCCGGCAGCAGAGGACGCAGGTTCTCGCCGTCCAGATCGAGCGAGCGCGCCAGCGACTCCAGGTCCTCGCGCTCGACGGCCTCCCAGAACCGCTCCTCCACCTCGTCCCGCGGCACAGCGGTGGCGGGAAGCTCGCCCTCTTCCAGCCAGAACCGGCTGCGCTGGAACGGGTACGTGGGCAGGTCCACCCTTCCGCCGTCACCCGTCAACGGGGTGAAGTCGACGGGGAGCCCCGTGACGAAAGCCTGCGCGAGGGAGGTGACGAACCGCTGCGCGTCGCCGTCGTCGCGCCGCAGCGAACCGACGACGGTCGACGCGCCCGACTCCTCCACACCCACGGCGAGCACCGGGTGCGCGCTGCACTCGATGAAAGCGGTCAGCCCGTCGCCGATCAGCGCACGGACCGTGGCCTCGAACTCGACCGTCCCGCGCAGATTCCGCACCCAGTACGCGGCATCCAGCGTGTCCGTGTCGATCGGACCGCCGGTCACCGTCGAGTAGAACGGCACGGTGGCGGTACGGGGCGCGACCGGGGCCAGCACCTCCAGCAGCTCGTCGCGGATGGACTCCACGTGCGAGGAGTGGGACGCGTAGTCCACCGCGATCCGCCGGACCCGCACACCCTCCGACTCCAGCACGCCCAGCAGCTCGTCGAGCGCGGCCGGCTCACCCGAAACCACCGTCGACGACGGCCCGTTGACCGCCGCGACCGCGAGCCGGTCCCCGTAGCCCTCGACCCGCTCCCGCACAGCGTCCGCAGGCAGAGCGACGGACGCCATCCCACCCCGCCCCGCAAGCCGTTCACCGATCACCCGGCTGCGCTCCGCGACGATCCGCGCACCGTCCTCCAACGACAACGCACCCGCGATCACGGCGGCGGCGATCTCGCCCTGCGAGTGACCCACCACCGCGGCTGGAGTCACACCGAACGACTCCCACAACCGCGCCAGCGACACCATCACCGCCCACGACGCCGGCTGCACCACATCGACGCGGGCGAGATCACCCGCGAGTTCCGTGCGCAGATCCCAGTCCGTGAACGGCCCCAACGCCTCCCCACACGCATCGAGCGACGCGGCGAACACCGGGAAGACGTCCGCCAGTTCCAGCCCCATCCGCGACCACTGCGCCCCCTGCCCCGGGAACACGAACACCGGACGCGAACCCGCACCCGCCGCACCCGACACCACACCCGGCTCACCCGCGGCCACCGCGCGCAGTCCGGCCAGCAGTTCCTCGCGGTCGCGTCCCACCACCACCGCGCGCCGCTCCAGCCGCGCCCGCGACCGCACCAGCGCACCGGCGACGGACAGCGGATCGCGGTCGGCGTCGGGCGCGGCGAGGAGGTGGGCGCGCAGCCTGTCGGCGGTGGCGCGCAGGGCGTCGTCGGAGGCGGCCGAGAGCACCCACGGGGTGACTCCCCCGCCGGCGGTGGGGAGGGACGGGGCGGGCGCGTCGACCGGTTCGGCGGATTCCAGGATCACATGGGCGTTGGTGCCGCTGACGCCGAACGACGAGACGCCCGCACGGCGCGGACGGCCCGTGCCCGGCCACTCCCGGGCCTCCGTCAGCAGCGACACCTCCCCCGCCGACCAGTCGATGTGCGACGAGGGGGCGTCGACGTGCAGGGTGCGGGGCAGCACACCGTGCCGCATCGCCATCACCATCTTGATCACACCGGCCACACCCGCCGCCGCCTGCGCGTGGCCGATGTTCGACTTCAGCGACCCCAGCAGCAGCGGACCGCTCTCCCCGCGCTCCTGCCCGTAGGTCGCCAGCAGCGCCTGCGCCTCGATCGGGTCGCCCAGCCGGGTGCCCGTGCCGTGCGCCTCGACCGCGTCCACCTCACCGGTGGTCAGGCGCGCGCTCTCCAGTGCCTGGCGGATGACGCGCTGCTGCGCGGGCCCGTTGGGGGCGGTGAGCCCATTGGAGGCGCCGTCCTGGTTGACGGCCGAACCGCGCACCACCGCCAGCACCCGGTGGCCGTTGCGCCGCGCGTCCGACAGGCGTTCCACGAGGAGCACACCGACGCCCTCGGCCCAGCCGGTGCCGTCGGCGGCGTCGGCGAAGGACTTGCAGCGGCCGTCGGTGGCGAGGCCCTGCTGGCGGCTGAACTCGGAGAAGACACTGGGGCTGGACAGGACGGTGACACCGCCGGCGAGGGCCATCGTGCATTCGCCCTGGCGCAGTGCCTGTGCCGCGAGGTGCAGGGCGACCAGCGACGAGGAGCACGCGGTGTCGACGGTGACCGCCGGTCCTTCGAGGCCGAGGGTGTAGGCGACACGGCCGGAGGCGACGCTGCCGGAGGTGCCGGTGGCCAGGTAGCCCTCGACGCCCTCGGGCAGACGGTCGAGGCGGCTGGCGTAGTCGTGGTACATCACGCCGGTGAACACACCGGTCCGGCTGCCCTTGAGCGACGTGGGGTCGATCCCGGCACGCTCCAGGGCCTCCCAGGAGGTCTCCAGGAGCAGCCGCTGCTGCGGGTCCGTCGCCAGCGCCTCGCGCGGCGAGATCCCGAAGAAACCGGCGTCGAACTCGGCCGCGTCGTAGAGGAATCCGCCGTCGCGGACGTAGGAGGTCCCGCCGCTGCCGTCGGTCGCGCCGAGCAGCGCGTCCATGTCCCAGCCGCGGTCGGTCGGGAACGGCGAGACGGCGTCGACGCCGTCGGCGACGAGCTGCCACAGCTCCTCCGGGGAGCCGACGCCACCGGGCAGGCGGCAGGCCATGCCGACGATGGCGACGGGCTCGTCGGTGGCGGAGGTGCGGCGGGGGCCCGGGGTCGTCAGCGGCCCGGGGCCGCCGTCGAGCAGGGTGCCGATGTGGGCGGCGAGGCGGGCCGGTGTCGGGTGGTCGAAGACGGCGGTGGCCGGCAGGCGGAGACCGGTCGCGGTGTTGAGGCGGTTGCGCAGTTCGACGGCGGCGAGCGAGTCGAAGCCGAGGGCGCGGAACGGCTGGGCTGCGTCGACGGCGGCCGCCGACTCATGGCCGAGGACCGCGCCGGCCTGGGCGCGCACCAGCTCGGTGAGGGTGTGCTCCCGCTGCTCGGGCGCCAGGGCGAGGACGTGCCGGGCGAAGTCGCTGACGGCGGCCGGTGTCCCACGTCCGGCGGTGGTGACGCGCCGCCGCACGCGGGGGGCGTGGGCGCGCAGGAGGGACGACAGGGTGTCGCCGTGCGCGGCTTCGCGCAGGGCGGCCCGGTCGAGCGCGAGGGGCACGACGGCCGGGTGCGGGGTGTGCAGGGCGGCGTCGAAGAGGGCGAGGCCCTGGGCGGTGGTCATGGGGGCGACGCCGGTCCTGGCGAGACGCAGCACGTCCCCGCGGTCCAGGTGGCCGGTGAGGCCGCTGGCCTGCTCCCAGTAGCCCCAGGCCAGGGACACGGCGGGCAGGCGCTCCCGGTGGCGCCGGGCGGCGAGGGCGTCTAGGTAGGCGTTGGCGGCGGCGTAGTTGGCCTGGCCCGCGGTGCCGAGGACGCCGGCGGCGGAGGAGAAGAGCACGAAGGCGGAGAGGTCCAGCTCGGCGGTGAGCTCGTGGAGGTGCCGGGCGGCGTCGGCCTTGGGGCGCAGCACCTGGTCCACATGGGCTTCGGTGAGGGAGGTGACGACGGTGTCGGCGAGTGCGCCGGCGGTGTGGACGACGGCGGTCAGCGGGTGGGCGGGGTCGATGCCGGCGAGGACGGCGGCGAGGGCGTCGCGGTCGGCGGCGTCGCAGGCGGCCAGGCCCACCCGGGCGCCGTGGGCGGTGAGCTCGGCGGCGAGTTCCGGTGCGCCGGGGGCGTCGGGACCGCCGCGGCTGACGAGCAGCAGGTGCCGTACACCGTGCTCGGTGACGAGGTGGCGTGCGAGGAGGCTCCCGAGGGTTCCGGTGCCGCCGGTGACGAGGACGGTGCCGTCGGCGTCGAAGGGGGTGGCCGTGGTGTCGGGGGCGGCGGGCACGGGGGCGAGGCGCGGGGTCGCGACGCCGTCCGGGCCCAGGGCGAGCTGAGGCTCGGCGGTGGCGAGGGCGGCTGCCGTGGCGTCTTGCGACGGGCTGGTGCCGGGGGCGATTTCGAGGAGCTGGAAACGGCCGGGGTGCTCGGTCTGCGCGGAGCGGACGAAGCCGCGGACGGCGGCGTGCGCGAGGCTGTCGCGGTGGGTGACGAAGGCCAGGCGGGCGTCCGCGAAGCGGTCGTCGGCCAGCCAGCCGCGCACGAGCGCGAGTGCCGAGCCGACGGCTTCGCGTATGTCGGTGTCGCCTATGCCGGTGCCGCGTACGTCGGTGTCGCGTACGTCGGTGTCGCGTACGTCGGTGTCGCGTATGCCGGTGCCGCGCATGCCGGTGTCGTCCGGCAGGGTCACGGCGACGATGTCGGGTACGGAGCCGTCGAGGGTGTCGAGGGCCCCGTCGGCGGCGTCCAGGAAGACGACGGTGGGCGCGGTCGCCGGGATGTCGGCGGCCGGTTCCCACACGACGTGCAGGAGATCCGCGGGGCCGGAGGTGCCGAGCGCGTCGGTGGCGGGTGCCCGCAGGACGAGCGCGTCGACGGCGGCGACGGGTGCCCCGTCGGTGTCGCCGAGACGCACGCTCACCGTGTCGTCGGCGGTCCGGGTGAGGTGGACGCGCAGATCGGACGCGCCGGTGGCGTGGACCTCGACACCGCTCCACGAGAACGGCAGGCGGAGCGTGCCGGTGTCGGCGGTGCCGCCGGTGCCGCCGGTGCGGACGAGGATCGCGTGCAGCGCGGCGTCGAGGGCGGCCGGGTGGAGCAGGAAGCGGTCGGCGTCCTCGGACGCGGGCGGCGAGACCTCGGCGAAGACGTCGTCGCCCGCGGTCCATGCGGCGCGCAGGCCCTGGAAGGCGGGCCCGTACTGGTAGCCGAGGGCCGCGGCCTCGTCGTAGAAGGCGTCGACGGGAACGGCGGTGGCGCCGGGCGGGGGCCAGGCGGTGAGGTCGAAACCTGGGTCGGCCGCCCCGGCCGGGGCGAGGGTGCCGGTGGCGTGGCAGGTCCACGCGGCGTCCCCGGAGTCGTCCGTGCGGGCGTGCACGGTCAGGAGCCTGCTGCCGTCCGCCTCTGGGGCGCCGACGGCGACCTGGACGGTGACGGGCCGGCCGTCGACCAGCTCCAGGGGCGCCTGGAGGGTGAGGTCGGCGACTCGGCCGCAGCCGACCTCGTCGCCCGCTCGGACGGCGAGTTCGACGTAGGCGGCACCCGGCAGGATGACGTGTCCGTCGACCGCATGGTCGGTGAGCCACGGGTGGTCGGCGAGCGACAGCCGCCCGGTGAGCAGCGCGCCGTCGGTGTCGGCGAGACGCACGACGGCGCCGAGCAGCGGGTGGTGCGCCGCGCCGAGGCCGACGGCGGTGACATCGGCGCGTCCGAGACGCGGGCGGATCCAGTAGTGGGTGCCCTGGAAGGCGTAGGTGGGCAGGTCGACGGTACGTCCGTCGGCGACGAGGGCGCCGAGGTCGACGGGGAGTCCGGTGGTGAACGCCTGCGCCAGCGAGGTGACGAACCGCTGCGCACCACCGTCGTCGCGCCTCAGCGAACCGACGACGCTCGACGCACCCGACTCCTCCACACCCACGGCGAGCACCGGGTGCGCGCTGCACTCGACGAAAGCGGTCAGCCCGTCGGCGATCAGCGCACGGACCGTCGCCTCGAACTCGACCGTCCCGCGCAGATTCCGCACCCAGTACGCGGCATCCAGCGTGTCCGTGTCGATCGGACCGCCGGTCACCGTCGAGTAGAACGGCACGGTGGCCGAGCGCGGCGCGACCGGAGCCAGCACCTCCAGCAGCTCGTCCCGGATGGACTCCACATGCGACGAATGCGACGCGTAGTCCACCGCGATCCGCCGGACCCGCACACCATCCGACTCCAGCACGCCCAGCAGCTCGTCCAGGGCCGCCGGCTCACCCGAAACCACCGTCGACGACGGCCCGTTGACCGCCGCGACCGCGAGCCGGTCACCGTAGCCCTCAACCCGCTCCCGCACAGCGTCCGCAGGCAGAGCGACGGACGCCATCCCACCCCGCCCCGCCAGCCGCTCACCGATCACCCGGCTGCGCTCCGCGACGATCCGCGCACCGTCCTCCAACGACAACGCACCCGCCACCACCGCGGCGGCGATCTCACCCTGCGAATGACCCACCACCGCGGCCGGGGTCACACCGAAGGACTCCCACAGCCGTGCCAGTGACACCATCACCGCCCACGACGCCGGCTGCACCACATCGACGCGGGCGAGATCACCCGCGAGTTCGGTGCGCAGATCCCAGTCCGTGAACGGCCTCAACGCCTGCGCACACGCGTCGAGCGAGGCGGCGAACACCGGGAAGGCGTCCGCCAGTTCCAGCCCCATCCGCGACCACTGCGCACCCTGCCCCGGGAACACGAACACCGGACGCGAACCCGCACCCGCCACACCCGACACCACACCCGGCTCACCCGCGGCCACGGCCGCGAGGGCGGTGCGGAGGGTGGTGTCGTCGGTGCCGACGGCGACGGCACGGTGGTCCCAGAGGGCACGGGTGGCAAGAAGGGAGTGGCCCACGTCCGCCGGGCGCACGGCGTCCCGGTCGTCCCCGTCCTGCCGGGCGTCCCGGTCGTCCCCGTCCTGCCGGGCGTCCCGGGCGTTCTCGTCGTCGAGGTGGGCGAGCAGGCGCGCCGCCTGGTCGCGCAGGCCCTCGGCGCTGCGCGCGGAGAGCACCCACGGCACCACTGCCGCCGAAGCGTCGGCCAGGGCTCCGGCCCGAGCCTCCTCCTCCGGCTGCTCGTCGGAGGTGGTGTCCGGCCACGGGGCCTGTTCGAGGACGACGTGGGCGTTGGTGCCGCTGATGCCGAACGACGAGACGCCCGCGCGGCGCGGGCGGCCGGTGCCCGGCCATTCCTGCGACTCCGTCAGCAGCGCCACCTGCCCGGCCGACCAGTCGATGTGGGTCGACGGCTCGTCGACGTGCAGGGTGCGGGGCAGCATCCCGTGCCGCATCGCCATCACCATCTTGATCACACCGGCGACGCCCGCCGCCGCCTGGGTGTGGCCGATGTTCGACTTCAGCGACCCCAGCAGCAGCGGACCGCTCTCCCCGCGCTCCTGCCCGTAGGTCGCCAGCAGCGCCTGCGCCTCGATCGGGTCGCCGAGCCGGGTGCCCGTGCCGTGCGCCTCGACCGCGTCCACCTCACCCGTGGTGAGGCCGGCGTTCGCGAGGGCGCGTCGGATCACGTCCTCCTGGGCCTCGTCGTTGGGGGCGGTGAGGCCGTTGGAGGCGCCGTCCTGGTTGACGGCGGAGCCGCGCACCACGGCCAGCACCCGGTGGCCGTTGCGCAGCGCGTCGGAGAGGCGTTCGACGAGGAGGAGGCCGACGCCTTCGGCGGGGCCGAAGCCGTCGGCGCCCTCGGCGAAGGCCTTGCAGCGGCCGTCCGCGGCGAGGCCCTGCTGGCGGCTGAGGTCGACGATCCAGTTCGGTGCCGCCATGACGGTGACACCGCCGGCGAGGGCCATGGTGCACTCGCCCTGGCGCAGTGCCTGCACGGCGAGGTGCAGCGCCACCAGCGACGACGAGCACGCGGTGTCCACCGTCACGGCGGGGCCGCGCAGGCCGAGGGCGTAGGCGACCCTGCCGGACATCACACTGGTGGTGTTGCCGACCGCGAGGTAGCCCTCCAGGTCCTCGGCCGCCGGGTCGCCGTGGCGGGGCGCGTAGTCCTGCGGGACCGCGCCGACGAAGACGCCGACGTTCTCGCCGCGCAGGGTGGCGGGGACGATGCCGGAGCGTTCCAGGGTCTCCCAGGCGGTCTCCAGGAGCAGCCGCTGCTGGGGGTCCATGGCGAGGGCCTCGCGCGGCGAGATGCCGAAGAAGCCGGCGTCGAACTCGGCCGCCCCGTGCAGGAATCCGCCGCCGCGGATGTAGCTGGTGCCGGCCCGCAGCGGGTCGGCGTCGAAGAGCGCGTCAAGGTCCCAGCCGCGGTCGGTGGGGAGCGCGGAGATGCCTTCCGCCTCGTCGGCGACGAGGCGCCACAGGCTCTCCGGGGAGTCGACGCCGCCGGGGAAGCGGCAGGCCATGCCCACGATGGCGATGGGCTCGCGGTTGCGGGCCTCGGCCGCGTTCAGACGCTGCCGGGCCTGCCGGAGATCGGCCGTGACCCGCTTGAGGTAGTCGCGGAGCTTCTCTTCATTGGGCGAGGTGGCAGGCATGGAACACAACTCCACAGGCGGAAGGGAGACGGGACGGCAGGGTGGTGCGATGCCGCGGGGGTACGGGCGCAGGGCGCGCGGAGGCGTCACGGCGTCTGCGGTGTCGGGGATGCGGCCGCGACCGTCGGGGCGCGGCGTGCGGTGACGGCGGTCCTGTGCCTAGGACCGGGTTCTCCCGCCGGACGCCGATCGCGTCGACGGACAGGCATGCCGGACCGGATGATCCCTCACTGAATACGTCCCCCGAGTCGTGCCGTATCGATGGTTGGTGCGTGCTGCCGGTCCGCGGTGGGCGGCGGCTTCGTGCCTGTTCCGTCCGGTGCGGTGCGTCGACAGCGGTGTGGTGCGGTGTGGCCCTGGCGGGCGTGGTGTCGTGGGTTCCGGCGCCGTGGCCGGTGGCCGGCCGCGTCCGGGAGGGGACCTCTCCGGTCCCCCGGCCGCCGGGTGGCGGCACGGTGTGTTCGACGAGTCGATTCTGCGCCAGAAGTGGCGGCCCTGGCTTCGGGGTTCACCCCCGGCCGCCACCCCAGCATCATCGTTCCGTCCAGCCCCGGGCGTCCCTGGGGACGCGGCCGGGGCCCCTGTTCTCCGGTGTCAGGGTCCCGGTGTCACAGTCCAGGCGTCGGAATCCCGGTGTCAGGCGCCGGAGTCCCGGTGTCAGGCGCCGGCGGGTGCGATGTCGGTCATCCCCCAGTAGGCGCGCATCTCGCGGATGAGGCCGGAGTCCCCGATGGTGAAGACGGAGATGACGTTCACGTCGAGGCGGCTTCCGCCGGTGGGGTCCTGGGGGTTGTTGATGGTCGCCTTGAGCGGGACGGCGACGCTCGCTCCGTCCTGGGCGCCGGTGGGCACGCCCGGGACGTCGTGGGTGTCGAACTCGTGCAGGACCCGCTGGAAGTAGGCGCGCAGGGCGTCCTCGCCGGTGACGGCCGGGCCGCCGACCGGGTCGAGGACGAGGGCGGCGGTGTCGAAGAGCTTCACGACACCGTCGAGGTCCTTGTCGTTGACGCGCTCGAAGTACTCGAGAACGGTGGCCTTGCGCTGGGTCTCGTCGATCACGGGTTTCTCCATGCCATTCGGATACCGGCGTTGTGACGCGAGCGGTCGCTCGCGCGGCCACCGACGCCGTCCGGTCTGCGGTGGCCGCGCTGCGATTCTGGTGCGCCGGTCGGAGCGGCAGGTCGGGGTTCGCCCCCAGCCAGCCCCCAGTATCGGCCCCCGGGCCTGGGGTCCGGGGCGGCGGGAGCGGGCCCCGGGGTCAGTTCTGGGTCAGGGCGTCCCGGAGTTCGATGCGGGAGGCGACGCCCAGCTTCCGGTAGACCTGGCTGAGATGCCATTCGACGGTCTTGACGGTCACGAAGAGCATGTGGGCGATCTCCTGGTTGCGCTTGCCCTCGGCCGCCAGGAGGCAGACCCGGTGTTCCCTGGGGGTGAGTCCGGAGATGCCGGTGCGCGCCGTCTCGCGGACCCGTACGCCCATGACGGCGAGTTCCTGGCGGGCCTGCTTGCTCAGGGCGGTGGCGCCCATGCCGTCGGCGAGGTCGCTGGCCGCGCGGAGCCGGCGCCGGGCCTCGGCGGGCTGGCCGGCGACCCGCAGGGCGGTGCCGTACTGGATGAGCGCGGCACACTCGTCGACGGCGTCCGCGGTGCCGCCGAGCAGTTCGACGGCCTGTTCGAGGTCTTCGAGGGGCATGGCGCCGCGGGTCGCCCGGGCCCGTGCGCACAGCACGAGGGCGATCTCCCGGTCGCTGCCGAAGGCACGGGCGACGTCGAGCTGTTCCTCGGCGAGGGCGTGGGCCTCCTCCCTGCGTCCGAGGTCGCACAGGGCGTGCACGGCCTCCGTCGACGGGGAGAGGGCGGGGCACTTGGCGCCCCAGTCGTGCAGCAGTTCATGGGTGCGGAGCAGGTCGCGCATGCCGGCCTCGACCTCGCCCTGGGCGATGCGGATCTGGCCGCGGGCGACCATGAACGGCAGGAAGGTGGAGAACTGGGGTATGTGGGCGGGGATGCCGTACCGCTCGTACGCCTCGACGGCGGCGCCGACCTGGTTCCGGCGCAGGAGCACACCGACGAGGGCGAGCACGGCGAGGGGGCGGCCGAGCGCGGGGACGGAGTCGCCGCCGCTGATGCCCTTGAGGGCGCTGAGCGCGTCGACCTCGGCCTCGCCGAGCGCGCCGCGGCGCATGTTCACCAGGGCGCGCAGGGCGCGGATGTCCTCGGCGGCGAGCCGCAGGTGTTTGGCCTCGGCCTCCTGGAGGGCCTCGTCGAGGATGCCGAGGGCCTGGGTGAGCCGGCCGCAGCAGAAGAGGCAGAACGCGGCGATCCAGGACGCCTGGGCGCCGCCGTCCGGTTCGGCGACGAGGGTGCCCGGGAGCACGGAGTCCTCGCTCAGGCGGGCGACCTTGTCGGCCGGCTCGCCGTTGAGGAGGGCGGCCTGGGCCTGCTGGGCGCGGATGAGGGTGGCGGATCCCTCGGTGCCGCCGGCGCCGACGATGGCGGCGAGATCCTGTTCGGCCGCCGGTTTGGTGTTGGGCGAGAGACTCGCGAGCTTGATGAGTTCGGAGCGGAGGCGGACGGCGAGTTCGCGGTCGTGGGGTTCGACCTCGGCGTGCACACCGCGCAGGACGTCGAGTGCCTCGCCGAAGCGCATCGCCATGCTGAGGGCGCCGCTGAGGCTGAAGGCGATGGAGGCGCGGGTGACGGGGTCCTGGGTGAGTTCCATGGCCTGGGTGAGGTGTTCGACGGCCCGGGGGTCGCGTGCCCGGTGCTCGGCCTCGCCCAGCCGGATGAGGAGGTCGGGCAGCATGTCGTCGGGGACCTTCTCCTGCATGGCGCGCCGCAGGACGGAGACGGCCACGGTCGCGTTGCCGCCGGCGAGGGCCTTCTCGCCCGCGGCGACGAGGATGTCGACGGCGCGCCGGTCCTCGCTGGGAGGGGCGTGGAGCAGGTGTTCGGCGACGTGTTCGGCGGGGGCGCCGTCGCGGTCGAGGGCCTTGGCGGCGCTGGAGTGCGCCCGGAAGCGGAAGGTGCTGGGCAGGTGCTCGTAGACGGCGTTGCGCACGATGGGGTGGCGGAAGCGCAGCGGGGTGCCGTGGGCGAGGAGTCCGATGTCCATCAGCGCGCTGGCCGCGTCGGTGACCTCCTCCTGGTGGAGGCCGGTCGCGGAGGCGAGTTGGGCGAAGTCGCCGCTGGAGCAGAGCACGGCGAGGCTGCGCGCCAGGACGTTGGCGTTGTCGCGGTATCTGGGCGGGACGAGTCCGACCCAGCGGGGCAGCGCGCGGGCCAGGGTGCGCGGGGCGGTGCGGGCGGCGGCTCCGGCGCCGGGGGCCTCGTCGCCCTGGCGCTGGATCTCGATGAGGAGTTCGTTGAGGAAGAAGGGGTTGCCGCCGGTGACCTCGTGGCACATCCGGACGACGTCGGGGTCGGGGTCCCGGTTGAACACGGCGGCCAGGAGGTCGCGGACGCCGTCGCGGCTGAGGTCGTCGAGGCAGAGCGCGGGCATGCTGGGCAGGGTGATGACGTGCTCGGCGTCGGGGTCGTTGCCGTGGTGCACGGGGGCGGTGACGGCGACGCACAGGATGGGGTGCTGTTCCAGGCGGCACTCGATGTACTGCAGGAACCGGAGCGAGGGTTCGTCGGCCCAGTGGAGGTCGTCGACGAGCACCAGCACGGGGCGGCGCTGCGACAGGTTGACGAGCATCCAGTACAGGCCGCGCAGCAGCGCCTGTTCTCGGTCGGGGGCGACCTCGCCGTGGACGCCGCCGTCGGTGTACTCGAAGAGGGGTGCCGCCATGGCGGCCGGCCCCGCGAGCAGCGCCCGGCGTTCCTCGGGGCTCGCGGCGGCGAGCAGGTACTCGAAGAGCTGTCGCACCAGGCCGTAGGAGAAGCCGGATTCGGTCTCGTTGCCCCGTGCGTGCAGGACGGTGAACCCCTCGACGGACGGCAGCGAGCGGACGGCTCTCAGCAGCGAGGTCTTGCCGGTGCCGAAGCGTCCTTCGACGAGGAGCAGTCCGCCGTTGTTCTTCTGGCACTCGCGGCAGGCGTCGTCGAGGATCTGGATGTGGTGCTGCCGGTCGATCAGCGGCGTGACGTCCGACCCTGCTGATCCCCTGTGGTGCAACAAATGAGGAACCCCCGTCCTTCTTCCGTTTCGGCCCGGGTGCCCTGGTGCGGGCCCGCCCGGTGGATGTCCGCGTGGATCCGGCCTCAGCCGTCGTGACGGGGAGGGCGGTCGGATCGTGCGAGAGAGCGCCGTACGGCCGGACCGGAAGGGTGTGGCGTCGGGGGCGGTCCGGGCTCGGGGCTCAGCGGGCGGCGGGCGGGGGCGAGGCGTCGTGTGCCGTCGGCCGACGGCATGCGCCGAACACCCGCATTCGTACGAACCACAGCGGCTCCCCCAACCGTCTGGTCCTCGGCGCACCGCACCGAATGTCCCGCTGCCGGGCAGCGGGAACTCCTGTGACCTGCGGTAACTGGCTCGCCTGTGGTGCGCCGGATCGCGACTGCCAGGAGGGACGACAGCCGCCCCCACCGCAAGACTTGGCCATCATAAGGAGCAAATATGACGGAGAATTTACGAACGGCAAGATCCAGTCGACTTCTCCCGACCTCCCATGATCGACCCCGACCGTGTGCGCCGGACACCGTCCCGCACCAGCAGCCACAACGACACCACGGAGGGTTGCGCGAGGATCCGGCCGAAGTGGCCGAGGATGGCTGAAAAGTTTCGACGTGGCGACTTGATGTCCCCGCCCTGTATCCACTCCGCGACGACGCCGTCCGCCCGGTCGCGTACCGGGCGGACGGCGTCGGGACGGACCGCCGGCGTCAGACCGCCACCAGCTCCTCCGTCAGGAACTCCTCGACGAACCGGTGGGCGCGGCGGTCGAAGTCGGCGTACTTCGCCTCGCGTTCGGCCCCCGTGACGACGTCGCCGACGAGCAGGGCACCCGTGGCGTCGACGCGCTGCGGGCGCTCCTCCGCGTCGAGGAGCAGGCCGACCGCGGAGCGGGCGAAACCGCAGTAGTAGGCGATGCCGTCGCTCAGGGTCGCTTCGAGGGCCGCCCGCATGCCGTCCGCGACGGGGTCGTCGGCGGTGGCACCGGCGAGCCCCAGCCACAGCACACGCTTGCCCGCGAGGCGGGGCCTGCTGCGGCCGTAGGCGAAGCCGTAGTTCCACACCCGGTCGATCCACCCCTTGAGGATGGCGGGCACGCCCTGCCAGTAGACCGGGAAGACGGCGACGACGGTGTCGGCGTCGAGGATGCGCCGCATGTGGGCATGCGTCTCCTCGGAGTACGCCTTCTCCCGGTCGCCCCAGTCCGGCTGGTCCTGCGTGGTCATCCGGGGGTCGAAGCCCTCGGCGTGGAGGTCCAGCAGGTCGACCCGGTAGCCGGCCTCCTCCAACTGGGCGGCGGCACGGCGGGCGGTGTGCGCCGTCAGGGAATCGGTGCGGTGGTGCGCGACGACGACGAGGGCCGTCCTGACGTCGGTGCTGTGCTGCGTCACAGTGTCTCCTGGCTGGTCTCCACGCCGTTCGGCAGCGGCCGGTGCCGGTGCCGACGCGGTCTCGATCACGTCCTGGATCCAGTACAACCGCGATCCCGTGGACGATCCATGGGAGAAGCTCCATGAGACATAGGAGATCGTCTACGCTCTGTCCATGGATCCTCTGAGTGCACTGCTGAGCGGCATCCGGGCCGAGGGATCGATCGTCAGCCACGCCGTCCTGACGGCCCCGTGGACGATCAGCTTCACCGACGGCGCGCCGCTCACCATGGTCACCGTCCTGCGCGGCGGCGGCACCCTGCTGCTGGCCGACGGCACCGAACGGCCGGTCGAGGCGGGCGACACGGCCGTCGTGCGCGGCCCGGCGCCGTTCCGTCTCGTCGACGACCCCGCCACCGTCCACGGGCCGCACGCCGCCTACGAGATCGCCTGCTTCACCCCGGACGCCGACCGCACCTCCGAGGAGCTCGACGGCCTCCACTGGGACACCGAACCGCAGGGCGCGACCGCGATGATCGTGGGCGCCTACCGCGCCCCCAGCCACCGCCACGAACGGCTCATGCGCACCCTGCCGCCCGTTCTGGTGGTCCACGAGGGCGACGAGGTCTGCGCCTGGCTGGAGTCCGCCGCCACCGACGCCGTCCAGCTCTCGGCCGGTTCGCAGGCCCTGATGGACCGCCTCCTCGACTGGGCCCTGGTGTGCACGCTGCGCACCTGGTTCGAACAGGCGGGCGCCGACGCGCCCGACTGGTACCGGGGCCTCGCCGACCCCGTCCTCGCCCCCGCCCTGCGGGCCTTCCACGACCGCCCGGCCGGCCCCTGGACGGTGGCGCTGCTGGCCGCCCGGGCCGGTGTCTCCCGGGCGCTGTTCGCCCGGCGCTTCACCGAACTGATGGGCCGTCCGCCCCTGGCCTACATCACCGAGTGCCGGATGGACGAGGCCGAGGCGCTCCTGTTCGACACCGACCTCAGCATCGCCCGGATCGCCGCGTCCGTCGGCTACGCCGACGCCTTCGGCTTCAGCGCCGCCTTCAAACGCCACAAGGGCCTGAGCCCCAGCACGTTCCGGGCCGCGGCGGCCGCCTGACCCCGGGTCACGTGGGCACCGTGCCGGGCGGCACGGCGGCCGGGCGGGACCGTGGGGCAGGGGCCGGGGCGGGCCGGCGCACGTGGCCGGTCGCAGGCGGCGGGTCCGCGCGGCGGCAGGCCGTCGCACATGGTGGGACGCGGCCGGCGGGCCCGCGCCGGGTGCGGGGCGACCCGGCCGTCAGGGACGGCCGGTCGGGTCCGCTGCGGGGCGGGGCGGTTCGACGGGCCGGGCGAGCGCCGTGCGCTGGGCCGGGGTGAGCCGGCCTTGCCGGTCCCCGACCAGGAGCGCCCCGGACGGTGTGCGCCGGAGCGCCACGGGGCCGGTGGCGTCCGGCGGGTGCTCGGCGGCGTCCACGGCCGCGGCGGTGCGCCCCCTGGTCCACCCGAGGGCTCCGGCGAGTTCACCGGCGGTGAGCGGGCGGCCCGCGTGGAGGAGCGCGGCCACCACGGTGCCGGCGTCGTCGAGGATCTCGGTCGCCGACGCACCGGCCATCTCCCGGTGGACCCCGGCGAAGAACCTGCGCATCGCCTCCAGCCGCACCCCGGCGGGAGAGCCCGCGCCGAACAGCTCGATGCCCCGCCGAGCCGTCTCGGCCCACACCGCGTTCTTCCGGGCGCCGGCCCGCCAGGTGCGGAGCCAGACGCCGTCGTCGACGACATGGAACGGGCGGCGCCGGCCCGGTTCGTACCGGCGGGTGAGCACATCGAGCGCTTCGAGATACCCCACGGCCTTGGACACTGAGGCGGGGCTGACGCGCAGCCGTTCGGCCAGCTCCGCCGCGGTGAGCGCGCCGGACGGAGCGGTCACCAGACAGGCCAGCGCCCTCGCGGCCGTGCGGGGGAGCCCGGCCCCGGCCAGCACGGCCGCGAAGCCGTCGACGTACGCGTGCACGGCGGCGGGATCGGCGCCCCGCGCCGTGTCGTCGCCGGTGCCGTCGGGACCGTGGCCGAGCGGGCCGCCTGCGGCATCGGCGTGATCGGGGCCCCGAGCGGCTCCGGTGCCGGCGTCCCGCCGGGCCGCGCGCGGCGGACGGCGGTCGCGGCGCCGCCAGACGGCGGCCCGGTCGGCGTGCTCCGCGCGGTACCCGCCGCGCCCACCGTTGCGGGCGACCTCCCGGCTGACGGTCGAGGTCGGCCGCCCCAGCCGTCGGGCGATCGCCGCACACGCCAGCCCCTCGGCCAGTCCCGCCTCGATGTCCTCGCGGTCCCGCGGAGTCAGTCTCCCGCCGCCCATGTCCGACCTCCCGCCCCGGGCCCTGACGACAGCGACGCGACCTTGCGCCCGCCCCTGCGGAGCGCCCGTTGCGTTAGCCGTCACGGGCAACGCTACACAACCCCGAAATCCCTCGGGATTCCCGGACTTCGCCTGCCCGCACGGCTTCCGCGGCCACGCCCCGACCGTAGCTTTCAGGTGGAACGAAAAGTCGAGAAACGAGGGCTGTACATGGGGGTTCACATGGCTGACGACACCTCTGCCACGGGTGTCACCCGCGAGGGCGACACCGCCGTCCGGCAGGTGCTCGACGCGGCGGTGCGCGAAGGGGGCGTGCCGGGCATCCTCGCCGAGATCCGCGACGGCGGCGGGCAGTGGTACGGCACGGCGGGCGCCGCCGACACGGACACGTGCCGGCCGCGCGGGCACGGGGACCGCTTCCGGATCGGCAGCATCACCAAGACCTTCACCGCCACCGTGCTCCTGCGCCTCGTCGCCGAGGGCCGGTTGACGCTGGAGGACACGGTCGAGCGATGGCTCCCCGGCATGGTCACGGGGAACGGGCACGACGGCAGCGCCGTCACCGTCCGCCGGCTCCTCGACCACACCAGTGGGATCCACAGCCACACCAACGACCAGCCGGCGCTCAGCAGACAGGCGAGCTACACGCCCGGCGAACTGGTGGCAATCGCCCTGTCCCATCCGGCCGACTTCCCGGCGGGGACCGGCTGGGCCTACTCCAACACCAACTACGTCCTGGCCGGGCTGATCGTGGAGCGGGTGACCGGGCGGGGGCTGGCCGAGGAGATCGCCGACCGCCTCGTCCGCCCGCTGGGCCTGACGGGGACCTCCCTGCCGCTCGGCGCCGACCCGGACCTCCCCGCACCGCATGCCCGCCACTACACCCGGCTGTTCTCCCCCGACCCCGGGGCGCCGGTCCACGACGCGACGGAGCTGGAGACCAGCCCGTACTGGGCGGCCGGCGGCATGATCTCCACCGTGTCCGACCTCACCCGGTTCCTCGCGGCCCTGCTCGGCGGGGAACTCCTCGGCCCGGAGCAGCAGCGGGAGATGCTCACCATGGTCCCGACCGCGGACTGGCTCCCCCGCGCCTCCTACGGACTCGGCCTCTCCCGGCTGGTCCTGCCCTCCGGGGTACCGGTCTGGGGCATGGGCGGCGCGCTGTTCGGTTCCTGGTCGTACGTGTACGGCACCCGCGACGGCAGCCGGGTGGTCGCGGCGAACATCAACGCCGACTGGGTGCGGGGGCGTTGGGAGGATCCGGTCGGTCTCTTCACCGACCTGCTGGAGGCGGGGCTCGGCCCCGCGGCAGGCGGCGTCCAGAGCCTCGACTGACCGGCCTGCGGCAGGTCGGGCAGATCGGGCGGGTCAGACGGGTCGGGCAGATCGGCGGGTTGGGCAGATCGGCGGGTCAGGCGGCCCGGGGTGCGGAGCGGCGCTCGTGGCGGCGGCTCATCCAGGTCCGCCTGCCCTCCGTACGCGAGGGCTCCGCCGTGCGCGCCGTGCCCGCGAGATCGGCGTGGGCGCGGCTCGCCGAGCTGAAGGCGGTGTCGAAGTGGGGGTGGACGCCCATGCGGTGCCGCACGGTGGTCTCCTCGGCTTCGAGCAGACGCCGCACGGGCGCGCTGTGCGTCGCCACGGACAGCAGCACGCCCGGATTGCCGCACCGGCGGTGCGCCTGGCGCACGACCTCCGCGGTCGCGGCGGTGGACGCGGCGTCGGCCATGACGACGACCACCGGCGCGGGCCGGTGGGCACACATCAGGTCGGCGAGCCGCCGGGCCGTCTCCGCGCGCTCCGCGCGGGCCGGTTCGTCGTGGATCGTGATCACCAGGACGCCGTGGCCGAAACTCTGGGACAGCATCATCGTCTTCACGGCGCTCATCCTCCTGCTCGTCCGCGCGGCGCCGCCGTCGGCACCGCATCGGCGCGCCTGCCCGGCGGACCGCTTCGCAACTGCGGCGGAGGCGATCCGTTCGCTCAGTGCGCACCCGGCGGCGTCGCGCTTCGTTCGGCGGACAGCCGCACCGGCCGGGCGGCGCCGGTGCGGCTGTCCGCCGCCCTCGTCGAGGCGTTCACCGGCGGCGGGGACGGATTCAGCGCTGCGGAAGCCGGTGCAGGACGAGGTCCCGGAGGGTCCCCTCCCCCACCACGCACGTCATGTAGGTGCGGTACGGCTGTCGCCGGCGGTCCGTGGGCGAGCCGGGGTTCAGCAGCCGCAGACCGCCCGCGCTCGTGTCCCAGGGGATGTGGCTGTGGCCGAAGACGAGGACGTCCAGGCCGGGATGGCGCGCGGCACAGCGCTCCTCGCGCCCCCGCGCGGGCCCCGTCTCGTGGACGACGCCGAACCGCAGGCCGCCGAGCCGGGCGCGGGCGACCTCGGGGAGCCGTGCGCGCAGGCCGGGGCCGTCGTTGTTGCCGAACACACCGATCAGCCGCCGCGCCCGGGCCTCCAGCAGATCGAGGGTGGCGACGTCGACCCAGTCACCGGCGTGGAGCACGACGTCGGCGCGCTCCACCTCGCGCAACAGCTCGTCGGGGAGCCGCTTCGCCCGCAGCGGCACATGGGTGTCCGCGACGAGGAGCAGCCGCAGCGGGGACGCCTCCCCGGGCGCGGCGTCGTCCGTGGCGTCGTCCATCTCCGTACCGCCTTCCACGAGGGGCGGGGCTCCGGGCGGCTCAGTCGTCGCCGGATTCCCCGACGTCCTCCGTCGTCTCCTCCTCGCGCTCCCCCTCGGCCTGGGAGGGGGTCGTGCGGGGCGGGCCGGGCGGCCCGGTGTCCGGCTCGCGTTCGCCCTCGGCCTGGGACGGTGTCTGCTCACTCATGATCGGCCTCCGTGTCGGGGCTGTCGGGGCTGTTGCTGCTGTCGGCGCTGTCAGGGCTGCCGGCGTGTTCGGGGGACGGCGTCACGCCGCGTCGGGGGCGGAGGTGCCTTCGTCCGGGGTGCCGCGCAGCCGGGCCTCGACCCGGCCGCCGGTGACGCGGGCCTCGAAGGCGGGCTGCGGGGCCGTCGCGGGCCCGCGCACGTTCCAGCCGTCCTCCAGCCGGAAGACGCTGCCGTGCCAGGGGCACCGTACGCAGCCGTCCTCGACGGTGCCCTGGGAGAGGGGTCCGCCCATGTGGCTGCACTCGTCCGCGAGTACGTGCACCCGGTTCCCGCTCTCCCGCACGACGAGGACCGCGACGTCGTCGATGTGGCGCCGGACCGGGCTGCCGACGGGCAGGGCGGCGACCTCGCCGATGTCGTGCCAGCCGGGCTCCACCAGCTCCGGCACAGCCTCGGCGTGGTTGGCTCCGGAGGCCTGCCGGTAGGCCATGTGTCCGCCGATCGCCCCGCCGAGGCCCACGGCCGCCAGGCCGGCGAACCCGAGGGTCTTGCCCAGCGCGGTGCGGCCGCGGGAGCGGGCGACGAGGGAGCCGGTGTAGAGCCACACCCCGGTGAGGTTGGCCGCCGCGTGGACGAGGCCCACGCGCATCTGGCGGCGCTGGAGCTCGGCCCAGTCGGCCCAGCCCGCCGCGGCCGCCGGGGCGGCGGCCGCGAGGCCCACGCCGATCAGCACGCTCGCCGCCCGCCGCTGCCCCGGTACGAGGTCGAGGACCGCGGCCGAGAACCAGGTGCCGACGGGCACCTGCACCATCACCGGGTGCAGGGGGTGCCCCAGCCAACGGCCGTGCAGCACGTCCCGCCCCGGGCCCAGCGGGGCGGCCCGGACGGTGTCGCGCACCCGGTCCGCCACACCGTCCAGGGCCTGCGCCCGCTCCAGGCGGTCCATGCCGCGCAGGATCCTGCCGGGGCCCGCGGCCGACGGGAGGACCCGCCTGATCGCCCGCTGTACCGATCCGCTCATCTCAGACACCGTCCTCATGGTCCGGTCGACGCGTCAAGGACGACAGGTAACCGTTCGGCGGGCGGGGAAACGGCCGACGGCTCCGTTCGGCGGGCCCGGGGGTACGTCCGACAGGTCCGGCGGCGGGCCGGGATGAGCCCGACGGGTCGGTTCGGCGGGCCGGGATGAGCCCGACGGGTCGGTTCGGCGGGCCGGGATGAGCCCGACGGGTCGGTTCGGCGGGTCGGGCGTTCGGCCCGTGGTCACCAGGCGAACGCCGCCGCCACCGGCAGATGGTCGCTGGGCGTGGCCGGCAGCACCCACGCGCTCCTCGGCTCCACCCCCCGGGCCAGGATCTGGTCGATCCGCGCCATCGGGAAGGACGCGGGCCAGCTGAACCCGAAGCCGTCCCCGGCCTTCTCGTGGGCCGAGTCGAGCCGCGCCGTGAGGCCGTCGAACACGCGGTCGTCGGTGGTGCCGTTCATGTCGCCGAGCACCATCACCCGTTCGTTCGGCTCGGCGGCGACCGCCGCGGTGAGCGCGACCGCGCCGGCGTCGCGGGAGTCCGTCCAGAAGCCGTTGCGGGGCATCAGCCGCACCGACCCCAGGTGCGCCACGTACACGGCGAGCGGCCCCCGGTCGGTGGCGACGGTGACGCGCAGCGCCCGGGGCGGTTCCGCCGGGCGGTCCCCGGCCCGCCGGGTCTCCGCCAGCGGCCCGGCGTCGCCCCGCAGGACGTCGACCGCCCGGGAGTCGGACAGCGGCAGCCTGCTCCACAGGCCGACCGTGCCCCGCACGGTGTGGTGCGGGTAGGCCGCGGCCAGTTCCTTCCGGTAGGTCTCCGTGGCCTGCGGGGTCATCTCCTGGAGGGCCAGCAGGTCCGCCCCGGAGGCGGCGAGGTCGCGTGCGGTGCCCGCGGGGTCGGGGTTCTCGGCGTTGACGTTGTGGCTGACCACGGTGAGGTCGCCGCCCGGCGCGGATCCGCCGGCGAGCAGTCCGCCGAAGAGGCTCAGCCAGGCCGTGACCGGCAGCAGCAGGGCGATCAGCGCCGTGGCCGAGCGGTGCCACAGCGCCGCGGCGAGCAGCACCGGGACGAACAGCCCGAGCCACGGCAGAAACGTCTCCACCAGGCTGCCGAGACCGCCCCGGTCCGTGACCTCGGCGTGGAGCAGCAGGAGCAGGCCGAGGCCCAGGGCCAGGGCGGCGAGCAGCGGCCCGCGCTTCCACGGTCCCGGCCCGAAGAGGCCGCGGACCGCCCGGCGGACGCGCGGATACCGGACGCCGGGGCCGGCGGGCCCGGTGGCGCCGGTCGCGCCGCTGTCGGCTGCGCCGGTGGTCGCGGAACCGGCCGTCCCGGGAGCGGCGGGCCCGGTGGCGTCCGGCCCGGTCCCCCGTACGTCCGGTGCAGCCGGTGGGTTCGGTGTGTTCGGTGTGTCCGGGGTGCCGGCACGCCGTCGGCCGCCGCCCTCCCGCGGTGCGCGGGGGGCGTCTCGCAGTGCTTCGGTCACGGGTCAGCTGTCCTTCGGGAAGGGTTTCGAGGAGGGCGCGGGCGGCGCGGGCAGTCGCACGTCGACGCGGAGGCCGCCGCCGGCGCGAGGGGCGAGGACGAGGGAGCCGTCGTGCACCTCGGTGATCCGCCGGACGATGGCCAGCCCGAGTCCGACACCCGCGTGGTCGCCGCGCAGCCGCGCGGTGGCGCGCTGGAACGGTTCGGTGAGCGTCGCGATCAGCTCGGGGGCGAGGTGCTCGCCGTGGTTCTCGACCGTGAGCACCACGGTCCCGGCGGGGCCCGCCCCGGTGCTGACCCGGACCTCGCCCCCGTCGGCGACGTTGTGCACGATCGCGTTGTGCACGAGGTTCGTCGTGAGCTGGAGCAGCAGCGCCGGTGACCCGAGGGCCGGCGCGACGTCCCCGGAGGTCTCCAGGGTGACACCGCGCTTCTCGGCGAGCGGGAGCAGCGTCTCGGTGGCCTCCTCCACGAGGAGGGAGAGGTCGACGGGCTCCCGGGTGAAGGACCTCTGGTCGGCGCGGCTGAGCACGAGCAGCGCCTCGGTGAGGTCGATCGCGCGCGCGTTGACGGCGTGCAGGCGGTCCAGCGTCTCGCGGAGGTCCTGGTCCGGATCGTCGCGGGCCACGTCGAGGAGCGCCCGCGAGATCGCCAGCGGGGTGCGCAGTTCGTGCGAGGCGTTGGCCGCGAATCTCCGCTGCTCGGCCATGTGCGCTTCGAGGCGGGCGAGCATCGTGTCGAAGGCGTCGGCGAGTTCGCGGAACTCGTCGCTGCGGCCCGGCAGCCGGATGCGGTGGGAGAGGGATCCGCGGGTGGCGGTGCGGGTCGCCTCCGTGATGCGGGTCAGCGGGGCGAGCATGCGGCCGGCGAGTATCCACCCGCCGACGAGGCCGAACACCAGCAGGAAGCCCAGTACCGCGGCCGCCCTCGGGGCGAAGACGTCGAGGAGCGCGGACCGGATGGGGAAGACCCCGTCGGGACGGTCGCTGGGGTCGATGAGCATCGCGCGGTCGGGGACGTAGCGCAGCAGGAACACCCACACCGCCGCGAGCAGCAGCAGACCGGCGAAGACGAGGAAACCGGCGTAGCTGAGGGTGAGCCTGACGCGGACGCTGAGCCCGGGCCGTCTATCCACGGTCCGCTCCCCCGTGGTCCGACGACGGCCGACCGCTGTCGGCTCCCCCGTGGTCCGACAACGGCCGACCACCGTCCGCTCCCCCGTGGTCCGACGACATCCGACCACCGTCCGCTCCCCCGTGGTCCGACGACATCCGACCACCGTCCGCTCCCCCGTGGTCCGCCGAGGGCCGGGTGTCGATGCGGTACCCGGCGCCGGGAACGGTGGCGATGACCCAGGGCTCCCCGAGCCGTTTGCGCAGGGCGGAGACCGTGATGCGGACGGCGTTGGTGAACGGGTCGGCGTTCTCGTCCCAGGCCCGCTCCAACAGTTCCTCGGCGCTGACGACACCGCCGTCGGAGGCGACGAGGACTTCGAGCACGGCGAACTGCTTCCTGGTCAGCGCCACATAGCGGCCGTCGCGGTGGACCTCGCGGCGGAACGGGTCGAGCCGCAGGCCGGCGATCTCGCGGACGGGCGGTCTGCTGTGGGCGCGGCGGCGGTCGAGCGCCCTGAGCCGGAGCACGAGTTCCCGGAGCTCGAACGGTTTGGTGAGGTAGTCGTCGGCGCCGAGTCCGAAGCCGGTGGCCTTGTCGTCGAGCCGGTCGGCGGCGGTGAGCATGAGGATCGGCATGCCGCTGCCGGAGGTGACGATGCGTCGGGCGATCTCGTCGCCGGACGGGCCGGGGATGTCCCGGTCGAGCACGGCGATGTCGTAGCTGTTCACGGTGAGCATCTCCCAGGCGGTGTCCCCGTCACCGGCGATGTCGGAGGCGATCGCCTCACGGCGCAGGCCGTCGCGGATGGCCTCGGCCATGTAGGGCTCGTCCTCGACGATCAGCACTCGCATGTCCCGAGGGTACGAGTCGCCCCATATCGTCGGCATATCGAAAGCCTCCCGGGCACCTGGCGGGGCCGTCCCGCCCGTCGTTCAGGGCTCGTGGGGACCGTCGTGGAACGTGCCGTCACGGCCGTAGGGCCAGGCGTTGGACACACAGCCGTGCAGTCCCTTGATCTGCTGCATCATCACCGGGGCGGGCGCGCCGGGCCCGGGGCAGCCGCGGTGGCCGTACCCGAGCCAGTGTCCGACCTCGTGGTTGACGATCAGCGCCCGGTACTCCTCGGGCGGCCCGTCGAACTCGGGCGAACCGAGCTGCCAGCGCCGGAGGTTGACGACGACCGTCGCGCCGACCCGGCAGTTGAGCTCGCCCCGGGTGTCGAGGCCGCCGGTCGCGCAGATGCCGTCGGAGGTGTGCGGGGTGGCGATGCGGATCACCAGGGTGGCGCTGTCGTCGGCGACCTGTCGGAAGGCGGTGCCGTCGCCGCGCGACCAGCCCTGTTCGTGGCCGAGGATCGCGGCGATCCGCTCGGCGGCGTCGTCGGGGCGGACGCCGCTGCCGTCCTCCGTCTCGACCCGGTAGGGCCTGCCCGCACCGGTGGCCCGCGCTCCGGCGGTGGCGGTGGTGAAGGTGCCGGGGCCGGATTCCGGCACGGACGAGCGGGTGGGGGCCCGCGCCGTGCCCGCCGGGTCCGGCGCGGCCGTCTCCCCGGCCGGGGTGGCCCCGGCGGCGTCCCGGCCCGAGCGGTCGTGCGGTCCGGGCAGGCCGTGGGCGACGGCGAGGTAGAGCGAGGCGGCGCCGGCGGCCAGCAGGGCGGTGGTGGCGGCTGCCCTGCGGCGTCCTGTCCTGCGGCGCGCCGTCCCGCGGCGTCCGGGGGCGGCCCGGTGGGTGCGCGCCCCGGGGTGGTCCTGTCGTGCGTCGAGCATGGGTCCACTGAAGGCGACCGGCTGTTGCGGCGGCGTATGCGGTTTCCGATACGCGCGCGATACACGCCCCGGGCGGCACCGGACCGGGCGGAGACCGTCAGTCGGTGTGCCAGGTGGTGGCGTTCCCGGTGTCCTCGCGGCCGGTGCGGAACCCGTTGACGGGATGGCCGGGGTCGGCGTATCCGAAGGCTATGCCCGCCACCACCCGCCGGCCGGGAGGGAGGGCGAAGTGGTCGCGGAGGAAGTCGGAGTAGGAGGCGAGGGCGGCCTGCGGGGCCGCGGCGAGCCCGAGGCTCTGGGCGGCGAGCAGGAAGGTGCCGATGTAGAGGCCGCAGTCGACGGCGCCGTACACGCCGAGGTCGGCCTCGGTGGTGACGAGGGCGACGTGCGGGGCGTCGAACAGCTCGAAGTTGCGCAGCAGTTGGATCAGCCGCGCCTCCTGGTCGTCCTTGCGGATCCCGAGGCTGTCGTAGAGCTGGTGGCCGCACGCGCGGCGGCGTTCCCGGTAGGCGCCGGTGTACTGGACGGGGAAGGGGAAGTCGGGCGCGGGCGTGCCGGTGGCGACATGGGCCGTGAGCCGGGTGCGCAGCCGCTCGGTCGCGGCGCCCTCGGTGAGGTGGACGTGCCAGGGCTGGGTGTTGCACCAGGACGGGGTGCGCTGGGCCAGGCGCAGCAGTTCCTCCACGACGGCCCGGGGCACCGGGTCCGGGCGGAACTGGCGGCAGGTGAACCGCTCGGCGAGGATCCGGTCCAGCGCCCGGTGCAGACCGGTGCCGGGGCCGGTGTCCCCATCGGCGCCGCCGTCGGCGCCGCCGTCGGCGCCGGTGCGGTGGGGGGTGTCGCTGTCCGGGTGGGTGCCGGCGGGTGTCACGGGCCCTCCGTGGGTGCGGTCTCGTCTCGGGACCGCACTGTATCCGGGGCGTCCGGGGCACGTCGCGGGTGCACTCCTGTGGCACTCGGCACCCCGTGGGACACGGGAGGGCACGCGTCCCGTGGACCACGTCCGCCGGGCGTCTGACCGGGGATTTCACGGGAAGGCGCGTCACAGCGGCTGCGCGACGGTGTCCATCCACCGTGACAGCACCATCACGGCGCCTTGCCGGGCGTTCGACGAAGAGGACGTGGGCATGACGACGCAGCACACCGCACCGATGCGGCGGACCACGGGCCGCCCCGTCCCGGCCTGGTGGCCGGCCCTGCGCCGCACGCCGGTGACCATGTGGAACGACGACGTCACCGACGACGCGGCGGCGCTGACCTACTACGCCATCCTCGCCGTGCTGCCGACGCTCCTGGTGATCGTGCTGGCCTTCGGAGTCGTCAGCCCGGGCACCGCCGAGCAGTTCACCGCCCATGTCGCGCAGTACGCCCCGGGCCAGTCCGGCGCCGAGCTGCACGACCTCCTCGCCCGCGCGCTCACACCCCACTCCGCCACGTGGACGGTGATGGCCGCGGGCGCCGTCAGCGCCCTGTGGTCGGCGTGCAGCTATCTGGCGGTCTTCCGCCGTTCCCTGCACCGCATGCACGGCATGCCCGACAGCCGCTCGCCGTGGCGCAAGGCCCACCGCATCGTGGCCACCGCCCTGCTCCTGCTCGCCCTGCTCGTCGTCAGCGCCCTGGTGCTGCTGCTGAGCGGACCGGTCGCCGCCGCCCTCGGCCGCCTGCTGCATCTGAGCACCGCCGTGCCGCTGGTCTGGAGTCTCGCGCGCTGGCCGCTGCTGCTCGGCCTGGTGGCGGCCCTCGTGGTCATCGTCTTCCACACCGGCCCCGCCCCCGCGCGCCGGCGCCGCCACAGCGTCTCCGGCGGTGTGCTGGCCGCCGCGCTGTGGCTGGCCGTCTCGGCGGGCTTCGCGCTCTACACCTCCGTCCTCGGCACCTACAGCCGCCTGTACGGGTCGCTGGCCGGGACGGTCGTCTTCCTCGTCTGGCTGTGGCTGTCCAATCTCGCCCTGCTGACGGGCGCCCAGTTCACCGCCGAACTGCAGTCCCGCATCCCGCTCGCGGACGCCCCCGCCCGATCCGCGGCGCCGGACGGCCGGGACGAGGGCTGACGGGGCGGGCGCGCCCCGCGGGGCGTCTCAGCCGGATTCCGCCGCGAGCGCGTAGCGCACGATGCGGCGCTGCTCGTCGGTCATGTGCGCGTCGAAGAGGGCGCAGGCGGCGCGGAACAGCTCGATCGCGGCGGCAGAGCTCCTGCGCGGGTCCTCGCCGCCCGCGGCGAGCGCCGCCGTCTGGGCGTCGCGCCACGCGCCGCCGAGTCGGTCGGCGAGCAGATGCCAGAGGTGGTTCTCGGAGGGGAAGAAGGTACGGGTGCCGCCCGCGACCACCGGCGCCAGGTGGACGGCGAGGATCGACGCCTGGACGCGGGCGTTGACCCGGTCCTCGCGCGCGATCGCCCGGTGCAGCTTCATGACCTCCTCCGCGTAGCCGTACACGGCCTGCGCCGCCCAGACCTCGGGTGTGGGATCGAGCAGGTCCCACGTCCACCGGCGGGCGTGGTCGACGAGCTCCCGGGCCCGCCCGTGGGGATCGTCGAGGATCAGCGCGTCGCGCCACGCGGGGACGACCTGGCCGCAGGAATGGGGGTTCGCCATGTTGGCGAGGTGCTCGTCGGCGGTGGCGAAACTCCAGGAGACCGGGCCGAGTCCGGTGAGGCGGAAGACGTAGCCGGGGCCGTTCCCCACACAGACGACGTCGATGTCCGACCAGGGCGTCGCGTCCCCCCGAGCATGGCTTCCCACCAGCACCGCGGCCTCCGGTTGCGGGTCCCACTCCCGCAGCAGCGGCTTCAGTTCCCGGGCCCAGTCGACAGCGGTCACGCTTTCCTCCGTGGTGGCGGCCGTCCCTCGTTCTCACGACCTGCGGGCTGATGTGCGGGTGCCGGTCGGCAATTCTCGCCGCCACGTCATGTTCTCGCACACCGTTTCGGCGATCCACGGCTCGGCGGCGCGCGGCCGGCGGGGCGGGCCGGAACCGGACCGGACCCCGCCGGGCACCCCGGCTACGGGACGATGCCCACGCCCTCGATCCGGCTCCACGCCGCCTCCTGGGCCGCCGTCATGGCCGGCCAGGAGAGCCCGCCCGGCCGCGGGGCGACCCGGGAGGCGTAGGGCGCGGGACGGAAGGCGGGGTCGTAGTGGCAGCCGGTCCGGTGCACGGTGTCGAAGGACGGGCAGGAGGCGGCGACGGACCGCGGAGTGGGCTTCCGCCCCGTCCGCGCCCAGGTGTCCAGGGCGGCGACGGAGGTGGCGTACTCGGCGGCGCTCAGCCCGCTGTGCTCGCTCTCCGTGGTGAACGTCTGCACCAGGTGGTGGTCCCGGCGGGCGCCGCGGAGCGTGGCGAGGTAGGCGGCCTCGTGCTCGACGAAGGCGGTGGGGTCGTCGACGGCGTGCAGGGTGAGCACCGGGACGGCCACACGGCCGGTGAGGTCGCTGTCCCAGGACAGGTCGCGCCGGGCGCCGGGATCGGCCCGGAACCGTGCGACACCGGCGTTGAGCGCGCGGTCGTCGTGCGAACCGGTGTAGCGGACGCCCTGGTTGCCGAACGGGTTCCGGCCGCCCAGGCGGTGGTGGACGATGTCGCGGAAGGTGAAGACGGCGAAGCGCAGATGGGTTTCGAGCGTGCGCTCCGGGATGCGGGTGACGGCCAGGATGTCGTCGAGGTTGCGCTGCTGGAGCGCCGTCCGCTCCCCCGCCGGCGCGTCGTACCCGGTGCACTCCCGCAGACGGGCGCGCAGGCCCGCCGACGTCAGGGTGGAATCGGCGCGAAGCCCCTGCCACAGCGGGTACGAGGGCTCGCCGGGGCGGGGGAGGTTCTTGCAGTAGTACTGGTAGACCACCCGCAGGTCGACCCGCTGGTCGTAGCCGCGCGACCCGCCGGCCAGCACGCCGTTGGTGAGCAGGGCGCCGTCGTAGGGCCCGTGTTCGGTGGCGTACGTCTCCACGGTCTTGGCGGCGACGTTGCCGCCCCAGGACTGCCCGTGGAGGTACGTGCGCTCCGGCCGCCCGAACTCGCGGACGAAGAGCCGGCGCAGGTTCTCGGTGTCCTCGGCCGCCATGCGGGTGCCGTAGCCGCCCCGGCGGTACGAGGAACCGGCCCAGGCGTACCCCTCGTCCACCATCACCGACCACCGGTCCAGGTCGTCGGTGCTCCTCGCCGGATCGGACCCCTCGCCGAGGTCGGGGCCGCCGTGGGCGTGGACGACGAGGGAGCCGTTCCACTCCTTGGGCACGGCGATGGCGTAGTGGGCGCCGTTGACGTCCCGTCCGGTGTAACAGTCCGCCGTCTCCCCCACGTTCGCCGGGCACACGGCGGGAGCCGGACGGTCCGTCACCCCGGCGGCCCGGGCCGCCCCCGCCGGGCCGAACGTGGTCGCGACGAGCCCCGCGACCCCGGCCACCACCGCGAGCCGGTGCCGCATCCGTGAACGGGCCTGTACGGGCATGCCGGGGTGTGGGCTGCTGCTCATGTGACGGTGCATCTCCTCGGAGCCGTGGTGCGGGTTTCCGCTGGTGGGGTGCGATGCTAGGAACCCCTCGCCACGGGCACCATGGGCCGGCGCGTTTCGTTCATACTGTGCGCGGAACGGCCCCGGATCGGCGCACGGGCACGCGGCGGCGGGAGCGGGTCACCGCTCGACGACCGGCCCGCGTCCTCGAACCGCCCGACCGGCGCGTTCAGCGCCTCGTCTCGTACCTGTTCAGGACCACGCCACCGGGAAACGTCCGCGTCTCCAGCAGGTTCAGCTTCGTCCGGCCGTCCAGCGCGGTGAAGAACGGTGTGCCGCCGCCCACCAGGACGGGGTGGGTGACGATCGTGTACTCGTCGATCAGCCCGGCCCGCATCGCCGCCCCGGCGAGCGCCGCGCCTCCGACCCGCATCGGGCCACCGTCCCCGGCCTTGAGCCGGGTGATCTCCGCGACCGCGTCGCCGGTGAACAGGCGGGCGTTCCAGCGGGCGTTCCAGTCGGCCTCGTCGAGCGTCGAGGAGAACACCGCCTTCGGCGTGTCCCGCCAGTTCCGCGCGAACGCGACATGCGCCGCGTCGGCGCCCGGCTGCTGGTCGCCCGTCGGCCAGTAGGAGCTCATGGTCTCCCACAGCCTGCGCCCGTAGAGCATCAGGCCGACCGCCTGCTCCTCTTCGAGCCAGAACTGGAACAGCTCGTCGCTCGGCTCGCCCCAGGCGATGTCGTCACCGGGCGCGGCGACATAGCCGTCCAGGGAAAGGTTCATGCCGTAGTGAAGTCTCCGCATGGCGCCGGCCTTCCGTCCGTCGGTCTCCGGAGTCTAGACGGGCCGTGCGCCCGGAATCCGGGAGCCGGGCGGTGTGGTCGCGGCCGCATGCGAAGCCGCCGCCGTGCCCGCCCGGAGCCGCGCTGTGCACCCTGGCTTGTGCGCCCTCGGCGTGCACCCTCGGCGCCTTCGCCGTGCGCCTTCGCCGTGCGCCTTCGCCGTGCGTCCTCGGCGTGCGTCCTCGCCGTGCGCCTTCGCCGTGCGCCCTCGGCGTGCGTCCTCGGCGTGCGTCCTCGGCGTGCGCCTTCGCCGTGTGCCCTCGGCGTGCGGCCCCACCATGCGCCCTCAGGGGCGGAGGCCGGTGTGGGCGAGGGTGAGCGCGGCGAGGGCCGCGACGGTCCTGGGGTCGCCGCGGCGCCAGGCGTCGGCGAAGCCGCCGGGTGGGGTGGGCAGTGCGGCGAGGGCGGAAGGCGGGCCGGTGAGGGCGCGCAGGGCGAGCAGATCGGCGCCGCCGGGTGCCTCGGCGAGGCGGCGGACGGTGGCGCTGCGGCGGATCCAGAGCAGACGCGGCGGGAGCCACAGCACCAGGATGAGGAGCACGGGCACGACGATGAGGGCCGCGGCGGTCGCGTCCGCGACCTGGGTGACGGTGTCCTGCAAGGAGGCGCCGGCGTCCGCGAATCCGGTGCCGGCGTCGGCCGCGGCCTGGAGCGGCTTCTTCAGGACGTCGCCGATGAACGGCACGTCCCCCGCCGCGTCCGAGGCGTTGCCGAGTTCCTCGGCGAGGCCGTCGCCGGAACTCTCGACCTCCCGCCCCGGGACGGCCAGCAACAGGATCGTGTCGCGGACGAGGAGGGCCGTCCACACCGTGACGGCGATCAGCACCACCGCGACCAGGTCCACGAGCACCTGGCGGCTGCGGCGTGCGGGGGTCTGGGCGTAGAGGCGCAACGGCGGGCTCCTGTTCGGGTCAGGGCGTGGCGCGGGGGCGTCGGCAGCGAAGGAGCCGGGCCCGCCCCGCGTGTGTCGCGGCCGGCTCGGCCGAGGCCCGGCCGCCGCCGCGGCCTCAGGTGTAGACGAGCAGGTGGTCGCAGGTGCTGGTGCCGTCGTGGAGCGACGCGTCGCTGTTGAGGACGTAGAAGCTGCCGGCGAATCCGCCCGCCGGTGTCGTCTTCGGCACGACGACCAAGGTCTGGTCGGCCATGTCCAGCCCGAACCGCACCACCACGTACCGGTTCAGCAGGGCGAAGAGGTTCTGGTCGAGGCTGTTGAGCCTGAGCACCCGGTAGGTGCGGTCGCCGGAGCCGAGGGTGCCGGTCACGGCGGCCTGGTACTGGAGGTCGCCCCACTGCGACGGCTGGAAGGCGACGCGCCCGGTCGCCTCCAGTTCCTGGAGCCGCCGCTGGGTGCTCGCCCGGACGCCCGCCATGTGGATGTGGAGCTGGTTGAGCCGGCGGGCTCCCTTCGAATTGACCCCCAGTCCGATGTTCGGGAACTGCACGGGGACACTGCCCCCGCTCCGCGCGTTCTCCCACGCGGCGTCCCAGTAATTCGCGGCGTCGTTCGTGACGATGAACGGGCACTCGATTCCCGTGATCCGGCAACTCGGCAGGAGCAGGAAATTGTGCGGGGAGACCGGCTTGCCGTGCAGGACGACGTAATGCGATGTGACCTTCAGGCAGTCGGGCTTCTGCTGGGGCGGCGGCGGGGCGATGCCCTGGGTGCAGTACCGCACGTCGTGCCAGAGGGAGTCGTTGTCGGCGGGGCTGCCGCACAGGGCCTGCATGTGCGCGGGAGGGCAGGGACTCTGGCCTCCCCCGGGCGGGTTCGGGTCGGTGGGGCAGGGGCACGGACACGACGCGGGGCCGGCGGGCACGGGGCCCGACGCCGCTGACGCGCCACCCGCGGAACCGGCGAGCAGCGCGCCGGCACCGAGGGCGCCGGAGAGTGCGACGAAGCGGCGCCGGGGGACGCCGTTCGCCGTGTCGTTGTCGTTCATGCGTGCGCTCCGAGGGTCGGGGAGTGTGTCCGGCTGCTGCCCGCGGGCGAGGGCGAACGGTGCCGTCCGGTGCGCGCCCTCGCCGATCCGCTCACAAAGTAGGGGATCGCGATCGCATTTACTAACAGGTGAATGAGGAGGCGTCGGCTATTACTCCATGAGGAGGCCGCCGCTTTTCAGTGACGGCCGATTCGGTGACCGCGGCGGCGGATTTCCGTGGGCGGCGCGACGGATTCTCGCCGCCGGCTGCCGCTTCCCGCGGGCGGCGCGACGGATTCCCGTGGGCGGGCCGACGGGTTCTCGTCGCCGGCGCCCGATTCCCGCGGGCGGGGCGGCCGGGTCCCGCGGCGGAGTCGCCGACACCGTGCGCCGTCCGGCGAGTTCGCGACGCGTCACGTGCCGGCGGGACGGCCCCGCCCGGCGGGGCGGGGCCGTCCGGCGGGGCGGGGCCGTCCGGCGGGGCGGGCCGTCCGCGCTGTCTCCGGTTCCGTGCCCGGTCACACCATGCCGGTGACGGTGACGGTGACCCGGGCGGCCCGCTCCGGCCGTGCGGTCCTCAGGTACGCGCCGACGGCGGCACCGGTGGCGCGGGCGACGTCCAGGGCGCGGGCGTCGGCGAGCGTGACGATACGGACCTCGATCCGCCAGGGGCCCGCGCCGTCCGGCGGGCTGATGCGCAGCCCGCCCGCGTCGGTCCCCTCCTGCCGGGCGCCGGAGAGCGCCGATCGCAGCCGGCCGCTGACACCGGGGGTGAGGAAGGCGACGCCCGGCACCCGGCGTACCTCGGCGGCGAGTTCGTCGGTGAGCGTGGTGGGTGTCATCGGTCGGACCCCTCCTCCTCGGTGCCGCCCGGGTGGCCCGGGCCCCCGGGCCCGCCCGGGTCGTCGTGCCCGCCCGGGACCCCTGGTCGGTCCGGGACGTCGGGCCCGCCCGGGACGTCGGTTCGGTCCGGGTCGTCGTGCCCGCCGGGGCCGCCCGGAACCCGGGGTCGGTCCGGGACGTCGGGCCCGCCCGGGACGTCGGGTCCCCCGACCAGATCGGTGATGTGGATGTCGATGCCGTCGATCCGCAGCCCCAGCCGCCGCTCGGCCGCCCGCTGGACGTGTGCGCGCGCCTGCTCGGCCAGACCGGGCAGGTCGCCGGCGTCGAGCGGGAGCTGGACGCCGAGCCGTACGGTGACGCGGCCCGTGGCCGTGTCGCTCGCGGGGACGATGCGGCAGGACCCCGCGCGGACGCCGGGTGCCTGTTCGGCGGCGGTGCGCAGCACGCGGGCGGCCGGCGCCTCCATGATCCAGAGGTCCTCGTCGGGTTCGCCGAGGGGCAACGGGCGTCCGGGGCGCAGCTCCATCCGGACGACGTCCATGACCCGCCGGGTCAGGGGTGCCGCGTCGTAGGACGGGGTGCCGGGCGTGTCGTCGCGCAGCTCCCGTACCGCCGTCTCCAGGCGGTCCAGGTCACCGGCCGCGCGGCGGCAGTGCGGGCAGGTGCGGCCGTGGTCGTCGGTGGTGCCCTCCTCCCAGTCGGCCCACACCCGGGACAGCAGGCGCCCGCAGGGCAGCAGCTCGTCGTCCGGGTCGGGGGCCGGGGAGGCGGGCGGGTGGTTACCGGAGGTCATTGCCAGGCCCCCAATGCGTGGGTCAGTTGGCGTCGGGCGCGGAACACGCGGGCGCGGACCGCCTGCTGGGTGATGCCGACGGTCTCCGCGATGAACTCGTAGGACCGGCCGTCCCATTCCCTGAGCACCCAGCAGGTGCGCTGTTCGTCCGACAGTCCGTCGAGCGCCCGCAGCAGGTCCTCCACGGCGGTGCGCCCCTCGGTGATGCGGTCGGGGGCGACGGTGTGCGTCGGTGCGGCCGGTTCGTGGGCGGCGTCGAGCGGCGCCTGGGGTCTGCGGGCGCGCAGGACGTTCAGACAGCGGTTGGTGACGATGCGGTACAGCCAGGTGCCGACGGCGGAGCCGCCGCGGAATTCGGGCAGCTTGCGCCAGGCGCTGATGAAGGACTCCTGCACCGCGTCCTCCGCCTCGGCCCGGTTGCCGAGCAGCCGGGTCGCGAGCCGGACCAGCGCCGGGGCGTGCCGGCGGACCAGGACGGCGAACGCCTCCTCGTCGCCCTCCGCCGCGCGGACGGCCAGCAGGGAGTCGTCGGGCTCGTCCCCGGTGTCCGGTGGTCCGGTGGGTGTGGGATCCCCCGCCACGGGGCCCTCCTCTCGTTCGTTCCGTCCCATTGGACACGTCTTCGGCGCGGGTGTGACGCACGCGGGGGCGGGTGTCGGCGAGCGGTGCCGTCACGGGCTCCTCCGGAACGCCCGCGACCGGGACCTCTACTTCTACACTGGTGTAGATTTTCCTTGGCTCGCGACGAGCCGGCACACCGAGAACACCGACTGGGGACGGGACTTGATATGGGCGTGAGCCTGGGCAAGGGCGGCAACGTTTCGCTGAGCAAGGAGGCCCCGGGACTGACCGCGGTCCTGGTCGGTCTGGGCTGGGACGTGCGGACCACCTCGGGAGCGGACTTCGACCTCGACGCCAGCGCGCTGCTGCTGAACGAGACGGGCAAGGTCGCATCCGATCAGCACTTCGTCTTCTACAACAACCTCACCAGCCCCGACGGCTCGGTCGAGCACACCGGGGACAACCTGACCGGCGAGGGCGACGGCGACGACGAGTCGATCAAGGTGAACCTGGCCGCCGTACCGGCCGGCGTCTCCCGGATCGTCTTCCCGGTCTCGATCCACGACGCCGTCTCCCGGGGCCAGAGCTTCGGCCAGGTGCGCAACGCCTTCATCCGCGTGGTGAACCAGGCGGGCGGGGTCGAGCTCGCCCGCTACGACCTGTCCGAGGACGCCTCGACCGAGACCGCCATGGTCTTCGGCGAGCTCTACCGCAACGGCGCCGAGTGGAAGTTCCGCGCCGTCGGCCAGGGCTACGCCTCCGGACTCGCGGGAATCGCCTCCGACTTCGGCGTCAATGTCTGACCCGTGTTCACCCGGCGCGACCCGTCGCGCCGCACTCCAGCCGGCCGCCCACGGGCGCCTCGAGAAAGCGTGAACCGGTGTTCGGACTCAGCGAACTCGCGATCCTCCTGATCGTCATTCTGATCGTGTTCGGCGCGAAGAAGCTCCCCGACCTCGCCCGCAACGCGGGCAAGGCGGCGCGCATCCTCAAGAGCGAGGCGAAGGCGATGAAGGCCCAGGAGCCGCCGGCCGACGGCCCCGGGCAGCCCCCGCGCACCATCCAGGGCCAGGTCGACCGCAGCGGGCCGCAGGGCGGCGGCACCCCGCCGGCCGACGGCGTCCCGCGCCCCTGACGCAGCGCCCGCCCGGACGGCGCACCGGGGCGGCCCCGGTGCGCCGGGGCCGCCCACGCCGCCGGGCACATCCGGTGCGGTCACCGGGCGCGCGTCACCGGCCGACGAGCAGCGGCACCAGCGCGGTGTCCCGGTGCCTGCGGCGGTACGCCTCCCGGCGGGCGGTGTGCACCGCCCGCCGGGCCCGGCAGAGCTCCCCGGCCGGGACATGGCACGTGGGGCACGGCTCCGCGTAGGCGCCGTGCCGGAACCTGGCGGCGGTCGTGTGCGCGGCGTCGTGCGCGGCATCCCCGGCCGGGGACGGGAGAAGGGTCGGCATGCCGTTCACCTGCCCCGCTTCAGGCGTTTCACCGGCACGGACACGGAAATCCTCGTACGCCCCGGGGCCGCTCCCGGCCCGGGTGCCCGCATCCGGCGCCGCCGCCCGCCGATCAGGCCGGGCGCGGGACCGCGCTCCCGTTGTCAGATGCTGCGCACAACGCCGCCGCCCGCCGATCAGGCCCGGCACGGGACAGCCCGCCCGTCAGGCCGGGCGCACAACGCCCGCCCGCCCGTCAGGCCCGGCGCAGGACGGCGCTCCCGCTCCTCAGGCCCGGCGCAAACGCCGCGTCCCCCCGTTCAGGCCCGGCACGGGACAGCCCGCCCGCCGATCAGGCCGGGCGCGGGACCGCGCTCCGGTTGTTCAGGCCCGTCGCAGGACCGAGCCGCCGGCGAAGCGGGCCGCGGTGCCCAGCTCCTCCTCGATGCGGATGAGCTGGTTGTACTTGGCCGTGCGGTCGGAACGGGAGAGCGAGCCGGTCTTGATCTGACCGCAGCCGGTGGCCACCGCCAGGTCCGCGATGGTGGTGTCCTCCGTCTCGCCCGAGCGGTGCGACATGACGGCCGTCCAGCCCGCGCGGTGCGCCGTGGCCACCGTGGCGAGCGCCTCGGTCAGGGTGCCGATCTGGTTGACCTTGACCAGGACCGAGTTGCCGACGCCGGTGCGGATGCCCTCGCGCACCAGCGCCTCGTCGGTGCAGAAGACGTCGTCCCCGGTGAGCTGGCAGCGGTCGCCGACGCGGGCGGTCAGCTCGCGCCAGCCGTCCAGGTCGTTCTCCGCCATCGGGTCCTCGACGGAGACGATCGGGTAGGCGTCGATGAGCTTCGCCAGGTAGTCGGCGTTCTCGGAGGGGGTGCGCCGCACGCCCTCGCCCGCGTAGTCGTAGACGCCGTCGCGGAAGAACTCCGACGACGCCGGGTCCATGATCAGGCCGATGTCGGCGCCGGGGCGGTAGCCGGTGCGCTCGATCGCGGCCATCACGAAGTCGAGCGCCTCCTCGGCCGTGCGCAGTGCGGGCGCGAAGCCGCCCTCGTCGCCGACGCCCGTGGAGTGGCCGGCGGCCAGCAGGTCGCGGCGCAGGGTGTGGAAGATCTCGCTGCCCATGCGGACGGCTTCGGCGAAGGTGTCCGCGCCCACGGGCGCGATCATGAACTCCTGGAAGTCCAGCGGATTGTCGGCGTGGGCGCCGCCGTTGACGATGTTCATCATCGGCAGCGGCAGCAGGTGTGCGTCCGGGCCGCCGAGGTGGCGGTAGAGGGGCTGACGGGCGGCGGCAGCGGCGGCCTTGGCGGTGGCGAGGGACACCCCGAGGATCGCGTTGGCGCCGAGCCGGGACTTGGCGGGGGTGCCGTCGAGGGCGACCAGTGCGGCGTCGAGGCCCGCCTGGTCCGCCGCGGCCCGGCCGCGCACGCACGCCGCGATCTCCCCGTCGACGCCCGCCACCGCACGGTCGACGCCCTTGCCGTGCCAGCGTGCGGCGTCCCCGTCGCGCAGTTCGACGGCCTCCCGGGCGCCGGTGGAGGCGCCGGAGGGGACGGCGGCGCGGCCCAGCGAGCCGTCCGACAGGACGACGTCGACCTCGACCGTGGGGTTGCCCCGGCTGTCGATGATCCGGCGGGCGGTGACGGTCTCGATGACGGCGCCGGTGGGCGCGGCGGTCTCTGCGGACATGGGAGTTCCTTCCCGTTGTCGTGTGCCGGGCCCCGGCTGCGACAGCGCTGGCGCTGAGCCCGACAACGCCAGACTCTACAGCAATGCTGTTCAGTTTAGCTGTGCAGTATTGCTGTACAGTTCGGGCGCGATGCCGCCTGCCCACCGGGGTAAAGTGCCCTATGCCCACCTCGGAAGCCGCCGCCATCGCCGCAGAACTGCGCACCGCGATGGGCAAGCTCACCCGGCGCGTCAAGCACGAGGACCGCATCCCCCTGGGGCAGGTCGCCGTGCTCGGCGCCCTCGACCGCGCCGGCGCCATGACCACCAGCGACCTCGCCGCCGACCAGCGCGTACGCCCCCAGTCGATGGCCCGGGCCGTGGGGCTGCTGATGGAACAGCACCTCGTCACACGCCGCGCCCACCCCACGGACGGCCGCAAGTCGCTCGTCGAGCTGACGGACGCGGGCCGGGCCGCGCTGGAGGCGGAGCGCGGCCGCCGCGCCGGATGGCTCGCGCAGGCCATCGACGCCGAACTCACGGACGAGGAACGGGAACTGCTCGCCCGGAGCGCCGCCCTGCTGGAGCGGCTCGCCACCCGTTAGACGGGGCGGGCACGCCCGTCCGCGACGACCGGGACCGAACCCGGCCGCCCTCACCGGACCGGGCGGCGGCCCCGGCCACGGATGCCTGGTGATCCGGATCACACGGTGTCACAGGGGCCGCCCAGGTGGTGTCTTGAGCGCGAACCGTTCAAGACGAGGGAGACGTCATCATGGTCGAGAACACCGATGTGGTCGTGGTGGGCGGCGGGTACGCCGGCGTCATGGCGGCCAATCGCCTGACGCGGCACGCCGGCCTGACCGTCACGCTGGTCAACCCGCGCCGCGATTTCGTCCACCGCGTCCGCCTGCACCAGATGGTCGGCGGGACCGGCACCGCCGTCGTCGCCTACGGAGAAGTGCTCGCGGAGCGGGTACGACTGGTGGTCGACAGCGCGGCCCGGATCGACGCGGCCGGTCGCCGCGTGGAGCTGGCGAGCGGGGGTGCGGTCGGCTACGACTACCTGGTCTACGCGGTCGGCAGCGACAGCGCCGACCCCCGGGTTCCCGGGGCAGCCGCGTTCGCCTACCCGGTCGCCGGACTGGAGGAGGCGCAGCGGCTGCTGCCGGTGCTCGCCGCCACCCCCGCGTCGGCCCCGGTGACCGTCGTCGGAGGCGGCCCCACGGGTATCGAGACCGCCGCCGAACTGGCGGAGCGGGGCCGCGAGGTGACCCTGGCCTGCGGTGGGGTGCTCGGTCCGTACCTGCACCGGCGGGGACGGCGGTCGGTGGCCGGGCGGCTGACGGCGCTCGGGGTCCGGGTCGTGGAGGGCGCCGCCGCGAAGGTGACGGCGGTGACGCGTGACGCGGTCCGGCTCGCCGACGGCCGGGAGCTGCCCAGCGCGGTGACCGTCTGGACCGCGGGATTCGGTGTGCCGGACCTGGCCTCGCGCAGCGGGCTGCGCACCGACGCACTGGGCCGCCTGCTCACGGACGAGACGCTGACGAGCGTGGACGACGACCGTGTCGTCGCCGCCGGGGACTCGGCGGCACCGTCCGGCCTGCCGCTGCGGATGAGCTGCCAGACGGCGATGCCGCTGGGGGCGCGGGCCGCCGACACGGTGCTCAGCCGGCTCGCCGGGGAACAACCGGAGCCACTCAGCCAGTCGTTCGGCGCGCAGTGCGTCAGTCTGGGCCGGGCCACCGGCATCTTCCAGTTCGGCAACAGGTCCGATGTCGCGGTCCCGTTCCACATCGACGGCCGCCTCGGCGCGACGATGAAGGAAGCCGTGTGCAAGGGCATCGTGAAGCATCTGGCCGACGAGGCGCACGCGCCCGGCGGGTACCGGCTGCACCGCGTGAAGGGCGGCGCGGGGCGCCGCAGGGCGCTGGAGGCCCTGAGCGCACCGGCCGCCGCGCGAATCCCCTCGTCCGCGGCGGCCGAGGGGGAGATGATCACGTCATGACTGAGGAACACACCGCCGACGGGGCGACCGAGACCTTCGTCGCCCTGCGCAACCTGCTCTTCACCGTCGCCTACGAGATGCTCGGCTCGGCCGCCGATGCCGAGGACGTCCTCCAGGAGACCTGGCTGCGATGGGTCGAGGTCGACCTCGGCCAGGTGCGCGACCGGCGCGCGTACCTGGTCCGGATCACGACCCGGCAGGCGCTCAACCGGCTGCGCACCATGTCCCGGCGCAAGGAGTCCTATGTGGGCCCGTGGCTGCCGGAACCCCTGCTGACCACACCGGACGTGGCCGAGGACGTGGAGCTCGCCGAGAGCGTGTCGATGGCCGTGATGCTGGTGCTGGAGACCTTGTCACCGACCGAGCGGGCCGTCTTCGTGCTGCGCGAGGTCTTCGACGTCGACTACGACGAGATCGCGGCGGCGGTCGGCAAGTCCCCGTCCGCCGTCCGCCAGATCGCCCACCGCGCCCGCCGCCACGTGGACGCCCGGCGTCCGCGCGCGGTGATCTCGCAGCGCCAGACGCGGGCGGCGGTGGAGTCGTTCGTGCGGGCGCTGGAGGGCGGGGACCTGCAAGGGCTGCTCGACGTGCTCGCACCCGACGTCGTCTACATGGGCGACGGCGGCGGTGTGAAGCACGCCGCGCTGCGGCCGGTCGTCGGCGCCGGCAAGGTGGCCCGCCTGCTGACCGGCGGCCTCGGCAGGAACACGGTCCCGATCACCCTCGTCCCCACCATGGTCAACGGCGGCCCGGCGCTGGCGATCCACCTGGACGGCGTGCTGGACGGCATCCTCGCGGCCCATGTGGAGGCCGGCCGCATCACCGGCCTGTACGCCGTCCGCAACCCCGAGAAGCTGTCCCGCATCGCCTCCGAGACCCCGCTCACCCTGCGCTGAACCCCCTGGCACCGCGGTGCCCGCACGCGGTTGTGACACCTCATCGCCGACTCGTTCCGACCCACGAGAGAGATCACTGGTATGGAGACCCTCCGGTACGTGTTCCTCGTCTTCCACCTCTTCGGGTTCGCCGCCCTCCTGGGCGGCGTCTTCTACCAGTTGAGAGCCAAGGACCCGGTGACGGGCGGCTACATGGTGACCAGCGCGGTCGTCCAGCTCGTCACCGGCACCGGGCTCGTCTGGACCCGGATATCCCTGGACCTTCCGGTGGACGGCCCGAAGACGGGGGTGAAGCTGGCCCTGGACGTCCTGGTGGCGGCGACCGCACTCGCCGGCATGCGCGACCGGCGGCCGTGGGCCTTCTTCGCGGTGGCGACGTTCACCGCGGCGGCGGCGGTCGTGGCCGTCGTGTGGACGTAGCCCCGGCGAGGGCTGCGGAGAGCCGAAGCCCCCGGCGCTCCGGGGTCAGGACGCGGTGCCGAGCAGGCCGGCACCCAGCGGGCTGAGGGAGTGGAGGGCGGTGTTGTGGTGGCGGAGGGTGGTGACCAGACCGGCGGTGCGCAGGACGGTGGCATGCTGGCTCGCGCTCGCCGAGGAGATGCCGGCGAGGCGGGCGAGTTCGGTGGTGGTGCGGCTCGGCCGGTGCGCGATGGTCCACAGCACGATGGCACGGGTGTGGCCGAGGAGTGCGGTCAGCGAGTCCGGGGCCGTGCCGAGGGCCCGCGCGGTGTCCGTGGGCAGCAGGAAGTCGCCGGTCTCACCGGGCCCGACCGGGTACGTCAGCCATGGCTGGTCCCCGGTGTCGTCCACCGCCGGGTACACGGCCCCGAAGACCGACGGGATCAGCAGCAGGCCGCGGCCGGAGAGATGGATGTCGCCGTCCGTTCCTGACGCCATGGTGAGTTCCAGCACGGGTGGTCTCCACCGGATGCAGCGGGGATTGAGCCGGGAGAACAGGTGATGCAGCCCGTGGTGGGTGAGCTGACGTCTGCGCATCGCCTGGTCCGCGCCGCAGAGGGTGTCGAGTTGCCGCCGGTAGGGGGCGATGATCTGCCGGTAGGTGTGGGCCGTCGTGTCCGCCAGTTCCGCCAGCAGCCGCTTGTCGCTGCCGAGTGACCTTGTCCATGCCGGGACGGGCCGCCGCCCCGCCCGCGCCGCCCAGGTCTCCATGTCCCCGCGGAGATCCGCGGCGGAGGTGGACCGGACGCGTTCCAGCGCCTCGTCCATGGTGTCCGCCGTCGCATGGTCGAGGAAGCCCACCGTCCAGCCTGTCGGCGGGATCAGGTCGAACAGGCCCCTCGCTCCGGGCGACAGGCGCCGGAACGATTCCCGGCGCCACGGCCCGAACCGGGTCGGATGGCTTCCCTCCTGGAGGAGCCGCACCGCGATGTCCAACTCCAGCATGGGACGCAGACCGTCCGCCAGTCGGGTGCGGGCGAGGTCCTCGGCGGTGAAGTGGATGCGTAACGGCATGCCCCGAGCCTGTCCCGAATGCCGTTGTTCGGGCTAGGCCAAATCACGTCGCCCGCCCGCCGGCCGGACATCCACTCTGTTCCCGGGACCACCATTCCCGGGACCACCGTTCCCGGGACCACCATCGCTCACGAGGGAGAACGCGACATGGCATCACCGTTCCTGCGCAAGGCGGCCGCGGCCGCGTCGGGCGCCGCCGTCGCCGGCGGCCTGCTGATCGTTCCGGCGGGCGCCGCTCAGGCCGCCACGGCGCAGCCGACGGCGGGCGGCACCGCGCCCGCGTGCATCGGGCGCTACGTCGAGGGCCAGGTCGACGGCTTCTTCGTCTCCCTGTCCAACGGCTGCGGCCGCACCATGCGGGTGCAGGTCGTCGTGAACTCCGCCCCCGACAGCCCCTGCTACACGCTGTCGGCGGGTTCCCACCGCACGTACACCTACGAGGGCATCCTGGGTACCTACGACCGGACGGCCGTCTGCTGACACCGGACCACCACCGCCTGCGGGTCCTCGCGATCTCCTGAGAGAGGAGACGCAGGCGTTGCCACGGGGGACACGGGCCGGGTCTCGGAGACGGGGGGAGACCCGGCCCGTACGGCGTTCGCTCCTCCCGGGCGCCACCGGCGGCGCCGGCCCGGAGCCGGGCGGCGACGCCCCGGGCGGGCCGGGCGGGCGCGGTCCGTAGGATGGCGGGCACCGGGGCGTGTCCGCCGGGCGGGCGTCGGGGGCAGTGGTGTCGGGAACCTGGGAGAGCAGTGACTGTGCAGACCTCGGCCGGTGTCCGCGAGCGGCTCGCCGGGCACCGGGAGCGCTTCGACGCGTTGTTCGCGGAGTACTTCACCGCGGTGGGCGGGCAGGCGCTGCCGCGGAGTTCGTTCGTGCCCGAGGCTCTGGACCTGGTGCGGGACATGTCGCTGCGCGGCGGGAAACGGCTGCGGGTCGCGCTGGTGCACGAGGCGGCGCGGCTGGTGACCGACGAGGCGGTGGCCGGTGCGGACGCGGCCGCGATCAGCATCGAACTGCTCCAGACCCACGGGCTGATCCACGACGACATCATCGACGACTCCCCCGTGCGCCGGGGGGCGCCGTCGGTGTACTACGCCTACCAGGAGCGGTTCCCGGAGCGCCCGCAGACGGCGCTGGGGCTTGCGGTGCTGGCCGGTGACCTGGCGGCGTTCCTGTCGGTACGGGTGCTGCTCGACGCGCCGGTGCCCGCGCCGCTGCGGCAGGCGATGGCAGCCGTGCACGCGTCGGCCGCGGCGGACACGGTGATCGGGCAGTTCCTCGATCTGGAGCGCGACTTCGGCCCGGTCCCCGGCCGTGAGGCGCTGGACACGGTGTCGGATTACAAGACCGCCCGGTACTCACTGCTCGCCCCGCTGCGGCTCGGTCTCCTCGCGGCCGGCGGGGACCCGGACGCCCACGGGGAGGAACTGGCCCGGTACGCGCGGCTCGTGGGGGTGAGCGGACAGATGCGCGACGACTACCTGGACCTGTTCGGGGACGCCGCGCTGATCGGCAAGCCTGCCGGATCGGATCTGCGGTCCGGCCGGCGAAGCTACGCGGTGTGCGCCGTGCTGGCGGCGGCGAGCGGTGGGGAGCGGGAGCTGGTCCAGGAGGCTCTCGACGCCCCCGGCTGCCCGCCGGAGACCGTCGCCCGGGTGCAGGACATCGCCCGGCGCCACGGCGTCGACGAGCACCTGCGCGCGGAGATCCGCCGTGGCGCGGAGAGCGCGAGCGCGGTGGCGGCCTCCTGGCGGGGCCGGTGGCGGGACGACGCCGTCGAGTTCTTCGAGCGGCTGCCGCTGTGGGGCGCTCAGCGCGCCCTGTGAGTTCAGGCCGCGCCCGCTCCGGGCGCGCGGGGTACGCCACGCGCGGGGGCGGCCCCGCGGTCCCGGGCGTGCAGATGGCCTTCGAGGGGGTGTGGCGGGCGGGGCGGGAGCACGGCCTGAAGGGCGTAGCCCGCCTTCTCCGCTACCCGGCAGGAGGCGGGATTGCCCGCGTTGTGCACCAGCTCCAGCCGGGTGGGGCCCTCCCCCCGGGCGGGATCGAAGGCCCACAGCGTCAGCATCGCAAGCGCCCGAGAGGCGACCCCCTGGCCGCGGGCGGGCGCGCCGGTCCAGTAGCCGATCTCCGCCACGCCGCGCGGCCCCGAGGGCTGCTTGAGCACGATGTGGCCCGCGATCCGCCCGCGGGCGACCATCGCGAAGCTGAGCCGCTCCCGTGTCCGCCACCCCGTCTCCTGCGCGGCGATCCAGCGCGCCGCGTCCTCCAGGTCGTCCACTCGGTGCGACGTCCAGCGGCGCAGTTCCCTGTCACCGGCCAGGGACAGCAGGGCGTCGGCGTCCCGTGCCGTCCACGGTCGCAGCGTCAGATCCGCCTCGGTCAGAACCACGTCCATGCCTTCGTCCCCCTCCCCTTCGTGCTGCGCACAGCCCTTTCGCGCACGGCGCGGTCAGCCTCTCACCAGGCAGAAGGGATGCCCGGCGGGATCGGTCAGCACCCGCCACCGGTTCTCGTCCGGCTGGTGATCCGGCTTGCCCGCGCCCAGTTCCAGCAGGCGGGCCTCCGCCTCGTCCAAGTCGTCGACCGCGAAGTCGAGATGGATCTGCTGGGGCACGCCCTGGTCGGGCCAGCGGGGGGCGCGGTAGCCGTCCACGCGCTGGAAGCCGAGGAGCAGACCGTTCCCGTCGGTGAGGCCGGCGAATTCCGCGTGCGACTCCGGGTGCGGGTCGAGGCCCGTGGCCTGCTGGTAGAAGGCCGCCAGAGCCGGCACGTCGGAGCAGTCGAGGGTGATCGCGCGCAGGCTCATCCGTGGCGGCATGCCACCACCCTAGTGGCGGCCGCCCCACCGCTCGGAGGCGGCCGGGGCTCCCGGTGGCGCGGCGGTGGGCGGGCGCGGCGGACCCCGGCCGCGAACGCCCGGTCCGGCCGGGCTGTGCGGGTGGCCGCCGGTGGTGCCTGCGCGGTCCCGGCCCGGCCGACCGCTGTGATGGACGCATGACCCTTGATCGGCCGATGTACCGCGTCAAGCGGCGGCTCCTCGGCAAGCCGCTCACCACCGAACGTGCCGGCGAGGAGAAGCTGGGCAACCGGACGGCGCTCGGCGTGCTCGCGTCCGACTGCATCAGTTCGTCGGCCTACGGCTCGGAGCAGATGCTCCGTACGCTGGTGCCCGTCGTCGGAGCGGCCGCCTTCACCCTGGTGATGCCGGTGACCGGCGCGATCCTGCTGGTGCTGCTGCTTCTGACGCTCTGCTACAGCGACGTCGTCACGATCTACACCCGGGCCGGTGGCTCCTACGTGGTGGCCCGGGAGAACTTCGGGCCGGACGTCGCGCAGGTCGCCGCCGTGGCCCTGCTGGTCGACTACATCGTCACCGTCGCCGTGCAGGTGTCGGCCGGCACGAACGCGCTGATCTCACTCGCGCACCTGGTCGGCGACGGCTGGACGGGGCTCGACCATCTCCAGTTGCCGGTCTCCGTGGCGATGATCGTGCTGCTCGGCTACGGGAATCTGCGCGGGGTCCGCGAGGCGGGCCGGATGTTCGCGCTGCCGGCCTATCTGTTCATCGCCGCGATGGGCCTGGTGTTCCTCGTCGCGGCGGTGCGCGCCCTGACGGGCGGGCTGCCGCACGCCGATCTGAACGCCCCGGGTGTGGTGCCGCTGGGCACGCCCGGCGACGGCTGGCTGTACGGCGCCTCGCTCTTCATCGTGCTGCGCTCCTTCGCCAACGGCGGCTCGTCCCTCACCGGGCTCGAAGCGATCTCGAACGGCATCTCCGCCTTCCGCGAGCCGCAGGGCCGCAACGCCCGGCGCACCCTCGTCACCATGAGCTGTGTGCTCGCCGCGCTGGTGCTGGGCGTCTCCACCCTCGCGCACGTCACCCACGCCGTGCCGTACACCGACGGCACCCCGACGGTCATCGCGCAGGAGGCACGGCTCGCCTTCGGCGACGGTACGGCCGGGACGATCGGGCTGGTCTTCGTGCAGCTCGCGACCGCGCTGGTGCTCTACACCGGTGCCAACACCCCGTTCACCGGCTTCCCGTTCCTGGCCAGTTTCGTCGCGCAGGACCGGTTCCTGCCGCGCATGCTCACCCGGCGCGGGCACCGGCTGGCCTTCTCCAACGGGATCGTCACGCTCTCCGCCCTCTCCCTGGCGCTGCTGCTCGTCACGGGCGCCAGTGTGGACAAGCTGGTGGCCCTCTACGCGATCGGTGTGTTCACCGCGTTCACCATGGCCGGGGCCGGTCTCACCGCCCACCATCTGCGCGGGCGCGAGCGGTTGCGCCGGGTGAAGATCGCGGTCAACGCGCTCGCGGCGATCGTGTCCGCCTCCGTCGTGCTGATCTTCGCCGTCACGAAATTCACCGAAGGCGCGTGGCTGGTCGTGGTGGTCTTCCCGCTCGGGGTCTGGGTGCTCATCCGGATCAACCGCGAGTACCGGCGCGAGGCCGCCGCCCTGGAGCGGCTGCCCACGGGCGCGGACCGGCCGCGCACACGCCGCCACCAGGTGTTCGTCCTCGTCGAGACGCTCGACCTCGCCACCCTCAAGGCCCTGCGCTACGCCCATGAGCTGCGGCCCGACAACGTGCGTGCGGTGCACTTCGCCATCGACGAGGCACACGCCCGCCGCCTGTCCGCCCGCTGGGCGTCGACGAACGCGACCTCGGTCGACCTGGAACTGGTGGCCTGCCCCGACCGCCGGCTGCGGCACGCGATGCGCGAACTGGCCGTGCGGACCACGCAGGACGGCGACACCTCCCTGACGGTCCTCGTGCCCCGGCGGATGTACGCCACCGCCCTCGGCAAGCTCCTCCACCGGGGCACCGGCGAGAAGATGGCGAAGACCCTGGAGCGACTGCCGCACGTCGCGGTCACGATCCTGCCGTTCAACGCCTCGCACGCCATCGAAGCCCTGGAGGCGGACCGTCTGCCCGACCTGGGCTGAGACGGACCGGCCCCCCGACGTGACGGGAGACGGACCGGCCGCCGGACGCGACGGGAGGCAGGCCGCCCGCCGGACACGCGCGGTGGGAGACCTCGGCCCCGTCGCCCGTGCCCGTGCCCGACGGCGGGTCAGCCCGTCGCCGGGTGCGGCGCGGCAGGCGGCCGGGGGCCGCCGCCGGGCAGGAAGGTGACCTGCGGGGTCCCGGTGCGGGGGTGGACGGCGACCTCCGCGTCCACCCCGTAGACCTCCTGGAGCAGCGCGGGGGTGAGGACGTCGGCGGGCGGGCCCGAGGCGACGACCCGGCCGTCGCACAGCACGTACAGGCGGTCGCAGAAGCCGGCCGCCAGGTTGAGGTCGTGCAGGGCCACCAGCACGGTCGCGGGCAGTCGGCGCAGGACGCCCAGGATGTCGAGCTGGTGGCGGATGTCCAGGTGGTTGGTGGGCTCGTCCAGCACGAGGAGCGCGGGCTGCTGGGTGAGCGCCCGCGCCACGAGGACACGCTGGCGTTCGCCGCCGGAGAGGCGGTCGTAGGGCCGGTCCGCCAGGTGGAGCGCGTCCACCGCGGCGAGGGACGACGCGATCAGGCGGCGGTCGTCGGCGGTGTCGCCGTCGAGGAGGCGCTTGTGGGGCGCGCGTCCCATCGCCACCACCTCGCGCACGGCCAGGTCGACGTCCGTCGCGGCGTCCTGCACCACGGCGGCCAGGGTCCGCGCCACCTGCCGCACGGGCAGCGTCCAGGCGTCGGCACCGTCCACGCGCACCGTCCCGGAGTCGGGGCGCAGGATCCGGTAGACGCACCTGAGCAGGCTGGACTTGCCGCTGCCGTTGGGGCCGATCAGTCCCACGACCTCGCCCCGCTCCGCGGTCAGCGAGACGTCCTCGGCCAGCCGCCGTGCCCCGGCGGTGAGGGTGACGCCCTCGACGACGAGCCGGCTCCCCTTCACGCGGGACCTCCGCCCGTGGTCCGGCGGGCGTCGCGGCGCATCAGCCACAGGAAGAACGGTCCGCCGGTGAGCGCCGTGAGCACGCCGACGGGCAGTTCCGCCGGCGCGGCCACGGTGCGGGCGGCGATGTCCGCCCAGAGCAGGAAGACGGCGCCGCCGAGTGCCGCCGCGGGGAGCACCCGCCGGTGGTCGCCGCCGACGAACAGCCGCACGACGTGCGGTGTCATCAGCCCGACGAAGCCGATCGGCCCCGCGGCCGCGACCAGCACACCGGTGAGCAGCGACAGCAGGACGAACAGACGGGCCCGGAAGCGGGCCACGTCGAGGCCCATCGTCGTCGCGGCCTCCTCGCCCGCCATCAGCAGGTTCAGCGGGCGTGCCTGGAGGAGCAGGACGCCGAGGCCGAGCAGCATTGCGCCGGCCGGCAGCCACAGCGTCCCCCACCGCACACCGCCGAGTCCGCCCATGGTCCAGGCGAGCACCGCACGGGCCTCGTTGCCCCGGTCGCTCGTCAGCAGCAGCAGGTTCATCACCGCGGTGAGCACCAGGGCGTAGGCGACGCCCGACAGCACGAGCCGGCCCGAGGTGATCCTGCCCCCGCTGCGGGCCGTCGTGTAGACGAGGAACAGGGTCAGCAGGGCGCCCGCGAACGCGGCGGCCGAGAGCGAGAGATGCCCGAAGACCTGCACCCCGAAGACGATCACCGCGACCGCGCCGAGCGAGGCGCCCGAGGAGACGCCGAGCAGGTAGGGCTCGGCGAGCGGGTTGCGCACCAGCGCCTGGAGCGCGGTGCCGATCAGGGCGAGCCCCGCCCCGGTCACCGCGCCGAGCACCACCCGGGGCGCGCGGACGTCGAGCACGATGGTCTCGCGGGCCCGCGACCAGGTGACCTCCGACCATTCCAGGCCCAGGGCGTGGCCGACGATGCCCCACACCTGGCCGGCCGGCACCCGCACGGAGCCGATGGCCATGCCGGCGGTCATCGAGACGACGAGCAGGGCGGCGAGGAGCAGCACGGCGGGACCGAAGGCGACCCGCCGGGACGTGTCGCCCGGCCCCTCGGTCCCGGCGAGCCGCGGGGCCGCGGTCTTCCCGGCGGGCACGGTCACCGGAACCGCTGCGGGTGCAGGTCGCGCGCCAGGTCCTCGACGGCGCGGGGTGCGCGTACGCCGACCAGGGTGGCGGTCAGCGGCAGCACCACGAAGCGCTTGTTCCGCACGGCCGGCACGTCCGCCAGGGCGGGCTCCGCCAGCAGGAACTCCTTCTTCTGCTCGACGCTTCCGGCGCCGGCGTAGTCGTAGATCGCGATGACCTCGGGCCTGCGGGCGACGACCTGCTCCCAGGAGACGTCGCCGAAGACGTCGTCGAGGTCGGCGAACACGTTGCGCCCGCCGGCGAGCCGGATGATCTCGGTGCCGAGGCTCCGGCCGCCGGCCGTGAAGGCGCTCTTGTCCCCGCTGTCGTAGACGAAGACGGGCGTCTCGCGCTCGCCGTCGACCTCGGCGGTGGCGGTCCGCACCCGGCCCCGGAGGTCGGCGACGAGTGCGTCGGCCCGGTCCCGCACGCCGAACAGGCCGCCGATGGTGTCGATCTCGTCGTAGACGTCCTGCATCGAGACCTTCTTCTTCCCGCAGTACTCGCGGTTGAGGTAGGTGTCGATGCCGGCGTCGGCGAACGCCTCGCGGGACCGCCCGTCGTTCTCGGCGAAGGCGCTGGCGTAGCCGCCGTAGACGAAGTCGGGCTCGGCGTCGAGGATCTTCTCGAACGACGGTTCCTTCGCCGACAGTTCGGGGACGGCCGCGAAGTCCTCGCTCAGTCCGGGGAGGACGGCGGAGTCGGGGAAGGCGGTCCCGATCATCCGGTCCTTCAGACCGAGGGAGAGCAGCAGTTCGGCCGGGTGCTGGTGGATGGTCACCACCCGGGAGGGCGGCGCCTCGTAGGTCGTGCGGACACCGCAGTTCTCCACGGTGAGAGGGAAGCCGTCCGCCGCGGCCGCCGCGGGCTTGTCCTGCCGCGGGGCGCCGGGCGCGCCGCAGCCGGTGAGAAGGACCGCCGCCAGTGCGGCGACGGCTCCGGCCGTGCGCACGGCACGGCGGCCGGGCCCGGTGTCGGGCAGGGCGAAGGGACGGGGCATGCCGTCGTACACGTAAAGCCTCCTGCGGAGTCCGCGCTCCTCGGATCGGGCCCGCGACAGGCCAGTGTCCTGACTTCCGGATCGGCGTTCCCCGGCCTTCCCGCGCTGCGCGCAGTGGCTCATGGAGGGGTCGGCTCCCCGGTCACAGTGGCGGGACCGTGCCGGATTCGCACCGGCTTCCTGTCTCCCGTCGCGGCGATGACCTGTTGATCCTATGGTTCCCCGGGAAAACGGCAAAGGGCGCACCCCGGCACCGGGAGCGGCACCGCCCCGGCGCCCGCACCGGCGCCTGCCGGCACCGGTGTTGTCGGTCCCCGGTGTTAGCGTCGCCGCCATGGCAAACCGTTCGTACCTCTACTCCGCCGACTCGATGCCGAACGACGCGGAGATCCCCAAGCCGGTCCGCTGCATATCCGAGCACAACTGGGACATCCCGCTCGCGCACAAGCTCCTGGTGGGGCGCGGCACGACGATCGTCCCGTCCATGATCTGGAACCCTCCGATCGGCATCGCCGCGGAGTACGCCGGAGGGGCGGCCCTGCTCGGCGACCTCCTGCGCGCGGTCGGCCGGGGCCTGGAGGACGACGCCGAGTTCGCCGCGTGCGTCGCCGGGACCACGGCCCACCTCGCGAAGCAGCAGGCGAAGTACTTCGTCCTGGAGACCGGGGAGATCGTCTCGATGACGGACGACGACCCGGCGGAGAGCGTGCGGCGTCTGGCGTCCTCGGAGATCCCCGCCGCCGTCGCCGAGGCCGAGGCGGCGATCGCCGGCCGGAACGACGCGTGGCTGGCCTCGGTCCGGTCCGACTGGCAGCGGCACTTCGCGTCCTTCTACGGCGACGCGCTGTACTTCTCCTTCCCCGGCTGACTCCGGCTGATCCGACCCGTGGAGCGGCGCCCGGCGCTCACCCGGCGCTCCGGGCCCGTTCGACGACGCCTCCCGCGCGGAGGCCGGGCGACGCCCCGGGCGGGGTCCCGGCGCGGGGCGGGCATGGTGCCGGGCCCGTCAGACGGCCGGTGCGCCGACCGTCCCGCGGGTCATGGCGCGGTACCGCTCGGCGAGTTGCCGCGGGCTGTGCGGGCCGTCGGCGCTGTACCACTGGGCGACGCCGGTGCACATGGTGACGACGGCCCGGGAGACGTCACGCGGGTACGCCGTGGTGAAGACCTTCCGCGCGACACCGTCCTCGATCACGCCGTCCATCAGGCGCTGCTGACGGTCGCGGGCGCCGATGTAGGTGGTGCGCGCCTGTCCGGTGAGGCTGCGGATCTCGCTGGAGGCGATGAAGGCGAGGTCCCTGCGGTGCGCGTGGAACAGCACGAGGCATTCCACCAGCAGGTCAAGCCGTCGCGCGGCGTCGTCGCCGGCCTCCTCCAGGGCGGCGAGGCTGCGCTGCCACAGGTCGTCCATGGCATGGGAGACGATCGCGACGAGCAGGGCCTGCTTCGAGGGGTAGTGGTAGTAGAGCCCCGGCACCGAGAGCCCGGCGCGTGCGGCCACCGCGCGGATCGAGGTGCCGTGGTAGCCGTGCTCGACGAAGCAGGCCAGCGCGGTCCCGAGGATCGGCGGCAGGGTGCCGTCGGGGTACGACCTCCAGCCCGTTTCGGCCTGACTGCTCGCCACCGTGCACCTCTCCCCCGGATCTTCGCCGTGTCGGCACAGTATGCAGCGCCGGTCCGGCACGCCCGATGACGGGCCTCTTGACATGCCCTCGGCACCACCCTTCACTTTACCGAGCGATCGCTCGGTAAACGAGCGGCCGATCGGTATCCGGATGTCCGGGTCAGTGCGGGCGGGAAGCACCGCGGACGGGAAGGACGGCACATGACGGCGAACGAGGAGCCCGGGCGGGGCGCGCCGGCCCCCGAGGCCTTCACCCATCTCCCCGACGAGGTGGAGGAACTGCGGGCGCGTACACGCCGGTTCGTCCGCGAGCAGGTGATCGGCGCGGAGCCCCCGCCGGGCGGCCGGCTCGACCGGGCGACCCGTGACCGGCTCCAGGCGGCGGCGAAGGAAGCCGGCGTCTTCGCTCCGCACGTGCCGAAGGAGTACGGCGGGCAGGGCCTGCCCCTCGTGCACTGGTCGCCGATCCTCCAGGAGGCCGGATACTCGCCGATCGGCCCGAGCGCCCTCAACTGCATGGCCCCCGACGAGGGCAACATGCACCTGCTCAACCTGGTGGCGACGGAGGACCAGAAGCAGCGCTTCCTCGTGCCGCTGGCCGCGGGGGAGGTCCGGTCGTGCTTCGGCATGACCGAGCCCCACCCGGGAGCCGGATCCGACCCGGCGGCGCTGCGGACCACGGCCGGACGCACCGCCGGCGGCTGGGTGATCAACGGTCACAAGCGGTTCACCAGCGGCGCCGTGGGCGCCGCGTTCTGCATCGTGATGGCGCGGACCCCGGCCGTGGACGGCTCGCCCGAAGGGGCCACCATGTTCCTCGTCGACATGGCGAACCCCGGCATCCGGGTCGGCGGGGCGATCCACACCGTCGACCGCTCCATCGACGGCGGTCACCCGCACCTGCACATCGAGGACTGCTTCGTCCCCGACGACGCGGTACTCGGCGAGGTGGGGCTCGGCTTCCGCTACGCGCAGGTCCGGCTGGGCCCGGCACGGCTGACCCACTGCATGCGGTGGCTGGGGCTGGCACGCCGCTCCCTCGACATCGCACTGGACCGGGCCGCGCGGCGGGAGCTGTTCGGCGGGCCGATCGACTCGCTCGGCCTGGCGCAGCACCTGATCGCGGAGTCCGTGATCGACATCGAGACGTCCGACGCCGTCATCACCAAGACCGCGGCACTGCTGCACGGCGACCCGAAGGCGGGCTCGGCGATGTCCTCCGTCGCGAAGGTGCACTGCTCGGAGGCGATCTTCCGGGTGATCGACCGCGCCGTCCAGATCTGCGGCGGGGACGGGGTCTCCGACGGGCTCCCGCTGGCGCAGTTCCTGAACGAGGTCCGCCCGTTCCGCATCTACGACGGCCCCAACGAGACCCACCGGTGGGCGATCGCCCGCCGGGCCTCGGCGGCCCGGAACGCCGCCGTCCGCGCCGGTGAACCGGCCTTGGGCGAAGCGGTCGCGGGACGGGGCGGGGACGCGTGATGGAGAGCGTTCCCGACGGTGCGGAGGTCGTCGCGAGCCGGCAGGAGGCCCGTCGTCTCACCGCCCCTCCGCTCCTGGTCGTCGACGCGGTCACCGACTTCCTCGACGCCCACGGGATCGGACGGGGCCCGCTCTCCTGGCGGCGCATCGGCGACGGGCACTCCAACATCACGTATCTCGTCCGCCGCGGCGGCGAGTCCGTCGTCCTGCGACGGGGGCCGCGCCCGCCGCTGCCGAGGTCGACGCACGACATGGTGCGCGAGGCCCGCATCCAGAGGATCCTCGGCGGGCACGGCATACCGGTGCCGGAGATCGTCGCGGTCTGCGAGGACGCGTCGGTCCTGGGCGTGCCCTTCTACCTCATGCGCCGCCTCGACGGGACGGTCGTCACCGACACCGTCCCGGCCCACCTCGCCCCCGCCGCGCGGCGCCGTGCCACCGGCGAGGCGGTCGTCGACGCCCTCGTCGCCCTGCACGGCATCGACGTGACCCAGGGCGAACTCGCCTCCCTGGGCTCCCCCGGCGGGTATCTCCGGCGCCAGGTCGACCGGTTCCGCGGCCTGTGGGAGGTCAACACCACGCGCGCCCTGCCCGCGGTGGAGCGGATCGCGGACTGGCTCGCCGGCAACCTGCCGCCGAGCCAGGCGGCTTCGGTGGTGCACGGCGACTACCGCATGGGCAACCTGATGTTCGCCCCGCGGGCGCCGGCGAGGATCCTCGCGATCCTCGACTGGGAGATGGCGACGCTCGGCGATCCGCTGGCGGACCTCGGCTATCTCACCGCCACCTGGTCCGAGGCCGGCGCCGTGGCCACCCCGCTCGAACTCACCCCCGTCACACGGGAGCCCGGCCACCTCACCCGGCGCGAGCTGGCCGAGCGCTACTGCTCCCGCACGGGTCTCGATCTCACCCCGCTCCCCTGGTACCAGACCCTCGCGCTGTGGAAGGCGGCGATCTTCTGCGAGGCCATCCGCACCCGCTGGCTGCGGGGCGAGCGCCCGGACGACACGGTCTTCGGGCCCTCGCTCGAAGCGGGTGTCCCCCGCCTGCTGGAAGCGGCGGCAGGGCACGCCGGCCTGGCCGCGACGCCCCGCGGCTGACGCCCGCCCGGCGGGTCGGCCGGGCGGGTCGGCCGGGCGGGTCGGCCGGGCGGGTCGGCTCCCGGGGGCCGGGCCCCACGGCCGCCGGGTCCTGGCGGTCAGCTCCCGGGGCCCGGGCCGCACCGCAACCGGGTCCTGGCGGTCGGCTCCCGGGGCCCGGGCCGCACGGCAACCGGGTCCTGGCGGTCGGCTCCCGGGGGCCGGGCGGGTCAGCTCCCGGGGTCCGGCCGGACCGGCTTCTCCTGGCCCGCCCGGGCCGCCTCGAGCTGCGCGGCGAACGCGATGCCGAGGAACAGCGCGACACCGGTCACATTGGCCCACAGCAGCAGGGCGACGAAGGCGGTCAGCGGTCCGTAGACCGCGCCGAACGACCCGCTGCGGCCGACATAGAGCGCGAGCAGCCAGGTCGCGCACACCCACAGCACCAGATGGATGCCGGAGCCGAACGCGAGCCAGGTGTAACCGGGCTGGCGCCGGCGCGGCGCCCAGCGGAAGATCACGGTCGAGGCGACGCACGCCAGCGCGACGCCGATCGGCACGTGCAGCGCGCCCCACCAGCCGAGCAGTGCCGGCGGCAGTCCGAGGGCGGTGACGACGGGCTCCCCCACCTCCTCGCCGGCGACGACGGCGAGGAATCCGCCGCCGAGCGGGAGGCCCGCGCACAGGGCGAGCAGCACGCCGCGGCCGTACTTCAGCGGGAAGGCGCGGTCGCGCTCGATGCCGTAGATGCGGTTGCAGCCGCGTTCGATCTGGGCCATCGCGGAGGCCAGGTTGAGGACGGCGAAGGCGAGGCCCGTCCACATCGCCACCGCCCCGGCGATGTCCGCGCCCGCGCTGCGGCGGGTGTCGGCGAGGGCCTGCTCGACGAGCGGGGCGCTGGCTCCCGGCACGATGCGGGAGAGCACCTGGTCCACCACCCGGCCGACGGCCTCGGTGTGCAGGGTGGTGGCGACGCCGACCAGCGCGATGACGAACGGCACGATGCCGAGCACCACCTGGAACCCGAGGGAGCGGGCGGAGCTGAACCCGTCCGCGTACCGGAAGCGGGCGAAGGCGTCGAGCAGGAGCCGCCACCCGCCGTAGCGGCGCAGAGCGGTGAGCGCCTCGTCGCCGGAGAGCTCGTCGCCCACCATGTCCCGTGTCTGGGGTACGTGTACGGCCGTTCCCATGGTCCCCCCTTCGTGTGCTGCGGCTCGTGTGCCCCCGCAAGCCGGTCGTCAGACGTGGCGGGGCCGGACACAGCTCCGGACACACCGCCGGGACCACCGGACACACCACCCGGCACGCCCCCGGACACGCCACCGGGCACGCCCCGGCCCCGTGCCGGCCCGGTCGGCGGGGTTCCGGAAGAAGCCGCCGGGCCCCGGGAACCGGACGGCCGGGCGCGGATGTCCCTGCAGGCAACAGCGCTGTCTTCAGGGGGTGTTGACCATGCGTGGACGACGTGCGGGGGTCGCTGCGGTGTTCCTCGTGATGATCGTGGCCGGCACGGCCACAGGGTGTTCGGACGCCTACAACGACGAGCGGGGCAAGGGGGACGCCTCCGTGCGGGGCGGGCGCGGGGACGACACACCGGCGCAGGTCTTCAACATGCCCGACGGGTTCGGCAACCTCGCCACCAAGTGCGTGGGCCACGGGTACCGGGCGTACGTCACGACCAACGCCACGGGCCCGTCCAACGTCGAGATCGTCCCGGACCGGACGTGCACGTGATGAGCCGGTTCGCCGGCGCCCGCCGCACCACGCCCGTGTGGGCCGCGGTGCTGGCGGGCGTCCTGCTGTCCGGGTGCGGCCCGGAGTACTACGAGGAGCGCGGCAAGAGCGACGCCCCCGTGTGGGGCAAGGTCGGCGACGGCACGCCCGCGGAGGTCTACAACTTCCCCGACGGCTTCGGCAACGTGGCCTCGAAGTGCGTCGGCCCGGGCCGGCGCGGCTACGCGACGACCCAGGCGGTCCTCAGCGACCCGGAGGGCGGGGCGGGCGACGTCATCGTGATCCCGGCCAACGCGGTCGTGGTCGACGACCCCGGGTGCGCCCCTTAGCCCACCGCCGCGGGGGCGGCGGGTTGGCCCCCGCCCCGGCGTTCCTACACCCGTGCGGAGCCCGCGCCGACCGTGGGGGGCTGCTCGGAGGTGCAGTGGAGGCACCTGCTCGCCGCCGCGGGCAGGTCCTCGGAGAGGCAGGCGGGGCAGGTCTTGACGGGGCCCGGCTCCTGGAACACGGCCACACCGTGGCGGGACTGGTAGTGCTTGTAGGGCACCACGACGCAGAAGTAGATGACGGCCATGAAGATGATGAAGTAGATGAGGGCCGAGATGAACTGGCCCAGGTCGAGATAGGTCGCGTCGTTGCCCTCCTCGCCCAACTGCCATCCGAGGCCCACGGACTGGCCGCCCTGGAGGCGGGCGACGACGGGGTTGATCACGAAGTCCGTGAACGCCTTGATCAGCGTCGAGAAGGCCAGCGCGATGACCAGCCCCACGGCGATGGTGATGATGTCCCCGCGCATGAGGAAGTTCTTGAAGCCTTTGAGCATTCCCTGTTCCCTTCCGGCACCAGGCCGATGGCGTATACGCCCTCAGCTCAGCACGCCCGGCGCGAACTGCCGGGCAGCGGCGGAGCCGCGGCGGGAGAACCACACGAATGGTGGCTGCGCGGCGGTGCGGGGGACCCGCCCCGAGGAGGCGGGACGCGCCGCCCGACAATGGTGCGCATGACTCCCACAGCCCGTGCCGGCACCGCGGACGTGACCGCCGCGCTGCGCGATGTCGCCTCCCTCGGCGGGTTCTTCGAACTGGAGACCGGCGGTACGGACCGCGGCTGGCATCCGGTGGGCGAGTCCTACGCACGGGGCTTCACCGACCTCCTGGCGGCCGTCGCGCGCCGCCACCGCACCCCCGAGGCACGCATCGACGCGTCCGTCGCCCAGCTCGGCCACGCCGCCCGGCTCTGGTCTCCCGCGATCGCCTGCGCGGTCCTGCACGGCATCGTCCTCGACCTGGAGGGGCTCCAACGGGCCGACGAGGGACCGCGTCTGCGCCTGCCGCGCCCCGGCGGCTGGCACGCCGACCGCCTGCCCGATCCGGCCGGGACCCTCGGCGACCAGGTGATGGGCCTCCTGGGCGCCCTGCGCGCGGGCCTGGGCGTCAAGGTCGCCCCGCGCCTCCTCGACGGAAACGCCGCGTCCGCGCTGGCCGGGTCCGCCCAGGTGCTCCTCGGCGCCCGCCCCGAGGTGCGCGAGCCGCTCACCGGCCTCGTGACCAGGCTGCTGCGGACGGGGCGCCTGGCGGGGACCGGGCGGTTCACCGGACCCGATCTCGCCTTCCGGCGCCGCAGTTGCTGCCTCTACTACCGCGCACCCGCCGGATCGGTGTGCGGGGACTGCTGCTTCGGCGGCCGGGAGACGGAGCACCCGGGCGGCCAGGGCATGCCCTAGTCATCGCCGCTCGCCCCGCCCGCGGAAACCGGAGCAGGCGCAGTGCGTCGGATTCCACCAGCCGACCCAGTTGCCGCCGCCGTCGTAACGCTCCCGGCCGCCCCCGGTCTCCACCAGGCACCGCCCCGTGCCCGTGCGGTGCTCGGACGACCGGTGCCCGCACTCCGCGCACGTCGGCGGCGTGTTGTCGGGAAACACCGGGCCACCGCGCACGACGGCCACCAGGTACACCAGGCCCGCGACGATCACGGCGACCCCGGCCGCGCCGACGATGCCGGCCCCGGTCACCGCGGCCTCCGCGGCGCGGCCGGATGCGGGCGGGCCGCCGCGAGCGCGGTGACCGGAGACGGCGCCGACGCCGGGCTCACCAGAAGCTCTGGCAGGCGCAGCGGACGTCGATCCTGCTCTCCGTGGTCCAGGTGTCGCCCTCGAAGCCGAAGTGCCGTTCCGTCACGGTCTCCCGGCCGACCGGGGCGGAGCAGCTCACCCGGGTGTGCGCCGCCCTGTCGTGACCGCACCCGCGGCAGGTGTCGGTGGTGTTGCGGCGCCAGTGGGCCGGGTGGAAGCCGTCGCAGTCGCAGGAACCGCTCCCGTCGTGGCAGCGGCCCTCCTCGTGGACCGTCCACAGGTGTCCGCACCGGCACGTGACCACACCGTCGTCCAACGCAGCCGCCCCCTTCGACCGAGGCGGCCCAGGGTAGCCGTCGTCCATGACACCCGGGTGAACGCCGCCGCTCCCCGGTGCGAACGGCGCTCCGGCCCGGCTCCGGAACGGCCTGGGCTCAGGCGACGTGGTCGTACGCCCGGCCCTGATGCGCGTCCGTGAGGGTCTTCGCCCCGAACGGCTTCCGCCACTCGCCGGTGCCGCGGTAGTGGTAGGTCCGGCCGGTGGCGGGGTCGTGGGCGAGGAGGTCGTTCCTGCCGTCGTGGTCCACGTCCCCGGCTCCGGTGACCTGGCCGTACACCTGCCAGCCGCCTCCGACGGGCTTGCGGGCGGTGTAACCGCCGTCGCCCGTGCCCAGGTAGAGCCAGAGCCTGCCGTCCCTGTCGCGGGCGAGGAGATCCCCGCCGGCGGCGCCGCCGATGTCGCCGACCGCCGTCAGCGAGTTGTAGATGCCCCAGCCGGTGCCGATCTTCGTACGGGGCGCGTAGGGGCGTTGGGCGGTCCCGGTGCCGGCGTAGAGGTAGAGCCCGCCGGCGGTGTCGACGGCGACGAGGTCGGCGCGGCCGTCACCGGTGAGGTCGCTGCCGCCGGCGATCCTCTCGTACGTCTGCCAGCCGCCGCCGACGCGCACGCGGGCGTGGAATCCACCGTGCCCGTCGCCCGCGTGCAGCCACAGGACGCCGGCCGCGTCCCGTGCGACGACGTCCGCGGTGAAGCCCTCGCCGGCGGCGTCGCCCACGACCTCGATCCTGTCGTAGCCCTTCCAGCCCGTACCGGCCGACGCCCGGGGCCGGCCGTCCGCGGCGCTGTCCCGCCACAGCGTCCCCGTGGCGTCCCGGCCGAGGAGGTCCGGGTATCCGTCGGCGTCGACGTCGTGGACGAAGGCGCCGTTGGTGGCGCTCCGCGCCAGGGGCTCCGCCGAGGGCCTGCCGTCCGGGCCGATCGTGACCCGGTGGACGCCTGCGTCCGGGCCCCGGCTGCCCTGGACGACGGCGGCCGTGCCGTCGGGGGCGGTGAGCACGCTGTCGGCCCGGTCGAAGAGGGCGACCGTCTCACCGCTCCCGAGGTGCCTGGCCGAACCGCCGTACAGGAGCCAGTCGCCGAGCAGCCCGAGGGCGCCCGCGCCCGCCGCCGGGACGAAGGTGTCCTGCCCGGTGGCGCGGTCGCGGACCACCGCGCGGGCCGGCTCGGTGCCGGTGGCCGGCTCCGTCCAGGCGACCCGGGTGGACGAGACGGCGGCCACGCGCGGGTACGTCTCCAGGACGGTGGCGGTGTCCAGGTCGATCAGCCCCACCCGCTGCTCCCCGGCGGCGGACTTGTGGTCGAGCAGCCCGAGCGCGGCGGTGGCCGGGCGCACCCCGAGGTACGCGGTCCCCGAGGGCAGCCCCCGGATCTCCTGGGGGGCGCCGTCCCGGGTGTCGAGCCACAGCTTCCCGCCGCCGCGCAGGGCGATGGCCGACCCGGCGGTGCCGGCGTACTCGGGGTCGAGCACGCCGGGCACGTCCTCGGTGCGGAACCACTCCCCCGTCGCCATGTCGAAGCCCTGGCCGTAGTACCCCTCCTCCGTCCGGGCCACCATGTCCCCGGACGTCTCGTTCATCCCCTCGAACGACACCGTGGTGAAGTCCCGGTGCGCGCCGCCCGCGTACGGGATCCACCGCAGGGTCGCGTGGTCCGCGCCGTCGGGGAGGCGGAGGATGAAGCCCTGTTCCCCCGCGCTCCGCAGCACGGCGCCGGGCACGAGCGAGCGGACCGGGCCCGCGGCCGGGCCGACCGCCGCCGCCGAGGGCACGCCGAGCAGGCGCGCGCCGGCGGTCAGGGCCAGCACGGCCGCGACGGAGGCGGCGAGACGGGTGGAACCAGCGGTGCGGTACAGCAAGAAGACCCCCTGGGGAAGGACCGGGCGCGGACGTGCCGCGCCCCGTCGGACTCACGGGCGGCCCGCGGGGTTGTACGGCCGCCGGGCCCTCGTGCCGGGCACCGGGTCCCGGTCCGCCGCGTTCGCCGGTGACGTACCGGGCCCGGAGGGGTCCCCGCCCCGCGGGCGCGCCCCGTGTCTGTCGCCACGGCATGCCTGATGGCATGGCATCCTGGCCCGGACAACTGCCGCAGGGGCGGCGGACGTTCACCGGAGGCGGGCGCCCGGGCAGGGGCCGCGGAGTCCGGGGGCGACCGCACCCCGGCGCACGACGGACGACGGGGGACCGATGAGGGCGCGCGTGTCCTGGACCCGGGCGGCACTGCTGGCGGGCGCGCTCGCCGCCGGCGGCTGCGGAACGGCCGGGCGCGGCGGTGGTCCCGCCGGGGATCCGTCCCCCGGGGCCACGGCGTCGAGCACCGCTCCCCCGGCCTCGGCCCCGGCCCCCGCCGCCACGCTCGTCGAGCTCTCGGTCACGGGCGGGTTCGCGGGCGTGCGCGACGTCGTGGTCGTCCGGGAGGACGGCACCTACCTCAGCCACCGCAAGCAGGGCAAGGTCACGTCGGGACGGATGGAGGCCGCCGAGCTGGACCGCCTGCGGGACGCGCTCGACGCGGCCCGGTTCACGGCCCTGCCGGCGGAGGTGACGTCCGCGCCCGTCGCGGACGGGTTCACCTACCGCATCACCCACCGCGGCCACGCCGTGACGACCTCCGACCCCGTGCCGCTGCCCGGACTCAGCGCCGTGCTCGCCGCCCTGCCGGCCCGCTGAGCGCCGCCTCGCGACGACCGTTCGGCGGCCGGCGCGAGGCCGCGCCGTCCGCGAAGGCCCCCGCTCACTCCCCCGCGAGCAGCACCTCCCGCAGGGCCCGGGCGAACTCGTCGGGCGCGCCGTGCTGGCCGAACTCCCCGCCGAGGAAGCCGCCGTGGTGGCTGGGGAAGACGGCGAGCTCGCTGCCCAGCGAGGCGGCGATCGCCGCGGCGGCGCGGGCCGGGAACTCGTCCGCGGACTCCTTGCCGGCCGCGAGGACGACGCGTGTCGGGGCCGCTCGCAGCGCGTCGGTGTCCGGCCGGAAGCCGGTGCAGCTCAGCATGTTCTGGCCCAGCAGCGGGTCGTCCCGGGAGCCGTCGTCCTCGGTGGGGAGGCCGAAGGCCGCGGGGTCGGGGGCGGGCTCGCCCGACGTGTCGTCCGGGAACGGGCCCCTGCGCCCGGCCACCGCGATGAACTTCGCCATGGCGGGCCCCATGCCCTCGCGCAGATACGTCGCGTGGATGTCCTCGCAGGCCGCCAGGACCGCCCGGTGGTCCGCGAGCACCGGCGCCGCGGGCGGCTCGTGCGCCACGAGGGTGCGCACCAGGTGTCCGTGACCGGCCACCAGGGCCAGCGCGTTGACCGCGCCGCCGCTGCTGGCGAACACGTCCACCGGTCTTCCGCCGAGCACCTCGACGATGCGCCGCACGTCGTCCGCGTGCTCCCCGGGAGTCGACCGGGTGGCGCCGTCGGTCCGCTTGCTGCGGCTCACGCCGCGCGGGTCGTAGGTGACCACGGTGCGGTCGGTGAAGTGGGACGCCAGGGTGACGAAGCCGCTCGCGTCCATCGGTGAGCCGATCAGCAGCAGGGCGGGCTCGTCGCCCGCGCCCGCGGCGGCCCGGACGTCGTACGCGATCGTGGCACCCCGCGCGTCCAGCGTGCGGGACTCGGGCTCGGTCATGGTGCTCTCCTCGGTAGGTGTGCCGTTCACCAGGAGAGACCGTCGGGCCCGCCGGAACTCATCGCCCGCGCCCGCTCGTCTTCCGGGGGCTTCCCGCAGTGCGCCCCTCGCCGTCGCCGCGGGTACCGGTTCAGTCCCCGGAGCCGACGATGGCGGTGACGCGGATCTCCACGCGCATGGCGGCGAGGCCGAGGACGGTGACACCGGTCTCGGTCCAGATCGGCGCGCGGCCGCCGAGCCAGCGGCGGAACTGCTCGGCCATGACCCTGTTGTGGTCGTCTCCGATGACGTCGTCCCCCGGCTCGACCTTGTGGTACGAGTTGACGTGGATGACGTCCTTCCAGCTCGCCCCGACCGTGGCGAGCGTGCGCTCCACGTTGTCGAAAGCCCGGATGATCTCGTCCTCCAGCGAGTCGGGGAGGACCAGGTCGTCGTCCACCCCGGCCTGGCCGGAGATCTCGACCCGGTCGCCGACCCGGACGGCCCCGCTGTAGCCGAGGGCCGCGTGCAACTTCTCGCCGTAGCCGGGGGCGACGCCGAAGGTGACGGTGCTCATGGTGGTCCCTCTTTCCTGTCCACAGGGGGCGCGTTTCCCCCGACATCACTTCACGCGTAAAGTGAGACTAGCAAGCGATGACTTCAAGCGCAAAGTCATTGCGGGTGTCGTCGGAGAGGCGGGAAGATCCATGACCAAGACGGAGGGGCCCATGAGCGGCGCGGGCGATCACGAGGACGAAGAGGAGCTGCGATGGCTCGACGAGCAGGAGAAGGCCGCGTGGACAGGGCTGATCTCCCTCGTCCTGCTGCTGCCCGGCAAGCTCGAGTCACCACTGCGGCAGGACCACGGCCTCACCCTGTTCGAGTACCTCGTCCTCAGCCACCTCTCGGAGGCCCCGGGGCGCAGGCTGCGGATGGGCGAACTCGCCTTCCTCGCCAGCGGGTCGCTCTCCCGCCTGTCCAACGTCGTCAAACGCTGCGAACAACGCGGCTGGATCGTACGGACACCCGACCCCGCCGACGGCCGCTACACCCTCGCCGAACTCACCGACGCCGGCTTCGCCCTCGTCGAGCGGGCGGCGCCCACCCACCTGCGCTCCGTACGCCACACCGTCCTCGACGCGCTCAACGCCACCGACCGGAAGGCCCTCGCCCGCATCGCGGAGAAACTGCGCATCGTCCCCGACGACTTCGGCTGAACCGGCCACCGGGCACACGGCCGGCCGGGACGGCGGGGTGACGAGGGCCCCCGCGCGCCGAACACCACGGACAGCACGCGGGGCCCTTCCGGCCGGCCGGAAGTCGGCGAGAGCCACTTCTCCGCTTCGGGGCCGGCGCGAGTCAGTCAAACAGTCTTCGGACTGTCGGGGCCATGGGATCAGCGCACGGAAAGCGGCCCGCCGGGCGGCCCTCGGTCCGGCGGATCATCCAAGAGGTGAAGGAGAGCCCTGAGGTGGCATCCGCAAGGTGCTTCAGGGGTTCGTCGCAGCTGATGCGTTCTTCGCGTCGACACGCGCCCGAGGTGCGTGACGGACGACGGAACCCTGCCGTCGAGGGGGCCCGCCACGCCCCCGCCGACGGTCCGCGGCATCGCCGGGACGGGCGCGCGGGCCGGCCGGAAGCCGGGGTCCCGGCCGCCGCCGAGCCGGGTCGCTTTTCCCTGCTTGCCAGGGGCGAGCACGCGGCCTTACAGTCCCTCCACTCGGCTTGTCAGCCGCTTCGTCTATTCCCTTTGAGCACATGAGGAGCGCCCGGTATGACGGGTGTACTGGCGGTCGCAGGCGGCACCGCATCCGGCAAGTCCACCCTTGCCGAAGCCCTGTCGCTGGAGTGTCCCGACACCGTGGCACTGATCCATCTGGACGACTACTACGTGCCCGCGCACGACCCCCTGCGAGGTGTGTGGACGGTCAGTGCCAGCGGACACTCCATCCTCGACTGGAACCATCCGGGGTCGATCGACGAGACGGCCGTGACGGACGCCATCGACGCCGCGCTGCTGCGCCCCGGTGTGCTGCTGGTGGTGGTCGAGGGGCTGTTCGCGCTGACACTGCCGTCGGTGGTGCGGCGCGCGGCGTGGCGGGTGTACGTCGACACCCCCGACGACATACGCCTGGCCCGCAAGATCCTCCGGAAGATCGAGGCGCAGCGGCAGGACCCGCTGCTCTCCCTGCGCAACTATCTGCAGACGGGCCGGGACCGCCACGCGGCCCATGTCGCGCCGTCCCGGGCGGCGGCCGATCTGGTCGTGGACGGGACCGCGAGCGAGGCGGAGATGCTCGCGGCCGTCATGCCGCTGATCGGGCCGACCCTCGCGCCCGCGGCGCCCTCGCGGGCACCGGGCGTGTGCGCCGCGACCCGTACCCCCGGGGTCCCCGCGCTCGCGTTGTGAGGTGCCCGCCGGCCCGCCCGCCGGGGCGGGCCGGGGCGGCCGGCGGATCGAAGCCGGCCACCCCCCGCCCGTGACGACGTGCGTCAGGCGGCCGCGGCCCGATGGCGGGCGTAGGCGGCGGCCAGTCGCCCCCCGGTCTCGGCGGTGGAGACGAGCACGGCGAGATTGGCCTTCGCCGTCCGGCCGCCGGTCGCTCGGTCGACCGCGCGCATCAGGTACTTGGTGAGCCCCTGGCCCCGCACGCCGTCCCGCTCGGCGCTCGCGAGGGCCTCGGCGATGGCCTGTTCGGCCTCGGCGGGATCCACCGCGTCCTCGGGGCGCGGCGGCGTGGTGATGACCACACCGCCGGGCTGTCCGGCCGCCCAGTGCGTGGCGACGATCCGGGCCAGCAGGTCGTCGTCGTCCACCCGGTGCGGCGAACGCACGCCGCTGGAGGCGCAGTAGAAGGCCGGGAAGTCGTCGGATCCGGTGGAGATCACGGGCACGCAGTGCGTCTCCAGGTACTCCATCGTCAGCTTCAGGTCGAGGATCATCTTCGCGCCGGCGCAGACCACCGCCACCTTCGACCGGGTGAGCTGGATCAGATCGGAGGAGACGTCCATCGTCGTCGGCGCGCCCCGGTGCACCCCGCCGAGACCGGCCGAGGCGAAGAACGGGATGCCGACGAGTTCGGCCGCGACGAGCGAGGAGGCGACCGTGGTCGCGCCCCGGCCGCCCCGGGCGAGGACCACCGGCAGGTCGCGGCTGGACACCTTCGGGATGCCCGGCTCGGAGGCGAAGCGCTCGATCTCCGCGTCGGACATGCCGACCCGGATCGCACCGCCGTCCACGCAGATGGTGGCCGGTACGGCACCGCCCTTGCGCACCGCCGCCTCCACCTTGTGGGCGGCCTCCACGTTGGCCGGGTAGGCGAGACCGTGGGTGATGACGTTGGACTCCAGGGCGACGACCGGCCGGCCCTCGTACAGGGCCTCGCGGACCTCCGCGGTGGGGACGACGGGGATCGCACGGCCCGCGGACCTCATCGGTCGCCCTCGCCGCCGGCCGACGGGGTGTACTCGGGGTGCTTCCACAGCAGTTCGGGCCGCTCCTCGACGGCCGGCCGGTAGACCTGCTCGGTCCAGTCGGACGGATCGACCGCTTCGACGGCGAGGGACACGTTCCCCGGGCCGGTGCCGAAGACGCGGGTGACCGCCTCCGTCACCGCCTCGACGAGATCGGCCTTCTCGGCATCGGTGAACGTACGGGTGAAGTGCTGGACGGTGACATGGGGCACGGCCGGGTTCCTTCCGGATACGGGGCCGCCCTCGCGGCGGCCCCGGGGTTGGGTTGCGGGGGCGTTGCGGGTGAGGGGACCGGCGGGCGCCGGCCGGTCTCGTGACGGGTCAGCCTCCCCGGGCGGGGTCCAGGCCGCGGATGGCGGCGACCAGTTCCGCGACGCGGTCCTCCCGGAGCACCTCGTAGTGGTCCCCGTCGAGGTGGACGACCCGTGGCGGGCGGGCCGACCAGCCGGAGGCGCTCTCCAGGGAGGAGTAGTCGTCGCCGCGCGCCTTGAAGACGGTCACGGGTGCTTCCACTCGGCGCTCCCGGAGTTCGCGGAAGGTGTACTCGAACGCGTAGGTGACCGCGACGACCTCGGTGACGCGGCGCACGGTCCCCTCGTCGAGCGTGGGGATGGTCCGGCGGACGAAGGCGGTGAAGGAGTCCTCGTCCGCGGTCTCGCGGAGGCAGGCGTCCACACCGGGGCCGTGGGCGGTGCCGGCGAACACCGAGTAGAGGACGGAGACGTATGCCGGGTCGGCGAACGACGCCGCGCGGGCCCGGCCCGCGCCCTTCCGCTTCCGCACCGGCGGGTTTCCCGGGCAGATGAGCAGCAGGTTCTCCACCTTCTCGCCTGCCTGCTCCAGCTGCCAGGCGGCCTCGAAGGCGACCCGGGCGCCGAACGAGTAGCCCCAGAGCGTGTACGGGCCCATCGGCTGGATCCGGCGGATCTCGGCGACGTCCGCCTCCGCCATCCGGCGGATCGTGGTGTGGGGCGTCTCGCCCGGGTTGACGCCGTGGGCCTGGATCCCGATCAGCGAGCGTTCACCGGCGACGCCCTGCGCGAGCGGGCGCAGGTTCATCGGGTAGCCGCCCAGCCCCGGCCAGACGAAGACCTGGGTGCCCCGGCCGTCGCCGCCGAGGCGCACGAGCCGCGAGGCGGAGGCGGGTGCGCCGTCGTCGATGCGCGCCGCCAGGTCGGCCAGTCTCGGGACGTCGAGGACCGTCTGCAGGGGCAGGCGCGTGCCGAACCGCCGGTTCACCCTGTTCACGAGAGCCACGGAGTGCAGGGAGTTGCCGCCGGAGGCGAAGAAGTCGTCCTGGGTGGAGACCTTCTCGTAGCCCAGCAGCCGGCCCCACTCGGCGGCCAGCCAGCGCTCGGTGCGGGTGGCGGGCTCGACATGGACGGCCGCGGTGCCCGCCGCCGTCACCTCGGGCAGGAGCGCGGCCGCGGTGAGATCGGTCTTGCCGTTGGCGGTGACGGGCAGCCGGTCCACCACGACCACCCGGGCCGGGACCATGTAGTCGGGGAGGAAGCGCCCGGCGTCCTCGCGGATCATCTCGGCCGGCCCCTGGGTGTGCACGGCGTCCTCGTCCATGCCCTGGTGTTCGGTCTGCCCGGTGGTGACGCGGCCGCCGACGAAGAAGTAGGAGGCCGGTGCGGCGGGCACGCGGGCCAGGCGCAGCAGTTCGTCCAGGCGGAGCGACGCCGGGAGCGGGTGGCCGGACCGGGAGGAGTAGCCGGCCGACATGAGGCCCATGCCCGGCACGCGCTGGAGCCGGTGCAGCAGCGTGCCGAGGACGATGTAGTGCCGCCACGCCTCGCTCGCGCGGGAGACGGCGCTGATGCCGAACGAGGCCCGGTCGTACACGCCCTGGTTGATCGCGATGACATGGCGCCGCTCCACCACGTCCGCGCCGACCGGGACGAGTTCGCCCTCGTGGAGGCGGTAGAGCCCGCCCGGGAGGCCCGCGACCCGGTCGCCGTGGGCCTGGACGAAGAGCTCCGCCTCCTCCGGCCGGGGGCGGCCGTCGTGCGGGACGATCGCGAAGGTGCCGAGGTAGTGGTCGTCGTCGGCCGCGTCGAGCAGGGGTGCCACCGACGGGTGGTGGCCGGCCGGGCGGACGGTCAGGCCGTACGGGGGCAGCACCTCCTCCAGGACGCCGAGCATGTGTCCGGCTTCGAACTCCAGCACCTCGCCGATGTTGTTCCGGTACACCGGCTCGATGGCGCGGCGCTTGCCCAGGAAGTGGAGCGTCAGCCCGGGTGCGCCGCCCGCCGAGGGGTGGTCGCCGACCCGGACCAGGGTGTGGTCGACCGGGTGGTGGTAGTAGATGCCCGACAGTCCGGCGACGCCGTCGATCTCCAGGTAGAGCTGGGTGGCGTAGAGGGCGCCGGGAGAGGCGTAGGCGTACTTCGGCAGCAGGCGCTCGGCGCTCCGGTGCGGGCCCAGCCACCGCAGCAGGTGGCCGAGTTCGGCGGCGGTGAGACCGGTGACCTCGCCCGGGGCGGGGGCCTCGGCGGGCCGGGGGGCGAGCAGCGCGCGCACGTCGTCGAGGGTCACCCGGCCGCCTTCGTAGAAGCGGTACGTCTTGCGGGCGAAGGCGGTCAGGCGCTGCTCGTCGGATGCTTCCGGCGAGGCGAGCCGGACGACCGGCCGTCCGGCGAGGAGGGCCGGCTCCCGCAGACCGCGGTGGGCGAGCTGGGCGGTGACCTGGAGCCTGGAGGACTTCGACCGGTGGTGTCCGGAGTCGGCGCGGCCCTGGTCCATCAGGGCGGCCGTGCGCTCGTCGAGTTCGACCGCGGCGACGAGCGTCGGGGAGCCGGTGCGCGGGTCCGGGGTGACGACGGCGACGGCCTTGCGGACCCAGGGGTGCTCCTCGACGCGTGACGCGACCTCCTCCAGTTCGATCCGGTGACCGCGCAGCTTGACCTGGTTGTCGACGCGGCCCTCGAACTGGAGGGTGCCGTCCGTGTTCCACCGGGCGAGGTCGCCCGTCCGGTAGAGGCGCTCGCCGGGGTGGAACGGTGAGGGGTGGAAGCGCTCCCGCGTGGCGTCCGGGGGTCCGGTGTAGCCGCGGGCGACCTGGATTCCGCCGATGTACAGCTCCCCGCTCCGGCCGGCGCCGACGGGACGCCGGTTCTCGTCCAGGACGTGGCAGGTGACGCCGTCCACCGGATGTCCGACGGGGAGCAGGAAGGGGCAGGAGTCGCCGAGGGAGTCCGGGTCGATCCGGAGAGAGGTCGCGTTGATGGTGGTCTCGGTCGGGCCGTAGAGGTTGACCAGCGAGATGCCCGGGAGGGCGCGGTACAGGTCCTGGGCGAGGGAGCGGGTCAGCGCCTCCCCGCCGGAGAAGACGCGCGCCAGTGTGGCGCAGGCGGGGAAGCCGTCGGTGTCGGCGAGGGCGCGCAGCAGTGTGGGGACGGCTTGCAGCGCGGTGACGCCCCGCTCGCGGATCAGGGCGACGATCCCCTGCGGATCCCGGAACATACCGGGCGTGCTCATGACAACGCGGGTGCCTGCGGCCGCGGCCAGGATCTCCCACTGCGCCGCGTCAAAGCTGATCGGCGTCTTCTGCAGGACGGACACCTGGGGGCCGATGTGGCCGTTGCGCTCCAGCCAGCGCACCTGCGCGACGATGCTGCGGTGTTCGATCATCACGCCCTTGGGGCTGCCGGAACTCCCCGAGGTGTGGATGACGTACGCGAGGTGCTCGCCCCTCACCTCGGGAAGAGGATGCCGGCCGGCCGCGGCCATGGCCTCGCGGACGGTGACCACCACCGTCCCCTCGGAGACCAGTCCGCGGAGCCGGCCGCGTAAGTGCGGCTGGGTGACGACCACCCGGACACCCGCGTCGTCGGCCATGTAGCGCAGCCGCGGGTCCGGGTAGTCCGGCGACAGCGGCAGATACGCCGCGCCGGCCGTGAGGATGCCCCACACGCCCGTCACCACGTCCGCGGAGGGCTCGGCGAAGAGGCCGACACAGGTGTCGGGCCGCACCCCGAGGCCGACCAGGTGGGAGCCGATCCGCTCGGCCGCGTCCCGCAGTTCGCCGAACGTGAGGTCGCCCTCCGCCCCGCAGACGGCGACGCGGCCGCGGTGTGCGCGGGCCTGACGGCGCAGCAGGGACGGCAGCGAGTCGTGGTGGTGCTCTTCCGGTCTCGGTGACGTGATGCCCATGTCCGAAGATCCCCTCGGGAGTGTGAGCTGCGACGGCCCCGGCAGCCGGGGCCGGGTGTGCCGGTGTCGGCCTGGTGCTGGACGTGCGGGGTGGGCCGGTGCGCGGGCGGACGGCCGTGCCGCTGCGCGCCGGCGATCCCAAGGGCGGCGCGGCGTGCCACGGCCGCAGCCGCCGGGGCGGCGGGGCCCACGGGCCCCGCGCTCACTCCGCGCTCACTCCGCGTCGACGATGAGCTGGACGACCTCGGCGAAGGACCGCGCCGTCCAGGTGGGCCCGGCCGCGGCCAGTTCCGCGGGCGAGTGGATGCCGTAGGTGACGGCGATACATCGCATCCCGGCGCGGTGGGCCATCAGCAGATCGTGCGTGGTGTCGCCGACCATGATCGCGCGATCGGCCGGAGCACCGAGGCCGGCCGCGATGAGCAGCCCGGTCTCCGGCGCGGGCTTCGGCTCCGTGACGGCGTCCGCGCCGACCACCATGGCGAAGTGCCCCCGGATGCCCGCCGCCTCCAGCAGCACCTCGGCGCTCGCGGTGTGCTTGTTGGTGGCGACGGCGAGGACGAAGCCCGCCTCGCGCAGCCGCGCCAGACCGTCCGCGACACCGGGATACAGCAGGGACTGGGCCCGCGGCACGATCTGTTCGCGGTACAGCCGCTGGTAGCGGGGGACGGCCTCCTCGACGGTGACCGGGAAGTCACCGATGAGCTCGGCGAACGCCTTCTCCAGGGGCTTGCCGACGGTGCCCCGGATGTCCTCGGCGGACACGGCCGGGAGGCCGAGCGAGGCGAGGGTCGCGGTGAAGTTCTCGACGATGGCGCTCGGGGTGTCCACGAGGGTTCCGTCGAGGTCGAACAGGACCGGGCGCGTCACGCCTCCTCCTTCTGTGCGGGGTGCGGAGCCGACCGTGCGGCGCCCTCGGGCCGGTCCGCGCGGGTCCGCCGGACGCCTGCCGGGGCGGGGCCGCGCGCCGCTCGGGACTCCCGGGCCGTCGAGCGCTGCGCCAGCAGGACCGCGCCGACCACCGCGGCCGCACCGGCGGCCTGGACGAGCGTCAGGCCCTGCCGCAGGAAGAGGAATCCGAGGAGGCAGGCGGCGACCGGGCTGGCGAAGCCGAGCAGCGAGACGGTCAGTGCGGGCAGCCGCTCGATCCCGCGGAACCAGACCGCGTACGCCAGCAGGGCGCCGATGAGGCTGAGGTAGGCGAAGCCCGCCACGTTCGTCCCGGTGATCCGCTCGGGAAGCCCTTCGCCGACCAGGGCCGCCGGGGCGATCAGCACACCGCCGACGGCCAGTTGCCAGCCCGTGAAGGTGAGCAGCCCCACCCCCGGCGGGCGGCCCCAGCGCTTGGTCAGGACGATGCCCGACGCCATGCAGAGGGCGGCCCCCAGCCCGGCGGCCACCCCCACCGCGTCGAGCCGCGCCTCGGGGCCGAGCACCAGCATGCCCACACCGAGCGCGCCGAGCACGCAGGCACCGACCTGCCAGCCGCGGACCGCCTCGTTCAGCAGCAGGGCCGACAGCACCAGCACCACGAGCGGCTGCACCGACCCGACCAGCGCGGCGACACCGCCCGGCAGGTGGTAGGCGGCGAGGAAGAGGAGGTAGAAGAAGAAGCCGATGTTCAGGGCCCCCAGCACCGGCACCCGCCACCACCAGGGGCCGTACGGCAGCCGCCTGCCCAGCAGGGTGAGGATCAGCCCGCCCGGCAGCGCACGCACCGCGGCGGCGAGCAGCGGGCGGTCCGGGGGGAGGAACTCCGTGGTCACCAGGTAGGTGCTGCCCCAGACGACGGGCGCCAGCACGGTCAGCGCGGAGTCGGTCGCGAGACGCTGTCTCATGAGGTGGTCGCCACCGTGCCGAAGTACCGGTCCCCGAAGTCGCCGATCCCGGGAACCATGAACGCGTGCTCGTTGAGACCGTCCTCGACGGACGAGGTCACGATCCGCACGGCCGGGGCCTCACGGCCGAGCCGCTCCAGACCCTGCGGGGAGGCGAGGAAGTTGACCAGGACGACGTTCTCGTCCGGGACTCCGGCCTTGCGCAGCACGTCCAGCGCCGCGAGCGCCGATCCGCCGGTGGCGAGCATGGGCTCCATCAGCAGGACATGGCTCGCGGCGATGCCCGCGGGAAGGTGGTGGTAGAAGAGCTCGGGCTGCTTCGTCCGCCGGTCGCGCTGGATGAGGATCTTCCCGATGCCGATGCCGGGGATCATCTCGCGCAGCTCGGCCTCCATGCTCTCCCCGGCGCGTACCACGGAGACGCCGCAGACCGGCCGGGTGAAACCCAGCCCGTGGTAGGTCTCCCCGACGGGAGTGGTGACCTCGCGCTCCTCGAACGGCAGCAGATCCAGCCCCGCTTCGAGCAGCAGCCGGATGATCCGGCGCGAGAAGACCTCGAACTCCCGTCCCGAGACGCCCCTGTTGCGTACGACCGTGTGGAGCGCGCGCAACTGGTTGGTCTGCGGCAGCAGGCTCACATTCCGTGCAGGTATCACGACGAACCCCTTCATGACTGACGGAGCGGCTGCGCGCGCACGTGCGGGCGGAGCGGTGCCGCGCACGGGAACGATCGCCCGTGCCCCGGGACGCGTCAAACACCCGTCGGCCGGCGCTCCCGCCCCGTCCGCTGCCCGGGACCGCGGAGAGGGCGGGGGACCTCGTGGAACCGTTCGACGCCGAACGACCCGGCGACTTCGCGGGGCCGGTGGGCGGAACCGGTGTCGTCTCACGGAGTGGACAGGCGGGAGGCGAGGATCCCCCGGGCCGCGCGCCCCGGCAGCGGTCCCGGGCAGTCGTCCGACGGCCGCCCCCGGCGGACGCTCCCGCGCGGCGCCGCTCCCGTGGCGGGCGCGCATCCGTGGGCCGGGGTGCGGAGGAAACACGTGGCACAGGCAGTCGGACGACACCGGGAATCGAGACCTCGATGAACACTGACGGCACACCGGGCGGCCCCCAGGGCATGCCGCGGTCCGGCGCGCGGCCCATGGAGTCGGTGTGGGACTACCCCAGGCCCCCGGAACTGGCGGGGGACGACCGCCGCGTGACCGTCCGGGCGGGCTCCCAGGTCGTCGCGGACACCCGCGCGAGCCTGCGGGTCCTGGAGACCAGCCATCCGCCGGTGTTCTACGTGCCCCGCGGCGACGTCCGGGCGGAGCTGCTGCGCGCCCGGCCGGGCCGTACCCACTGCGAGTGGAAGGGCACGGCGTCCTACTGGGACGTCGTCACCGACGACATCGTGGTGCCCGGGGCCGCCTGGAGCTACGAGCAGCCCCTCGGCCGGTACGAGGCCCTCCGCGGCCACCTGGCCTTCTATCCCTCCGCACTGCACTGCACCGTCGGCGGTGAGGAGGTCGTCGCCCAGGAGGGGGACTTCTACGGCGGCTGGATCACCTCCGAGATCCAGGGTCCGTTCAAGGGCGGCCCCGGCACCGGCGGCTGGTGATCCCGCCGGGGAGGCGGGGACCGGCTCCGTGCGGGCGGGAGTGCGGCGAGCTGGCGCGGCCGGTGCCCGGCATCGTTGAATGGCGTTCCGACGTACGTGAAGGGGGGCCGCGATGGACGACGGGCGGCATCGAAGGCGCAGGTCCTGGGCCGTGGCACTGTCCGGGGCGATCGCCCTCGCGGGAGTGGGGCTGTACTGGTTCCAGCCGTGGAAGCTCTGGCAGGACGAGACGGTGCGGGAGGCGCTGCCGGGCACCGCGCCCGCCGCGGACGAGCCGTCCGACGCCACCGGGTCCGCCACCGCTCCCCCGCCGTCACCGCGAACGGTGGCCGAGGGCCGGCTCATCAGCCACGAGCACGAGACCTCGGGAACGGTGCGCCTCATCCGGCTGCCGGACGGCAGCCACACCATCCGCCTGGAGAACCTCGACACCAGCAACGGCCCGGACCTGCGCGTCTTGCTGACCGACGCGCGGGTCGTGGAGGGCCGCGCGGGCTGGCACGTGTTCGACGACGGCGCCCATGTGAGCCTCGGCAAGCTGAAGGGCAACAAGGGCGACCAGAACTACCCCGTACCCCCGACGGTGGACCCGGCCGACTTCTCCAGCCTCGCCATCTGGTGCGACCGCTTCGACGTGTCCTTCGGCGCGGCCGAACTGACCGAGCCGGCCTGACGGCCTGTGCTCCTGCGACGCGGGCGGCCGATGCCACCCGCGTCGCCCGTCGTCCCGGGCCGCGGCGCTCCGAGGAGACGGCACCGGCCCACGAGCCGCCCCTCGACGCATGCGTCGTCCGCGCGGCGGACGGCATCCGACCGGCCGGGCGGCCGGGCGCCGGAGCGGCTAGCCGCTCCGGGCGAGCAGACCGGCGTCGATGACCTCGGCGATCAGCGCCGCGCCGCGGCTGTTCTGGTGGATCTGGTCGGTCGTGAGCACGAGACCTCGCCGCCGCGAGATCGTGTCGAGGCTGCGGCGGAGCACCTTGTGCTGGGCGAGGACGCCGACGACCTCCGCGGGGGTCACCTCCCGGTACGCGATCGGCGGCGGGTCCGCCCGGCGCAGTTCCTCGATCTGGCGTTCGTGGAGCGGAAGGCAGGCCACCCCGTTGCCGGCGGCGACCTCGGCGATCATCCGGCTGTACGCGTGGGACGCCTGCGCCGCCGCTCCGTCGAGTCGCTGGCCGAGTACCGGCAGCGACAGCAGACCGATCGTCGCGTCGGTCTCCGCCCGCAGCCGTGCGACGACGGCTCCCAGGCACTCCTGGAACCAGCCGGCCGACGGGCGGCCGGGGAGCCGTTTGCGCTTCACGGCCTGCTCGACGGGGTAGCCGGCGAGGCTCGCTCGGGCGTCGTTGGTCCCGATCAGCACGGTGATCACCTCGGGCGGGTCGGCGACCACGGCGTCGAGGCGTTGCAGGAGGTTGTAGGCGAAGTCGCCGTTGACGCCGAGGCGGGCGGGCCGCACCTCGCCGGGAGGGTGGCGTCGTCCGAGAAGTTCCAGGTAGTCGACGCTGAACTGCGCGCGGGTGAGGCTGTCGCCGAGGCACGCGATACGTGTCGTCACGGCGCTTCCTCCGGGCCGGGCGTGCCGGCGTGTCCGGTCGGGCCGGGGTCGGTCCGGGGACGGTGGTCGGTGCCGAGTCCCGCGGTGACGGCCAGGATGGACGACGGCCCCTCCATGTCGACCGCGTGCCACACCCCGGCCGGGTTGATGGTGGCCTCGCCCGGCCCGAGCGGTACGCGGTCGGGCACCCCGTCCACGTCACGGGTGACCGTCACCGACCCGCTGAGGCAGACGACCAGCTCGTCTCCCGCGGGGTGGCGCTCCCAGTGGTCGCCGGGCCCGTCGCCGTCGAAGATCATCACCATCCGGCCCTCGGCGCCGTCCGCCGCGACCGCGGCGCTGTAGGCCCGGAGCGCCTCCGGGTCCCAGGCGAAGCCCTCGACGGGTTTCGCCGTCGATCCCAGTCCGAGGTGCACGGGGACGGTCCGCAGGTCCATGGCACGGGGTTCGTCGTTGAGGAGTCTCATGCCGACGATCGTCCGCGCCGGCGGTCGGGCGGTCTTGAAGAAAAGGGAAGAGAAGCCGGCGCGAAGGGCGCGCAGCCGGCGCTACCCGGCTCCGAGGAGGACTTCGCCGCGACGCCAGGCCGTCGGCGACCGGCCCGTGAACTCGCGCCAGTCCCGCACGAGATGGGCCTGGTCGGCGTAGCCGGAGACGGCGGCCACATCGCCCCACGGGAGCGGGTCCCGCGCCGCCGCCAGTCGGTGCGCGTGCTCGAAGCGCAGGACTCGGGCGAAGGTCTTCGGGGACAGGCCGAGCTCACCGCGAAACCGCTCGGTGAGGTGCCGCCGGCTCCAGCCGAGCTCCGCGGCGACCGCCCCGACCGGGACGCAGCCCCGCGCGGCGACGAGGCGGCGCCATGCCTCGGCCACCTCGGGACGGAGCCGTCGCACGCGGTCCTCGCCGGCGCCGCGGCCAACAGCCCGGAGGAGCAGTTCGTCCAGCGCGGTGAACCGTGCCGCCCATGTCGTGGCCGACCGGAGCCGGTCGACCAGCTCGGCCGCCAGCCCTCCGAGAAGCTCGTCGAGGGGGACCAGCCGGTGGGCGAGCTCGGCGGCGGGCAGGCCGTAGACGGCCCGGGCGCCGAGCGGTGTCAGCGAGATCTGCACACCGAGCTGGCGTCCGTCGTGGTGGATCGCGACGGACCGGCACATCAGACCGCCGGCCACGCTGCCGAACCGGGTGACCGGCGATCCGTCGTCGACACCCGCCGCCACCTCCAGAGGGTCCGACAGGCTGATCACCGCGGTGAGCGCCCGGCTCGGCGGGCCGCAGTGCACCCCCGCCGGGAGCCCGCGGAGGTCGAAGCCGACATAGGAGTCGACGTACTCCCGCAGGGCGGGCGCGGGCCGTGCGCCGATCCCGGTGACCGTGTGGTCCTCCATGCGCGTCAGTGTACGAGCGGTCGGCCCAGGAGGATCACCGTCATGGGGGGGGCGGATCACCGCCGCTCGCGTCAGGCCGTGCCGGACCGGGCGGCGAGGGCCGCGTCCGGCGGGAGGAGCCCGTTCTCCGAAGCCCGCCGGCCCGGCTGGAATCTGCTGCGCGCCCCCAGATGCGCGGACACCGCCCCGCGGCCCTCCGTACCCTCCTCGGCCGCCACCCCCCGCGCCCCGCCCCACGCCGTGCCCGGGCCCATGCCCGGGCACGGGACATCCGGCCGTCCGGCGAGCGGCCGGTCCGGCGCCTCGGGCCGCCCGCCGGCGTCGCGCGGATCACCGCCGCTGGTCACGTAGGATGAACGCCGATTGGCCGTCTTCGTGGACTCGCTTGGCCGCCTGTCCCGAGACGGCCGTCGTGTTTGGCACTCTCCGAGCCTGCCACTGCCCCGCGGACGGCTCCGTACACACGAAAGGGAGCATCTCAGGATGGCTCGACACCTTGTTACCAGCGCACTTCCCTACATCAACGGGATCAAGCACCTGGGCAACATGGTGGGCTCCATGCTCCCCGCCGACGTCTACTCCCGCTATCTGCGCCGGCGCGGCCACGACGTCCTCTACATCTGCGCCACCGACGAGCACGGCACCCCCGCGGAACTCGCGGCGAAGGAGCGCGGGTTGCCCGTCGACGAGTTCTGCGCGCAGGCCCACGACGTGCAGAAGGCCGTCTACGACGGCTTCGCCCTCTCCTTCGACTACTTCGGCCGCAGTTCCAGCAGCCAGAACGCGGAGATCACGCAGCACTTCGCGCGCCGTCTGCACGAGAACGGCTACATCGAGGAGCGGGCGATCCGGCAGGTGTACTCGCCGGCCGACGAGCGCTTCCTCCCCGACCGCTACGTGGAGGGCACCTGCCCCCACTGCGGCTACGACCGCGCCCGGGGCGACCAGTGCGAGAACTGCACCCGGGTCCTCGACCCGACCGACCTGATCGCGCCGCGCTCGGCGATCAGCGGGTCCACGGACCTCGAAGTGCGGGAGACCAAGCACCTCTTCCTCCTCCAGTCGAAGTTGCAGGGCCAGGTCGAGGCGTGGATCGACGAGGTCTCGGCCGAGTGGCCGCACCTGGCGTCCTCCATCGCGCGCAAGTGGCTCACCGAGGGCCTGCACGACCGTGCCATCACCCGGGACCTGGACTGGGGCGTGCCCGTCCCGGCCGACACGTGGCCGGAGCTCGCCGCGGAGGGCAAGGTCTTCTACGTCTGGTTCGACGCCCCCGTCGAGTACATCGGCGCCACCAAGGAGTGGGCGGACGCGGCCGCCCCGGGCGAGACCCGTGACTGGCGGTCGTGGTGGTACGGCCCCGAGGGCGCCACGGACGTGACCTACACCCAGTTCATGGCCAAGGACAACGTCCCCTTCCACACCGTGATGTTCCCGGCCACCGAGCTGGGCGTGCGGGAGCCGTGGAAGAAGGTCGACTACGTCAAGGCCTTCAACTGGCTGACCTACTACGGCGGCAAGTTCTCCACCTCCCAGAAGCGCGGTGTCTTCACCGACCAGGCGCTGGAGCTGCTGCCCGCCGACTACTGGCGCTACTTCCTCATCGCGAACGCTCCCGAGTCCGACGACTCCGCGTTCACCTGGGAGCACTTCACGGCCACGGTGAACAAGGACCTGGCCGACACCCTCGGCAACTTCGTCAACCGGGTGCTCTCCTTCTCCCGCAAGCGCTTCGGCGACCTGGTGCCGCAGGGCACGGAGGCCGGCGAGGCCGAGACGCGGCTGGGCGAGGAGGTCGCCTCGCTGCTGGCCGAGTACGAGACCCACATGGACACCCTCCAGTTCCGCAAGGCGGCCCAGGCCCTGCGCGCGCTGTGGTCCGCGGGGAACTCGTACCTGGAGACCAAGGCGCCCTGGCTGGAGATCAAGACCGACCCCGAGGCGGCGGCGCTCACCCTGCGCACGGCGATGAACCTCATCCACCTCTACGCCGTGGTCTCCGAGCCGTTCATCCCCACCACCTCCGCCGCGATGCGCGCGGCCTTCGCGCTGGAGTCCGACACCGCGCGCTGGGTGAGCCCGGCGCAGGCGCGCTCGCTCGACGCGGTCCCGGCCGGCACCGCGTTCACGGTCCCGCCCGTGCTCTTCGCGAAGATCACCGACGAGGACATGGAGTCCTACCGGGAGCGCTTCGGCGGGCAGGACTGACCCGGGGCGCAAGCGCGCGGCGCATGCCGCCGGAGGGCCGGAATCCGTGAGGTTTCCGGCCCTCCGGCGTTCTCCGGAAATCCTGTCCCTGGCGCCATCTGTCGGCCAGGGGCTCATTCCGATGGCGACAGCACGCCGTCGAGGTCCCTGACCCAGCTTCCCTTCTGGACGCCGTACACCTTCTTGTCCTCGAGCCACTTCACGCACATGTGCTGCAGGAGCTGGTTGGCCTTGCGTTCCCACACCGGGTTGTGGTCCCAGCCCTCGACACGGAACATCAGCTTGTCGGCGCCCGGGATCGCCTGGTAGAGCTTGGGAACGGAGAAGTGCAGCACCGGCCCCAGCTCCTCCGGAGTATTGGCCGTTCTGTCCTGGTCCCCATAGACGATGCACACCGGCACAGTGCTGCCGAGCGTGGGGCCGTGCGGCACGGTGCTCCTGTTCCAGCCCCACCAGTAGGAGTTGCGCCACCGCATGACGCCCTCGGGTGCCCCGGCGGTTGCACCACCCCACTTCTTGCCGGTGCTGTCGCTGTCCATGATGGCCCGCCATACGTGATCGGCCAGAGTCGCATCACTGATGCCTGCTTGCAGCCCCGCCTTGCTGGTCAGGTTCATCGGGAACCCGAAGGCCGCGGCCGGGTCGGACACGGCCTTTGTGGGCAGGCCTGTTCCGGCAGGCGGAGCGAACGCTGCGGCGGGGTCCGTGGACCATCGGCCGTTCGGGGGGAACATGGGCGCGAGAAGGAACAGCCTCGCGACGTCACCCGGATGCTGCAGTGTGTACGGCCCCATGACGAACGCGGCCGCAGACCAGCCGATGAAGGACACCTGCTCGTTGGCACACCGGTTCCTGATGAATTTGACGACGGTGCCCAGCTCGTCCCATTCACTCTGGGAGTTGCCCAGTTGGGAGGGGTAGGACGCTGTCGCGGAGCAGTGCCCCGTACCGGGATTGGTCTTGAGGAAGCCCCGCTGGGCCGGATTGGCGTTGCACGGGTCGTCCATCCTCGGGCGGGGCGAGAGCCCGGACCCTTGGAGGTCCATGATGTACACGTCGTAGCCCTTGTCCGCCAGGGCTTGGGCCCAGCTGTAGCTGGTGTCCGGGTGCGGGGAGCCGCCGGGCGGGGGGAGTACGAGGTCGAAGCCGGGCAGAGCCGGAACGCTCCTGCCGTGAAGCATGAGGACCGGCTTGGGTGTACCGCCGGATCCGTCACTGTACTCCCGTACGAAGAGTTTGATCTCCTCGCCGAAGTTCGCAGGGATGCTTGAGGTGTGCTTGACCCAGTGGTTCGTGGGTTCCAGGTGTGACATGGCCGCCTCCGACGGCTTGGTCCTTTGCGTGATGGCCCCAACGGGTGACCCGCCTCAGTGGCGAGCACTGCACGGCCCCGCCCGTTCGGATTTCGCGCGGCAGCGATCCTGTCGGCATCGCCGCCTTTGTCGATCTCCAGATCAACGCTCCGGGCCGGCGAGCCGCCTGCTGCTGCGTTGAGGGGTTGTCCGTGGGACGGGTTTCCGTCGCACGGACACCGAGGCTGGACATCGCGATGCCGTGCACGATCCGAAAGGATGCGAAGGCGGCGGTTCCGGAGCGGAGCTTGGCGTTGAACGTACCGCCCTCGACGCCCGGCAGGAGTACCGCACGGTTGGTGAGCCGAGTCACCGACACCGACCCGGCGCGTTGTGACCGGATGATTGCCCAGGATCGCGGCGGGAGTGTCATACATGCTGCCGGGTCGCCCGCCACAGGACCCTCATGACCAGCCTTCACCCATTCGGGAGGCAGAGCAACCGGTGCACCGGCAAGTGAAATTGCAGGGCACCTGCCTCGCTCGAAGGAAACCGGGCCGCGGTTACGAGGCAGGGGCTCAGCAGCCGGCCGCACCGTCCGGGCACTCGGCGAGCAGCAGTCCGAAGACCAGGAAGAAGACAACCGGAACGCTGGACACCGCGGCCATGATCAAGAATCGCCCGCGTACGTCTCGCCGGTCCGCGAGCCGTGCCACCACCAATCCAACTGCGGGCGCGAGCACGGCGGTGAGCAGAGCCAGCAGACCGAACGCCCGACCGGCCTCCCGTCGCATCTCCGGCCATCCCATCGCGTGCGCGATCGCCGGTGCGCACAGAAGGAGCGGAGCCGACACCCACCACCACGACAGCACCCTGATGAGACGATCCGCTCGTGCCGGTGTCCCGCCGGAAAGGCCTGCGTTTTCCATGAACGAAAGGTACTGCACTGCTCTCAACAGGGGCCGAGCTGTTGAAGACTGGCGTCACACAGCGCCCGGTGCAGCAGGCGGGCCCACGAGGGGCGACGGCTCCCCGGCCAGGACGTGGAGCCGGAACCGGGCTCGATGCGCACGTCCGGGCCGCGTTCGGATGCGGACGTAGCCGTGTTGCGGCATGTCGCCGGGTGTCGCCGCGTGCACCGGCAGCTTGCGGCCGGCGCTCCTGCCGACAGGCGGGGGTCGCCGGTGTGACCCGCGCCGACCGCATGACGCTCAGTCTTCACACAGGGTGGCCGATCGGCCGTCGACGCGGTCGGCGAGCGCACGCAGCTCGTCGGCGTATGCGGCCCACACGTCGCCGACGAGGAAATGCCCGACACCTGGCAGCGCGCGCAG